>JANYBN010000049.1 GCA_025360785.1 Geobacter sp.
TGTCCCTCCAACATAAAGACCGGTACAAAGGAGAGTACGATAATGGCCAGGGAGAAAAATATTGCCCGACCGACCTGTTTGGCCGAAGTAATCACAACCTCCAGTCGTTTGCCGGCGCGTTCTTCAGGCGGCATCTCGGACAGGTGGCGATAGCAGTTCTCCACCATGATGACCCCGGCGTCCACCAGAACACCGATGGCTATGGCGATCCCCCCCAGGGACATGATGTTGGAGCTGACCCCCATCAGCTTCATGGTGATGAAGGCGATCAGGACCGAGATCGGCAGGGTCAGTACGATTACCAGGGCGCTCTGGAAATGCAGCAGGAAGATCAGGATCACCAGCGAAACTACGACCGATTCCTCCAGCAGGTTTTTCTTCAGGGTCTCGATGGCCCGCTCGATCAGGTCGGAGCGGTCGTATGAAACCATAATTTTTACGCCGGGAGGAAGACCTTTCTCCAGATCCTTGATCTTGACCTTGACCCGGTCAATGACATCCTTGGCGTTCTCGCCGTAGCGCATGACCACAATGCCGCCCACCGCCTCACCTTCGCCGTTCATTTCCAGCATGCCTCGCCGGATGGCGCCGCCGGTCTGCACCGTACCCAGATTTTTGACGAAGATCGGCGTGCCGCGCATGTCGGCGCCGACGACGACATTCTCCAGATCGGCAGTGGACTTGACGTAGCCGCGACCGCGGATCAGATATTCGGCATCGGCCTGCTCGATAAGGCGGCCACCCACATCCTTATTGGAGGCTTTGACCGCGTCCATGACCTTTGAAACCTTGATGTTGTAGGCGAACAGCTTGGCGGGATCGAGGTCAATCTGGTATTCCCGCACCAGGCCGCCGATGGAGGCGACCTCAGCCACACCCTGGACGGTATTGAGCTGGTAGCGTACGAACCAGTCCTGCAGGGTGCGGAGCTGTTCCAGATCGTACCCTTTCCCCTCGATGGTGTACCAGAAGACATGCCCGACACCGGTACCGTCCGGACCAAGAGTCGGAACCACACCGGGAGGCAGCAGCGACGCTGCGTAGTTCAGCCGTTCCAGCACGCGCGTTCTGGCCCAGTAGATGTCGGCCTTGTCCTCGAAGATGACGTAAATCATGGAGAAGCCGAAGGCGGAGGAGGCACGCACGGCGCGCACCTGGGGCAGGCCTTGCAGATTGACCGCCAGCGGATAGGTGACCTGATCCTCTACGACTTGGGGCGAACGGCCCGGATAGTCGGTGAAGACGATGACCTGGTTGTCGGAGAGGTCGGGGATCGCATCTACCGGGGTATGGTAAACGGACCAGGTACCCCAGGCGATGATCAATCCGAACATCATCAGGACAATGACCCGGTTGCGGGCGGAATATTCGATAATTTTCTCTATCATTTTTCTTCCCTTGTAGGGACAACCCCGTGTGGTTGCCCGTGACAGTGACAGGGCGGCCCCACATGGGGCCGCCCCTACCGTTACATCTTCATATCATCCATCTTCAAGGTTCCCTTTTTTGCCGGCGCAGGTTGTGCCGGAGGAACTGACGCCGGTTTGCCACCTTTCGGCTCATCCATCTTCATACCCGGCATGTTTTCATGACCGCCGCCACCTTTCAGCTGCGATTCGGAGTCGATCAGATAGCCGCCCGAAACCGCCACTTTGTCGCCGGTTTTGAGACCCGACAGTATCTGGATTTTGTCATTACTTGTCTGGCCGACCTGGACATCACGCGGCTCGAACATCCCGGTTGAGGTTTCCACCCAGACCACCTGACGCTTGCCGGTGTCGATGACGGCGGTAACCGGCACAACGATTGCCGAACCGAGCGGCACTTTGATGATGGCGTTGACAAACATATCCGGCTTGAGCTTCATGCCGGGATTCGGCATCTCCACGCGGGCCTTGACAGTTCTGGTTTTGGGATCCAGAAAAGGATAGACATAGGAAATTCTGCCGGTGAACGGTTTACCGGGGAATGATTGCGAGCGGATCTCCACCTGCTGGCCGAGATGAATATTGGGGAATTCGTTCTCGTACACCTCCACCTCCACCCAGACGCTGGAGAGGTCGGCTACATTGAACAACACCTCACCAACATTTACATACTGCCCCTGTTGCACCATTTTCTCGATAACTACGCCGGAGATGGGAGTGTAGATCGGGAGACGGATATTCGGTTTGCCGCTCTTCTCCAGTTCGGCAATCTGGCTCTCCTTGACTCCGAACAGCATCAGGCGCTGTTTGGCTGATGACACCAAACCTTCGCCATTCTGGGATATAGATGGGATTGAAGAGTTTTTCAACTGTTCACGGCTTTTGACCGCCAGCAGATATTCCTGTTGGGTTGCGACCAGATCAGGCGAGTAAACTTCCGCAACCGGCTTGTCCTTGCTGACATAGGCACCCACGGTATTTACATTGAGTCGGTCGATACGCCCTGCGATCCAGGCGGTCGCCTTTGCCTGTCGCGACTGGTCGAACTGCACGATGCCGACGGCGTTGATTTCCTTGTTGAGAGTAGCCTTCTTCACCTCAACCGAGGCGACATTGGCCATGACGCGCTGGGTCGGCGAGAGCGAGACATGGCCGAGCATGTCGGCCTGCTGTTTCTGCTCTGCAGTCTGAGCGCCGCCGTCGGCTGTAGCACTTTCAAGCTTCTTGATCAGCTCCATGCCGCAGATCGGGCAGGTGCCCGGCTTGTCCTTGATGATAAAGGGGTGCATGGAACAGGTGTAAAGCTGCTTCCCAGGTGCTGCTTTTCCCTCGGCGCTATGATCGTGACCTTTATGCTGCCATGCATACCAGCCGCCACCCGTCGCAGCAGCCAGAATAATGATTACCAGCGGGATTGCGATTTTCTTGTTCAGGGACATGGTCGTACCTCGATATGATTGATTTTAATTATGTTGTGAATGTTCGGAAGCAAGCTCCGCTGGTGCCGATGCAAGGTTACTTCCAACCACCGCTTCAAGCTGCGCCAGCTTCATCATGTATTCGGCCTGCGACTCGTACAGCTCGCGCTCGTAATTAAACAGAGTCATTCGGCCATCGAGGAGCGTCAGAAAATCAACCTTGTTGACCCGATAACTGATGACTGCCGACTCCAGGGATTGCTCCGCCTGGGGGATAATCCCCCCTTTGTAAAGTTCCACCAGATTCCTTCTCCGCTCCAGTTGAGCAAGCGTGTCGTTGATGGTGTAGGAGATCGTGTTTTTAAGTCCGTTCAATTCTTCAGTTGCCATACTCGTCTCGGAAGTGGATTCGGCGAGCATTGCATACCGCCGTTCCTGCTGGAACGGGAGGTTGAATGTCACGCCAAGCGTGAACATGTTGTAACCGGGATCGTTTGCCATTTCGCTCGAAATGGCTTCTTTGAACATGTACTCGAATGAGAGATTGAAATCGGGATAGAATTCCTTTTGCGCCAGACGGTGGGACGCCTCTCCTTTACTGGCCAGACTGGCCAGACTTTTTATCTGCGGCCGCTTCTCAAAGGCTGTCTGGTTCAGCCGTTCGGCTGAAAGTGGCAGTTGCGGCAGGGTGAAATCGGCTATTGTGCCGACCGGAGTATTTCCGGGACGATAGAGAAGGTAGTTGAGGTTTGCTTCCAGGCTTTTCCTCTGTTGCCGCAAAGTGATCTGCATGTCAAGCATCCTGGATTTTTCCAGGCCCGCCTTGTAGATATCCTGCTGCACCCCTTGTCCGACGGAGTACTTGGACTCGGCAATGGTCACGAAGTCGGCCAGTATCCTCAGGTTCTTATCAACTATGCCCATGGATTTGTCCACAGCCCATAGCTGGTAGTAGGTTTCCTTGACCATACGGATCAGTTCCAGTTTGCGCTCTTCAATGGTCCATTTATAGGACTCGGCCTCATACCGGGCCACTTCCTGCTTGAGGGCACGCTTACCCCAGAACGGGAGCTGCTGGGATATGCCGATCACCTTGGCGGACTGGGGATCCTTGTTGAACACAAATGGTTCGCGAGCCAGCATGTTCTGGAGTTTGAACATGAACATCGGGTCTTCAAGGCTTGAGGCCTGCTTCGCCTTGTTGGCAAACATCTGCCAACGCGCCTGAGATGACTTCAATTCCGGATTATTGGCAACCGCTGCATCAACAAGACGCGCCAGATCTTCAGCAGGCAGCTTCTCTTCTTCCGCCCATACCATTGCCGACGAAAGAGACAACAGCAACAGCAAAGCAAGTGTGCGAAGGTTTTTCATGTGAACTCCTGAATCTGAGCTGTCTATGCATCAATATTCTTTTCTACAGGACAATATTCCACATTAGTTATATACCACAAAAAGTACTGAACAGGCAGGTAGACCGCCTCAAATCACCATCCCGTCCTTCAAATTGATGGTTCGGTCAGAATACGCTCCGTTTTCGGGATTGTGGGTTACCATGACCACGGTCTGGCCGTGGTCGTTCAGTTCACGGAAAAGCGCCATTACCTCTTCACTGGTTTTTGAATCCAGGTTGCCGGTGGGTTCGTCAGCCAGCAGTATGTGGGGATTGTTGACTATGGCTCTGGCAATTGCGACCCGTTCCTGTTCGCCGCCGGAGAGCTGGTTGGGCAGCCGATCGAGCTTGCCGCCAAGGCCGACCCGTTCGAGCGCCTGGCGCGCCGCGCTCTTCTTTGCCGGTGTACTCATTTTGACAATGGCCAGCGGCAGCATGACGTTCTCAATGGCGGTCAGATAGGAGATGAGATTAAACGACTGGAACACAAACCCAAGATTCTGGGCCCTGAAATCGGCCAGCTTCTCGCCGGGAAGTTGATACAGTTTTACGCCGGCCATCTCGACCTCGCCCGTGGTGGGATGGTTCATCCCTCCCAGCACCGATAGCAGGGTGCTCTTGCCGGAGCCGGACTGCCCCATGATGGTGATGAATTCACCAGCTTCAATGCTGATATCTACACCTCGCAGCGCTTCAACAATATCACCACCGCTGGTGTATTGCTTCTTTACATTTTTAATCTCGATAAGTGCCATAAAAAATCTCCAAAAAACTAAAAAATACAATAGAACGCGGTACAGTCGGAAAAAACGGATAAAAGAGGATCTAAAACCAAAAATAAATTCAGGGTCAAACAACAATCTTCAGGTTTATGGCTTTCGGATTTACCAAATATTCCGGTTTAGATTTTAAAATCCGCCTTTATCCGCCTGTACCGCTTTTTCCGCGTTCTATTAATGGTTTTCTATAATGCTCTCAGCGCCTCGGTCGGATCCATTTTGCTCGCATGCAGTGCCGGGTAAAGGCTCGCCAGAAGGCCAAGCGTCAACGCAAGCCCGATTGAACCGAATGCCACAGTTGTGTCCCAGATCAGGTGAGCATCCTTGCTCTCCGCCATGAACGGCAGAGCCAACTTAGCGCCCCCCATGCCGACGGCATATCCCAAAAATCCCGCCAGCAGGCTGACCAGGGCGGCCTCAAGCAGGATAATCCGCATGATGTGACTTTTCCTGAAACCGATGGCACGGAAAACACCGATTTCAACCGTACGCTCGTTGACACTCCCCATCATGGTAACGAAGACAATCAGTGAGCCGATGAAAACAACCACTCCAGCCATGGCATAGGAAAAACGTTTGAATTGATCCAGCGCCTTGAGCCGTCCTTCCACCACCTGTTGAATGGCCGACACCTTGGCATCAGGTATTTTCTCGGCAATCTGGGTGACCATGTCGCCGATGGGGCAGCCGGAACAGAGCGCCGCCACCTCGGCCATGCTGATTTTGCCCACCTTTCCCAGAAGCTTCTGGGCCTTGCCCAGGCTGGCAAAGACGAGGGCGTCATCCTGTGAGCCGGTCTGGTCAAGCACCCCGGCAACTGCGAAGGATTCTCCCTTGATATCCAGACTGTCTCCGGGAGATACATTAAGCACTTTAGCGGCATCGGAACCGAGTAACAGATCGTGCTCCGATTTGGGCTCATTTCCAAAAACCTTCCACCACTGTTTCATCTTCAGTTCGCTCTCGAAGTTGACTCCAACCAGCAACACATCGTGGGCGTTGATTTTGATGCCGCCCAGCACCTTGGGGCTGATGGCCGAGATATTCTTGTGGTTGGCGATAGTCCTGATCTTCGCCAGATCCTCTTCGCGAATCTCACGCTGGTCAAAGGTGACGCCCCCCAGGCTGATGCCGCCGTAATTCATGGACAGCCCATTACTCTGTGGAGTCACGAGGATATTTGCCCCGAACTCGTCCATCTTGCGTTCAATATCGCTGGACATGGAGCGGGTCAAAGTCACCAGAGTGACGATAGTGGCGATACCCACCATCAGACCGATTGTCAGAAAGGCCATCTTGGCCTTGCGGCGTTTCAGGTTGTTAATGGAAATATTGTGCAGTTTCATCAGAAGTATCTCGCTCCGCCCTTGAGGTCGTTAACTGAAATAGTGATGGAATTACCGTTCTCCTGATGAGGCAGATAGCCGGGATTGCAGCCGCCGGTGGCGTTAGGGCCAAGGCGATTGATGGCAAACTTCTGGTTGCAGTTTTTGCAATTCATTTTGTCGCCTTGCTGTTCATACCCCTTTTTGGATTTAAAGCAGGAATCACAAGCGTCAAATGCGGTTTTTATGCTGCCATCAGACGCCTTGGCCGCAAAGAAGGTGATCTCCTTGCCGCCGTCCTCGAATTTATAGAAGTGAACCTTGCCGTCAGCCAATTTTGCCACCAGCAGCGTAACGGTTCCGTTGCTGACCTTCACTTTTTCATACTTACCCAGTGATAAGGCAAATACACTGGCTGCGCTGATCAATAGTGCCACTGTGACGACACCTGCCCATACCACTTGTTTCATGCGATTTGTAGCCATTTCAATCTCCTTTTCAGCTTTGTTTTTTAGTGCCACAACCACCCTTGGATCCACATCCACCGCAACCGCCTGAAGTCGAGGCATTTTTACCAATTTCTCTGCCGGTTATCTGTTTGAACTGCTCTGGAGTCAGCACCATGTGAACATTACTGCCAAAACCGGAATTGTTAACCTCTGCCGCCAGAGCATCCGGCTTGACTGTCTTTGTGTCATACCCCACAACTACCCAGCCGCCTTCAACATCCACCTCGATAACCGCCACACCTTTTAACGTTTCAAGTGCTTTGGTGATCTTGCTTGAGCAACTGCTGCAGGTCATGCCGGTTGTTCTCAGAACCGCAACAGAATCCGCTGTTGCTCCGATTTTGACATAGAAAGCAAGAACGGACAGAAGTATGACTGCAGAGACAAGAATCACCACATTGACTATTCTGTTTTTCATCTTTGACTCCCTTGAAAGTTTGTTTATACGCCTCGGTACTATCAAGGAACGTGCCGTGTCTAAAACAGATTATAACCATACGATTTCATTTAACAATAACATCAAAGCATCCCATACACTTTAAATTAAGGCGCTGAATATCCTGCACGACTGTGGAATATTCAGCATAAATCCTCGATCTGCGCTGACGAATTATCTAGCACGAATGCCGTATTGTATAATTCTAGAAAACAATTTCAGCCATACCCGTAATATGATAGAATAAAACCGCAAGAAGAGTAGTCTGTATCATAGAAAAGAAGGAGGCATGTCATGAGACTAAGTACCAGATATCAGGCGAAAGGTGCACTTCGCGTAGTAAGAGGTACTATCAAGGAGATTGCCGGCAAAATCAGTTCGAATACAACACTCGGAGTCAAAGGCAAATTCGAACGCTTCACCGGTAAGGTTCAGCGCAAGATCGGCAAGGCTCAGGGGGTTTTAGGGTTTTAATAAGAAAAGTCCTTGAGTTGCCGGCGCTGTTTTCAAGAACAGCCAGGAATGAAAGAAGGTGACACATATGGCAACCACAAAAGTAACGGAAACCGTTGCGGGTGAAGGTAACAAAGTGACTGAGGTAAAAACCTGTCATCCCAGTGTTTGTGTAGGAGGTGCGCAGCCTACAAGTTGCGTCTGCCCCATAACGCCAAAAAAACCAACGCCATAAAGGTAAAG
Organism: Geobacter sp.; assembly: GCA_025360785.1. Classification (GTDB taxonomy): domain Bacteria; phylum Desulfobacterota; class Desulfuromonadia; order Geobacterales; family Pseudopelobacteraceae; genus JACRCG01. The sequence continues at coordinate 7,984 of JANYBN010000049.1, forward strand.
TCCCACTCCGTTCACTATCGGCGGGGGACGTATGATTAATACAAAAGGCGGCTGATGAGTCGCCTTTTGTATTTCAACGGCTATAATGCAGATTAAAGAGGAGATTTCTCATGCCCGATCTGTCTAATAAAGAGTGTATCCCGTGCAAAGGTGGTGTTCCGCCGCTCAAGGGATCTGAACTGACCGCGCTTTTGGACGAACTCGGAGGCGGGTGGCGGGTTGTGGATGAACATCACCTGGAAAAGGAATACCGCTTCAAGGATTTCCGGATGGCTCTTGCCTTTACCAACAGGGTCGGAGAACTGGCTGAGGCCCAGGGGCATCATCCGGATATTTATCTCTCCTGGGGCAAGGTCAAGCTCTCAATCCGGACTCACAAGATCGGCGGACTGACGGAAAGCGATTTTATATTCGCAGCCAAGGCAGACAATTTTGAAGCTCCGATGTAGTCTTTGCCTGCGGCGCTGCATCCAAACTCATAGCTTCTGATAAATGGCACTCACCGCATGACTGCGGTAATAGTGGCTGATGCGCCTCAATCCGTGAGGGTTCAGAAGAGCATCCAGTTCATTATGGGTAAGAGTTTTGGAGCATTCGGCGCACGAGAAAAACTCTTCACATGATGCGCCACATTTGGCTCCCGGTTGGCGGCAGCGAACTTCCATCAGCAGGTAGCCGCCAGGCTTCAGGTTGGCAACGGCATTTTTCGCGTAAGCGTGCCGCAGGCTGCTCTCCATGATAATATTGAAAACATAGGTAGAAAGCACCAGATCCACGTTGAGATGTGAGTCCGTAAGCTCATCCGTCGCCATGAGCCGTTCAACATGATCGACCGCAGAACAGCCTTGCAGTCTGGCGATCTGTTCCGGGAGATCCGCGGCAAAAACCCTGAAACCCTGCTCCGCCATATAAAGAGCATTACGCATGGTTCCGGTACCATAATCAAGCACTGTTGTTGCCTGACTCTTCCTGAAGAAGGTGCTGTACCTTCTGACACTTTCTGCGACTATTGCCATATTTCCTCCGAATATCTCAACCAATCAGCGCCGTCACCCACTGCTATATTGCTGCTCCATCCGTCACCAGCCCGTTTTCAAGAGCGTGGATCCGGTCCGCCCATTCAAGGCTCCAGGCACGCATTCGCTCCGCCGACATCGACTGGGGCAGATTGCCGGAATGGATGGCCCCGGTTGCATCGACTATCTGATGGGCAAGACGGCGATAGTAAAACGACTGGTTTGATTGCCCGTGGGATTCGATAACCGTGCTTCCGCGCAGCTCACACTGCCTGACCACCAGTGAGCGGGGCACTTTACCGATGACCCTGGCGTTGGCGTGATAGGCGAAATCGGTGACAAACGACTCTTCAAAAGAGCTGGCGATATCGTTAAGAATCAAGCCTCCCATCAGCACCGGCACACTCCTCTCGTCATTGTACTGTTCCAGAAAAGCGAAGGCGTCATTGGCGGCTTGCAACGCCTTTAAATCCGCGCTTGTCACCACAAACAGCCTGCAAATGGCGATATTGTTCATTACCTCTTGGAGGGCGACGGGGAAACGATCGCCGGAAATCTCATGCAGCACGTAATCCTTCTGTATCTTAAAACCAGCCTCCACCAAAGCAGCACTAATATTGGAAACCAGCGTCGTTTTCCCAACTCCTTCCCGGCCGTAAAACGCGATATGTTGTGTCATGGCTACCCTCTCTCTCTATCAAAGTGAAGTGCTGTAACGACAAAAGGCCGGGAGAGTTCATCAATGCGATGTCTCAACCGGCCTCCAGTTTTCTGGTCAGCACAGCATGCATGTTTTGAAAATCAGATTCCGCTGCCGTCGATATGTCCGGCTCTGTTGATCCTGATCTTCTCGTTTTTATCCACCTGGATCACCCTGCCGTCCTGAACGACAAGAGTTACGGTTCCGAAGCGGATCGACTGCAACGAATCACAAACCAGACGTTCCAGTTCCTTGTTCCACAGTTCATTTCTGTTCTGTGTCATATCCCGATCCCATCGTCACCGGAAACCTTGCTGCCGGAGCGTGTGCCCCGTTTAAAGATCAGAACACTGACCCCTTCCGCCGTGCGATCAAATTCAAACGACAGAGTCTGTTCATACGCCATAAGCGCCACGGCTTGCAGCTGCACCAAATCCCGCAGCCGGAGTAGAATGCGGTTCCCCTTGCCGAGATAGTCCAGGAAGCTGTTTGAGACATCGAATTCAATTGCCCCCCCTTCTCCTGTCAGATCCACCACGCTCACCCCTGCACCGCTGACCGAGGCTTCACTCAGGATGATACGCCGGGGGAGGCCGCTGCCGGCACTCGATAATTCCGGGCGTAATCCCGTCACCGTTCCCGCTTGCGGCTCAAGAGGCGATGCCGTGATAATCATGCCGGCTGCCACGGTGGCGTTGGTGAATCGGTCAATCAGGATGAAACTGCCGGTATGCCGGTTCTGCCGGTAGGGATCGAAGGAGATCGGGCGGTCCAGCTCAAGACAGACTACCCCGATTTCGTTCAGCCCCAGTGTCGGCACCTGCTTCTGCTCCAGGGTATTGACGTCAACCGCATACTGCACGGCGGTAACCCGGCCGGGGGTCACTGCGGTAGCGGTCTTGACCAGATAGATCTGTCCCGGCTGCAACGGCTCGTCATGCATCCAGACCAGGTGCGCCTCAGGATGCCGGGCATGGATCGGCGGAGCGTCGGTTGCGGAGAGCATGTCTCCCCGGCTGATATCGACCTCATCCGCCAGGGTCAGAGTTACCGACTGGCCGGCGACCGCTTCCTTCAGATCGCCATTCATCGTGACAATCCGCGTCACCCGGCTGGTGCGGCCGCTTGATGCGACCAGCAGTTCGTCACCCGGACGGATCACGCCGGAGGCGACCGTGCCGCAGAAACCGCGGAAGTCGAGATGGGGGCGGTTCACCCACTGCACCGGCATCCGGAACGGCTTGTCCCGGTCTTCTCCCGCTATCTGCACGTTCTCCAGATAGTGCATGAGAGTGGGGCCTGTGTACCAGGGGGTGTTGGCGCTCGGTTCGATCATGTTGTCGCCGCCAAGAGCCGAGAGCGGAATGGCCGTAATATCACCAAACCCGAGCGATGCGGCGAACTGCTCGTAATCGTTCCGGATCGCCTCGAACTGCTGCTGGTCGAAAGCGATCAGATCCATCTTGTTGACCGCCAGCACGATATGCCGGATACCGACGAGGGAGACCAGATAGCTGTGACGCCTGGTCTGGGTAAGCAGTCCCTTGCGGGCATCCACCAGGATGATGGCGACCTGGGCGGTGGAGGCTCCGGTCACCATGTTGCGGGTATACTGCTCGTGGCCGGGGGTATCGGCGACGATGAATTTGCGCCGCTCGGTGGAGAAGTAGCGGTACGCCACGTCAATGGTGATCCCCTGCTCCCGTTCCGCCTGCAGCCCGTCCAGCAGCAGGGCATAGTCGATGGCGCCCCCCTGGGTGCCGACCTTTTTGCTGTCCGCTTCCAGTGACGCCAGCTGGTCTTCGAACACCATCTTCGAATCCCACAACAGGCGCCCGATCAGAGTGCTCTTGCCGTCATCTACGCTGCCGCAGGTGATGAAGCGGAGCATTGTTTTTTCTTCGTGGCTTTTGAGATAGGCGAGGATATCTTTTTCTATTAAATCTGATTGGTGTGCCATATATGTCTCTCGTTTCGGGAACGCCAATTTTTCGTTCTGGCAAGGCTGTCGAGGCGGAGGGCGGAGACGTAGCACCGCTACGTCGCACAACTGAAGCCGAAGACTTACGCAGCCAGAGCGGAAAAGTGGCGTTCCATTAGAAATATCCTTCCTGTTTCTTCTTTTCCATCGAACCCGCCGAGTCATGGTCGATCAGACGTCCCTGCCGTTCCGACGTTTTGGTCAGCAGCATCTCCTGGATGATCTCGGGCAATGTAGCAGCTTCCGATTCGACGGCTGCGGTCAGCGGATAGCACCCCAGGGTACGGAAACGGACCGATTTGTACTGCACCGTTTCCCCCGGCTTCAGCTCCAGCCGGTCGTCGTCCACCATGATCAGCATGCCGTCCCGCTCTACCACCGGCCGTACGGCGGCGTAATAGAGAGGTACGATCGGGATATTTTCCAGGTGGATATACTGCCAGACATCCAGTTCGGTCCAGTTGGAGATCGGAAACACACGGATGCTTTCCCCCGGTTTGATCCGGGTATTGTACAGGTTCCAGAGCTCCGGGCGCTGGATCTTGGGGTCCCAGCGGTGGTTGGCGCTCCTGAAGGAGAAGATCCGCTCCTTGGCGCGAGATTTTTCTTCATCCCGCCTTGCGCCGCCGAAGGCGGCATCGAACTTGTAGCGGTCGAGCGCCTGCTTCAGTCCTTCGGTTTTCATGATATCGGTATAGAGCGACGAGCCGTGGGTAAAGGGGGAGATTCCCTGGCGCACCCCTTCCTCATTGACATGCACGATCAGATCAAGGCCGCATTCGGCCGCCATCTTATCGCGAAACTCGATCATCTCGCGGAACTTCCAGGTGGTGTCCACGTGGAGCAGCGCAAATGGGGGCGGCGCCGGATAAAAGGCCTTGCGGGCCAGATGCAGCATGACCGCCGAATCTTTGCCGATGGAATAAAGCATGACCGGATTTTCGAACTCGGCCACCACCTCGCGGAGTATATGGATACTTTCGGCTTCAAGCTGCTGCAAGTGGGTAAGATTCAGGCTCATATAGTTACCTCATGACCTTCTGTTAAATGCGATAGAACGCGGATTGTACACATTTGCTGAAAACCAAAAGCATGGAACGCGGAAAAATAGGAATAAACAGGAAGATCGGATTTTAAATGGAATATCTGAATAAGATCCGCCTTTATCCGACTTTTCCGCTTTTTCCGCGTTCTATTGATTTTTAAGTGACCCTATCTCCGGTGCAACCCGCATTCCTTGTTTTCCGGATTCTCCCACCACCATCTCCCCGCCCGGGCATCTTCGCCCGGTTGCACGGCCCTCGTGCAGGGGGCGCAGCCGATGGAGCGGTACCCCCGGCTGTAGAGGCGGTTCTTCGGCAGATGGTGTTCTTCAGTGTAGCTGGTCAGCTGTGCCTCGCTCCAGTCGATGAGCGGGTTGATTTTGAGGATGCCGCCGTTCAAATCGTCCCGTTCGATCGCCTTCAGGTCGCTGCGGGTAACGCTCTGTTCGCGGCGCATGCCGGTTACCCACCCCTTCAGACCCTTCAGCGCCCGTGACAGCGGTTCCACCTTCCGGATGCCGCAGCAGGCGTGGCGCTTATCCAACGATTCGCGGAACGAGAACAGCCCTTCTGCCCGCTCCAGCGCCTCTACCGCATCATGGCGGGGAAAGTACCAGTCGATCTTTAGCCGGTAGCGTTCCACCAGAGCATCGGCCACTTCGTAGGTCTCCTCGTTGAGCCGTCCGGTATCGAGGGCGAATACCCCCAGATTGAGCCCGGCCTTATGGGCGATATCAATGATGGCTACATCCTCCAGCGAGAAGGAGCAGGCCAGGGAAACCGGGCCGTTAGCCGCTTCGATGCCGACACGCAGGATTTCTTCGGAGGTAGCGTCCGGTGCAATTTCCGGAAGGGTTGCGTTCATGGTGATTCCTCTAAAATTAAAGTTTAAGTCCGATAACTGCCTGGAGGTCAAATTATCAACCTATCTCCTGCACCTTGCGGCACAGTTGCTTCAGCGTCAATGAATGCTCAACAAGTACTCCGAACCCCTGGTTGTCCCCGCGATACAGATCAAACCGTGGGGCTCGCTCTCCATCCTCATCCTTTACCAGAGCTGCGGTGATAATCCCTGCATCAGCCAGCTGCGGCTGGGTACAGGAATTGGGGCAGCCGGACAGCGCCCAGCTCATTCCCTTTGCTGCCGGCCCCATCACTTCGATCAAGCTCCGAGCGATGTCACGCGTCGGCGACAATCCCACCCGGCACTGGTGACTGCCGGGGCAGACCCGGAAGGAGGCCTGGCTGGTTCCGAAACCGGCCCGCTGCAGGGCAGAGTCCGCTTCACCCGAATTGAATCCATCCGAAAGGTGAAAGGCGATGTCCTGATCAGCGGTCACCATCAGGAATCCGGCTGACCATTGAGCGGCAATATCGGCAAGGTCATTCAGTTGCGCGCTGCTGAGTTCTCCGAACTGGACAGGGGCGATGAGACGAACACCGGCCACCGGCGTCAGATTCTCCGGCAAGCCGCTCACGGACGGCAATTCTTCCGCAGCAGAAGGTTCCAAGGCCACGAGGCGACGGAATTCTGCTTCGCCGACCTCGCGGATCAGATGCTTGAGCCTTTTGCCTGCCTGGGTATTGGCGGTATAAACACTTGCAATGGCCTCGATCAGAGGTATGATACGGCCTTCAACTACGCCGTTTTCGAACAGGAAGCCGGGCTGCGGTTCGCGCCCCAGACCTCCGGCAACATACACATCGTACAGTGAAGCGTTATCATCACCTTCTGCCAACACCAACCCGACATCCTGGATCAGGTGCCGCCGGCTGGTTACGTCAGCTTCAACACCTATCTTGAACTTCTTCGGCAGCCGCTCAAAGCGGGGATTGGCGGTAAAGTGCCGATGAATCCTCCCGGCCATCGTCTCGGCCTCAGGAAAACCAACCGCTCCCTGACTGGCGCATGTCACTCCTCGTACAGCTCCGCCGCAGGCACCGCGCGACGTCAGCCCGACCGCCGCCAGTGCTCGCTTGACTGCCGGGAGGTCGGTTTCTGTCAGCCAATGAATCTCCATGCTTCCGCGTGTGGTCAGGTGTATTGTTCCTTTGCCGAAGTCTATGGATGCGGAGGCAACAGCCCGGGCCTGATCAGCCGAAATCACCCCTGCCGCCAGCTTGACCCGTTGCATGAAAAAGCCTTCCTGGCGTTGACGGTAGATTCCGTCCAGGCGATATTCGGCGACGCGATCTGACATTAAATCCCCTCGAAGAGTGCCGTGGACAGATATCTTTCGGCGCCGTCAGGCAGAATGACCACTATTGTCTTACCGGCAAATTCATCCAGCTGGCCAAGGCGTACTGCAGCAGCCACTGCAGCGCCGCAGGAGATACCGACCAGCAGCCCCTCTTCTTTTGCCAGCCGTTTGGCGAATTCTATCGCTTCGCCGCTTTCAACCAGCTCGACCCGGTCTACGACTGAGAGGTCCAGCGTGTCGGGAATAAAGCCGGCGCCGATCCCTTGAATCTTGTGCGGAGCAGGCTGAATAGGCTGACCGGCCAGATGCTGGGTGATCACCGGACTCTCTTTCGGCTCCACCGCTACGGAAATAATTTTTTTGCCCTTGGTATTCTTTATGTAACGCGAAATCCCGGTGATGGTGCCGCCGGTGCCGACCCCTGCAACCACGACATCAACGGCTCCGTCGGTATCATTCCATATTTCAGGTCCGGTCGTTTTTTCATGTATTTCCGGATTCGCCGGATTTTTGAACTGCTGCGGCAGGAAGTACTTTTCCGGTTCGGCGGCAGCTATTTCTTCGGCGCGGTTGATAGCGCCCTTCATTCCCTCAGCACCGGGAGTCAGGATCAGATTGGCGCCCAATGCGGCCAAAACACGGCGGCGCTCGATGCTCATCGTCTCAGGCATGGTCAGTGTCAGCTTGTAGCCGCGGGCTGCAGCAACATAAGCCAGTGCGATGCCGGTGTTGCCAGAAGTCGGCTCTATAATCTCGACACCCGGCTTCAATACGCCACGTTTTTCGGCATCCCAGATCATGTTTGCGCCGATGCGGCACTTGACCGAATAAGCCGGGTTGCGCCCCTCGACTTTTGCCAGGATAGTGGCTTTTGAATTGCCGACAATGTGGTTTAATTTAACCAGGGGGGTGTTGCCGATCGACTGCGAGTTGTCTGCGTAGATTTTGCTCATGCTCTTTCTCCTTTCGATTGTTCTGATCTCTATAGACCAGGTAGGAATATGTGGCAAAAAAATTAAATGCTGTAATCCATGATTTTTGATTTATGCTGCCGCGCCACTTCACTTCTCTCGACCATATCAGCCAACGTGGTGGATTCGAGCACAGAATCAATCGCAACCTTTACGTCGCTCATCACAAGACGGATGCCGCAACAGGCAGGATCACCACACTCGCCGCACACTCCCTTGACATTATCGTTGAGACACTCAACCAAGGCGAAGCCGCCCTCCAGAATGCTGACTACCCTGCCAATTGTAATAGCGGTAGCCGGCAAGGCCAACATATACCCCCCGCCTTTACCGATCTTGCTTTTGAGTATACCGCCTTTTCTGAGAGCAACAAGGATCGCTTCAAGAAACTTCCTGGGGATATTTTCTTCTTTCGCAAGTTCGGAAATAAGAATCGGATCGCCAGTCGAATGCTCAGCAAGATAACGCAGCGCCTTAAGCGCGTATTTAGTCTTTTTAGATATCATAGTCTAGTAAGTCTATAGTTATTACAAACGGTGGTGGTTGTCAAGAATTATATTTTCTGTGCCGGCAGGCGCAATCACCGCACCATCCCGGCAGCCATTCTGATCGCCGCCAACAGACTCTTTTCAGATGCTGTGCCGCTGCCTGCCAGGTTATAGGCAGTGCCGTGATCAACAGAGGTACGGATGATCGGCAGCCCCAGGGTGATATTCACGCCATCGTCGAAATGCAGCATTTTGAGCGGGATCAGCCCCTGATCGTGGTACATGGCCACCACTCCGTCATAACAACCCTGCCGGGCAAAATGAAACAGGGTGTCGGCCGACAGCGGCCCCTCGACATCGATCCCCTCCTGTCGGGCCGCCTTGACCGCCGGCTCGATGATTTCTGTCTCCTCGGAGCCAAACTTTCCCCCTTCACCGCAATGTGGATTGAGAGCCAGCACCGCCAACTTCGGTGACACCTTCCCGGTCAGGCGGGAAACCCCTTCTGCCGTAATGCGTATGGTTTTAAGCACCTGTTCGTACGTTACGAGGCGCGGGACATCAGCCAGCGCCTCGTGAATTGTCACCAGGCTGACCCGCAGAATATCCCCGGCCAACATCATGACAAAGTTGTCTGTCCCGCACAGTTCGGCGAGCAGCTCGGTGTGGCCCGGATAATCGTGACCGGCCCGGTGCATGGCTTCCTTGTTGATCGGGGCGGTTGCCATGGCAGAAATCCGGCCGTCAAGACAGAGGCGCGCCGCATGACAGATGTAGCGGAAGACCGCATCTCCGGCGGCCGCAGAAGGAGCGCCGTACATTATGTCTGTATTCGACAGGTGTGAGAACGCCAGCAGCGGGATATCGCCTTCAGGGACAGCCCGTGCATCTTCAGCCGCCTCGATTTCGTTGATCCTCAGAGTGGAGCAGCAGACAGCCAGCGCCCGCTCCAGCGCCAATCGGTCGCCAATCACCAGAGGGATGCATATTTTGGTTATTTCGGGCGCTTGCAGCGCTTTTATGATTATTTCCGGGCCGATCCCACAGGGGTCTCCCATGGTGATGGCGATGATCGGTCGCTTCGGCATATCGACTACCTCTCGTTCAGTTCCGCCACCGCCAGCGTGACGTTCGCGGATTTGACTTTTTTCAGCAGCAGTTGTCCACCGCCTGAGGCCAGAATTGCGGCTGGTTCAGCGACACCTGCAGCGCCGACCGCGGCCATGGCATGTTCCGAGGGTGGCGAGGGAAAGACTACCTGATTCAGTTCATCGCTCTCAAAGCAGCGCAGCTGGACACCCAGTCGCTCGGCGAATTCAACCAGGCCGGCTTCATCGCGCTTGGCCGCAACCGAGGCGATGCAGCAGACACTTTTGGGGGAGAAGGCCAGCAGTTTCAGCTGAAGGGCAACAAATTCGTCAATTTCATCAACCGATGTGCCGCGATTGCAGCCGATGCCGAGCACCAGGTTGCGGGGGCGCAGAATCAAAGTTTTTTCCGGCGGAATCTCCGTGGTGAGTTGACGATTGGTGACTAACAAAAAGCCGGAAGCAGAGCTGTTTGCGGCACCGGCGAAAGTGTCATAAAAGGTGACCCTGCCCTGACCGCACAGCCAGGGACGGACCAGCCCGGTCGGATCTACGACGGCAATCTCTTTGTCGTCAAGCAGCAAAGTATTGAGGGTCTTGACCCGGCTGATATCATCAATAATCCATCCCTGCTCCTTGGCCAGCATGTCGAAGGAGGGTAGGCCATTGGCATCGGTGGCGGTGGTGATCACGGCGCAAGCTCCGGAAGCCAGGGCGCAGCGTTCCGCCAGCTCGTTGGCTCCCCCAAGATGCCCCGACAGGAGCGCAACGGCAAACTTTCCCGCATCATCCATTACGACGACCGCCGGATCGGCTTCCTTCGACTCCAGCAGCGGCGCGATCATGCGGACTACGATGCCGGTTGACATGATCATCACAAAGCCATCGTATTTTTTCCAGAGCGAGGCGAGCAGAGACCTTAGTCCGGACGGTTCAAACAGACGACACCCACTGCCGGCCTTATCGGCGTAGCGGCCGGACAGGTGGAATTCAAGGCCATCCATGTTTTCACACAGCCTCTGACCCAACAGCGCTCCCCCTCTGGTTATGGCAATGACCGCGATATGCATCTCAGGCGACGTGTCCTTCTCTAAAGCCATGCGTAAATTCGCCGTCGTACAACAGAGATTTGGCTTTGAGCCCTTCGCGGCGGGCGGCCAGCACGTCGCCGACGACGATCAGTGCCTGGCGTTCAATACCTGCCTGCTGCACTTTTTCAACAAGGTCTGACAGAGTGCATCGAATTATCTGTTCGTCATCCCACGAGGCCCGGCAGACGACCGCCGCTGGAGTAGCGGATGTATAGGCGCCTTGAAGCAGCTGCTCCACAACCTTTTCTACCATGCCGACCGAAAGATAGATCACAATCGTTGCGCCTAGTTGGGCGATTTTATTCAACTGTTCACGTTCCGGCACCGGAGTACGCCCTTCGATGCGTGTGAATATTACTGTCTGGGAAAGTTCCGGCAGGGTCAACTCCTGCTTGAGCGCGGCCGCTGCTGCAAAAGCGCTCGTCACGCCCGGCACAACCTGATAATCGACCTTAAGTCTGTCGAGCGCCTCCATCTGTTCCTGAATGGCCCCGTAGATACACGGATCGCCGGTGTGAAGCCGGACTACGCTCCGGCCTGACGCCATGGCGTCCATCATGACGGTAATAACCTCGGACAGAGTCATACCGGCGGAATCATAGACATCGGCCTTTGTCGCGTAAAGCTGAACCAGCTTCCGGTCTACCAGACTGCCGGCAAAGATGACGACATCGGCATGCCGCAAGAGTCGCGCGCCACGGATTGTGATGAGGTCGGCCGCGCCCGGACCGGCGCCCACAAATGATACTCTGACTGCCATTTGCTCTCCATCGCTTCATAATTTTCAATAGAACCGTCCAGCATCTTGTAGCCGTAATGCGCTGCCGTGTCAAGCTGGAGCGGACTTTTGTACGACCAATAATTACAAGGAGAAGTGTATTCAGCATTAGCAAAACATCTATTTTATGATATATAGCTGACAGAGATATATTTCGCGGGGGGATGGATCATGATTAAACGTTTGCTTCTAATTGTAGTCGGAGGGTTGTTTCTAATGTCTGCTAGCGGCTGCCTGGTTGCCGAGAGTACTTATTTGAAAAAGGTTGAGGAAGCCGATGGCTTGTCCAAAGAACTGGCTGAACTGCAGCAGACACACAAAAAACTTGTCCTTGAAAATACCGCGCTGAAAACCAGGTTTAACAGACTGACCGAGGATGCGGCCGTCCTGACTGATGACAAAAAGCAGCTGGAGGGCATTCTCAGGGCCAAATCAGACACTTTATCAAAAAATATCAGTGAGTTGCGTCAACAGGTGGCGGAGCTTAAGACTGAAAACAGTAAGTTGAACGATGAGGTTACCGAGCTCCAGAAAGCGAAAGAGGAAAAGGTTAAAGAGGTCAGCGGTACTTACGAACTGCTTCTTTCCAACATGAAGAATGAAATCGCCCAGGGACAGGTTACCATATCCGAACTGAAGGGTAAGCTGACCGTAAATATGGAAGCTGCTATCCTGTTTGACTCCGGCAAGGCCGATGTCAAACAGGAAGGACTGGAGATTCTGAGCAAGATGGTAGAAACTCTGAAAAATGTCAGCGACAAAGCTATCCGGATCGAGGGACATACGGATGTGGTTCAGATTACGGGCGCTCTGACACGCATCTTTCCAACCAACTGGGAACTCTCTGCTGCCCGCGCCATCAATGTCACGAAATTTCTGCAGCAGCAGGGGATTGATCCACGCAATCTGTCGGCGGCCGCCTTTGCCGAACATAAACCTGTTGCCGACAACAGCACTAAAGAAGGTAGGGCCAAAAACCGCAGAATAGAAATAACGTTGGTGGCAAAGGATTAAAGTATCGTGGCAAAGAAAAAACAGCAGCAGCAAAATCCGCCCAAACCGAAAGAATTTCATGCTGCCCCTTTTGGGGCTCTGAAAGGGGTAGCCGTTTCGGAGGCGGCACCGGAAAAACAGGTTCAGCCTGCAGTCAAAAAAACTGCGGAAGTGGCTGACAACGGTATTGACCTTTTTTTACAGGCTGTGGCGGATGTGCGGCCGTTTCACCCTTCAGACAAAAAACCGGCACGCGCAGGCTCGCATCCTCAGCAAAAAGCTGTCAATAAAGCCGTAGAAGAGCTCCTGATTGTAGAAGAGGGGGCATTTCTTGAGGAAATCGGCAGGCTGAAGCTGGATACGAAATTTACTGATTCTGTTCCTGATGAAGGCGAGTTACAGCCTCTGTCAGGCAACCGGCTCCGCCAAATGAAGCGGGGTGTTGTCTCAGTCAGTCACCAGCTCGATCTTCATGGTCTGACTCGTGAAGAGGCACTGGAGGCATTGCCCCGCTTTCTGCGCTCCGCCCAACTGAAAGATCAGAAAGCCGTCCTGGTGATCACCGGCAAAGGAAACCACTCTTCCGAAGAACCGGTACTTCATCAGGCTGTCGCTTCATGGCTGCGCGATGCCGGCAAGGCAACAGTCCTGGAATTCGCTCCGGCACCTCGTGAACTGGGCGGCAGCGGTGCATATGTGGTTTTTTTACGTCAACTCCCTCCTCCTGCATAACTCCCTGCTTGCATATTCCTGCCGGACAGCCGCATTGACAGCTTCATAAAGGCGATGTATACAAGAGAACCCTGAACTCAGACTATCCAGCCCTGAAAGGAACAAACTCATGATTACCCATATAGTATTATTCAAACTGGCAGATCCCACCTCTGAAAACCTGGCGGTCACCCGAAACAAACTGCTCAGCATGGACGGAAACATCGATCTGCTGCGCCATCTCGAAGTCGGCGTAGATGTTATCAGGTCGGAACGTTCATATGATATCGCACTTACGACCCGCTTTGATTCGCTTGAAGATCTGCAGGCATATCAGATTCATCCTTATCACGCCGGTGAGGTAATACCGCATATGAAAGCGGTCTGCTCGTCTATTGTGGCGGTTGATTACGAAAACTGAGGGGCCCTTTCTGTATACTTTTTATCTTGACGAAACATGACTGTATGCGTAAAATCCGGTTCTACTTCGGCCAGACCGCAGCGAAATATCCAGTAACATGCTGATATTTAAGTAGTTATATTCTTGCAGCAGACCTATTTTAGAAGCTTTTAAGCGCAGGTATTCAGCCTGTAAACACAATAACAAACTGGAGGTAGTAAATGTCGGATTACGGAACTCTTCAAGACCGCGTACAATGCAAGTCCCTTTTGAGCAAGGTTATGACCCCGGAGCAGACCGTTGATTTTTTCAAGGACGGCATGAACCTGGGCTGGTCAGGCTTCACACCGGCCGGTTACCCTAAAGTGGTACCGATCGCCCTGGCTGAACACGTCGAGAAGAACAATCTGCAGGGCAAGTTGAAATTCAACCTGTTCATCGGCGCCTCCGTCGGAGCTGAAACTGAAAATCGCTGGGCCATCAACGACATGATCGATCGCCGCTGGCCATACCAGACCGGTAAAGACATTGCAGCAGGCATCAACCAGGGCCGTATCCGCATGGGCGACAAGCATCTTTCCCTGTTCGCACAGGATCTGGGCTATGGTTTCTACACCAAGGACTCCCCAACCGGCAGACTGGACCTCGCCATCATCGAAGTATCCGCTATCAAGGAAGACGGCAGCCTGGTCCCAACCTCCTCCTGCGGCGTCATCCCGGAAATCCTGATGATCTGCGACAGGATCATAATCGAGGTTAACACCGGACAGCCTTCTTTCGAAGGGATCCACGACCTGCTTACGCCGCTGACTCCTCCTAACCGTCAGGTTTTCAACATCACTAAGGCCGGCTCCCGTATCGGCGCTACCTCCATCCCCTGCGATCCGAGCAAAATCATCGCTGTTGTCGAATCCAAACTCCGCGATCAGGGTCGCGCCTTTGCCGAGCAGGATGACACTTCCGAGGCGATCGCCGGTCATGTTATCGAATTTTTCACACAGGAAGTTAAGGCTGGTCGTCTACCGAAGAACCTGCTGCCATTGCAGTCCGGAGTAGGTTCCATCGCCAACGCCGTTATCGGCGGCCTGGCCAAGGGCCCTTTCACCAACCTGTCCGTCTACACCGAAGTTCTCCAGGACACCATGCTTGACCTGTTTGATTCCGGTAAACTGGATCATGCATCTTCCTGTTCATTGTCACTCTCCGCTGAGCCGGGCTTCCCTAAGTTCTTCGCGAACATGGACAAATATTTCGACAAGATCACCCTGCGCCCACTCTCGATCTCCAATGCACCGGAGCCGATTCGCCGTCTGGGCTGTATCGCCATGAACACACCTGTAGAAATCGACATTTATGCCCACGCGAACTCCACCCTGGTCGGCGGAACCCGCATGATCAACGGCCTCGGCGGTTCCGGCGACTTCCTTCGCAACGGCTACCTGAAGATGATGCACACCCCGTCGTCACGTCCGTCAAAGACCGACCCGAACGGGATTTCCTGCGTCGTGCCTCACTGTTCGCACATCGACCACACAGAGCACGACCTCGACTGCGTCATCACCGAGCAGGGATTGGCCGACTTACGCGGAGTTGCACCGAAGGAGCGTGCACGTCTGATCATTCAGAAATGCGCCCACCCGGATTACAAGGAACAACTGACGGAATACCTCAAAATTGCTGAAGCTGACTGCCTCAAGCGCAAAGTCGGGCATGAGCCGCAGATGTGGGATCGCGCCTTCAAGATGCACCTCAACCTGGAGAAAAACGGCACCATGAAGCTTAAAAACTGGGACGTTAAGGTTGACCTCTGCGAAGACTAAAAGTTTTTGTAACCCTGGAATAAAAAAAACCCGTCGGTCACCCGGCGGGGTTTTTTATGTCTTACATGACATTCCTGCTTGAACTTGCCACGTGGTTATGGTTTAAATAGCATTCACTCATTTTAAGGGTTCGGGTTATGACGTTATCCCTCCGACAGGTTGGTACAGATGTCTACTAACGTAAACGGTTTCAAAGGCGCGGTTGCCGGTCTCTCCCTGACTGATGTTATTCAGTTAAAAGGACACAATAAATACACCGGGGCGATTTCAGTAGAGTACGGAGATAGCCAGGGTGTGATTTATTTTGTCGATGGCGAGATAATTCACGCCGAGCAGGGTGTTGAAGTTGGCGAACAAGCTATATTCGAAATTATCAAATGGCCGGGTGGCACATTTAATATTCATCCTGAAATGACTTCCAACGTATGCACCATACACTATCGCACCGATTTTCTTCTGCTCGAAGCGTTGCGACGCCTCGATGAAGAAAATGCTGGCGGAACTTCAAATAAATCGGCTGGCCCCTCTGTAATGCCCCGTCGCACAATGAGTAAAATAGCTGCAAGGCTGCAGGAAATAAACAATGTCACCTACGCTGTTTTACTCGACAAACAAGGCTCACCAGTTCAGGACTCCAGTATTGAGGCGGTTGCTCTGGCTGAAAAGGGAATTTTCCTGGCCAAAACCGGCAACCAGATTGGCGACTTGATGGGCTTGGGCGAAATAAAGGCCGCCGCTGTCCATACAACAAATTTCAATCTCCTGATGTATGATTCCAAGCAGCACTATTTGAGCATCGCGGTCAAACCTGACTGCAACCTGGACAGCGTCGAAGCTGAGATCAAGTCTGCATTCGTGCAGGCCAAGTAGGGGAGCGGTCTCATGAAGGATATCCTGCAACAAATAAACAGCGTTGATGGTGTAATCGGCTGCGCCGTGTTCAGCCAGAACGGTGACGTGCTTGTCCATGCACTTCCGGCGCTTATCGATGCAGAGTCAATAAAGAAGGCCGCTTCGCTGACGCTGGAGTGTTCTCAAGGTTTGCAGATAACCCAAACGCTGGACCTTCTCGATTTACGCTATTCAGACGGACGCATTCTCTTCAAAGCGTTTCCGGGAGCAATGCTCTTCCTGTTATGTTCCAACAATATAAATCTTCAGATATTGTCGATAACGCTTAACCTTGCGGTAAAAAAACTGGGAGCAATGTTATCAAGCGCCCCACCGGTTTCGGCTCCGCAACCTGTTGTTGAAGATTCAGGAGCAAGCGAAGGACTGCTGCGGATGAGCATCAGTCATCTGGCCAATAAGCAGGCCAGCGCCAGCTTTGATTCACTTGGAATGGTTGCCGTCAGTCAGCCTACCTCCCAATATATCTCCGACTTTTACAAAACTCCCTTCAAAAAATTGACACTGACAAATTCCCCCGCAGGCACGAGCGGCACCTTCCCGGTCATGGTTATGAAAGACATGGATCTGCAGTATGACGGAAGCGTAATCGTTGGCCCTGGAATCGAGAAAAAGCTCCAGGTGAGTGAAGGGGATAAGATTGAAGTCAGAATCGGGTGACTATCTGATTTACATATAATGTTGAAGCGGGGAATGAGGCGAACTTATTCCCCGCTTTTTGTATGGGCTTTGGGGTGGGCCTTGTCGTAGACCTCCATCAGGCGATCGATGCTGACATGGGTGTATTTCTGGGTGGTGGAGAGCGAAGCGTGGCCTAACAGCTCCTGAATAACGCGCAGGTCGGCGCCACCCTCCAGCATATGAGTGGCAAAGGTATGCCGTAAGGTATGAGGCGAGATCCGTTTGAAGGCGGCAATCCGCATGACATGGGCATCGACTATCCGTGCTACGCTGCGGCGGTTGATGCGTCCGCAGCGGGTATTTAGAAAAAGTGCGCCGGTGAGCGCATCATCACTCCGTAGCTCCAGATATTCCTGCAGAGCTTTCAAGGCACGACTGCCAACCGGTACGATGCGTTCCTTTCCACCCTTGCCGGTCACCCGTACCATACCGGCAACCAGATCAAGCCCGCCTATATCCAAACCGGTCAACTCGGAAACGCGAAGTCCGCTTGAATACAACAACTCCAGAATTGCCCGGTCGCGCAGGGCGTATTTCTGATCTGCGTCCGGTGCCTCCATCAGAGTGGTGGCCTGATCAATATCAAGATGAAACGGTAGTCGCTGTTCTTTCTTGGGTGTAGCGATCAATTCGGCGGGATTCTTTTCAATCGTGCCGCGACGTACCAGGAAACGGAAAAAAGAGCGGATCGCAGCAAGCTTGCGGCCGATGGAGCTTTTCTTGTTGTCCCTGGACAGTCCGGCCAGATAGCGTCTAAGGAGCAGATGGTCGACGTCCCGGGCAGAGACCGCCTCCCCCCTCTCGCGCGCGGCGAATATCAGCAACTGCGCAAGGTCGCTGCGATAGGCCGCCAGAGTGTGCGGCGAGACATCACGTTCGGTTTGCAGGTAGGTTGTGAACAGTTGTATCTGCTGCTCTAATATAGTCATGATCAAATCCGGCTGGTAAATAATCAATGCTTCTGATTTACCCCATATATTGCAGAGTTAAGTCGCTCCCTGGAAAATTGCTTTATTTTACAATTCCGGCCGGACCGAGCTTATATCGGTAATGTACACCGTCATCTCACTTCCCGGCTTGCGAACTATAACCTCATCAGCAAGTTTTTTGTGCAGCAGCGCCTGACCGACCGGCGAATCCATGCTGATCCTGCCGATGCTGACGTCAATCTCATCCGGGCCAACCAGTTGATAACAGTGCACAGCCCCTGATTCTTCTTCATATGTAACCCAGCAACCGAACGTTACCTGTTTAGGGTTCATAGGAACAGTTGCCACCTTCAGCACTTTCAATCGCGAGCCGATGTGTTTCAGTTTGCGGTCAATTTCGCGCAGCCTTTTTTTTCCGTAAATATATTCGGCATTCTCAGAACGATCACCTTCCGCCGCCGCGTCAGAAACCCCGCGAACGACCTTGGGGCGCTCCACTTTCCAGAGGTAATCATATTCTTCACACAGTTTTTTTAAACCTTCAGCAGAAATCAGATTCGTCATTCAACAGCTCCGGTGTACTAGAAAAAAACAGCCCGCGCAGGCGGGCTGAAAGATTGTGATCGGCTGTAAGAGAGCTTTACTTTGAAACGTCAAGCAGCTCTACATCAAACAACAGAGTGGCATTCGGAGGAATGGCTCCGCCAGCGCCCTGTGCTCCGTAGCCGAGCTTGGAGGGGATAATCAGCTTGCGCTTGCCGCCGACTTTCATCGTCATCACACCTTCATCCCACCCTTTAATAACCTGGCCGACACCGATAGTGAACGAAAATGGTTCGTTGCGATCAACCGAGCTGTCAAATTTTTTGCCGTTTTCAAGTGTTCCGGTGTAATGCACTTTGACCATTTTACCGGCAGTTGGAGATGCTCCCTTGCCAACTACGACATCAACGTATTTGAGGCCTGATGCAGTTGTCACGGTTTTTACATCCTTCTTTGCCTCTTGTGCGGCAAATGCCGGGACAGCAAGCAACGCTGCCATAAAAACTGCTGTTACAATTTTGCTGAGATGCTTCATCCTTGTAATCCTCCTGTTCTGTTTAGTTGCAGTTGCAGCAAGGATAAATGGTTTCTCTTCCGGTGGCAACAGAGATTTTAAATGAATATAACAAATCACCCGGCAACGTCCTGAATGTGCGGTAATATCGCCGTTAAGTCACTAAAATTGAATTGACAGAGCAGCGCCAATCATCTACTTTGACATAATAAAGCTGGGGGAGTTTCGACTGAGAGCGGCAAGACCGCGACCCTTCGTACCTGATCCGGGTAATGCCGGCGTAGGGAAGCGCGCCGATTGATTGATTTAACAAGCCGCTGCTGCGGTTTTTTTTGTTTGCGGAGGTTGACATGCAGATTGTGCTGAACGGCGACAAAGTTGAAACATCGGATGGAAGCACGGTCGAGAAACTGCTGCTGCAACTTGGCATCAGCCGGGATCGGGTGGCGGTTGAGCTTAATGCCGACATCGTCCCAAAGTCAGACTATGAAAAGCAGCTTCTTTCGGATGGCGATAAAATTGAAATAGTCCATTTTGTTGGCGGAGGATAACGATTATGACACAGACTGCGGACAAATTGATCATTGGCGGGCGCGAATTCACTTCGCGCCTGATGGTGGGCACCGGTAAATATGCCAGCTTCGAGCAGACCGCACGGGCGCTGGAAATGTCAGGGGCCGAGATTATCACCGTTGCAGTACGGCGGGTAAATCTCGACCGAAGCAAAGAGTCGCTGCTCGATTACATCGACCTGAAAAAATATACACTGCTTCCCAATACCGCCGGCTGCTACACGGCCGACGATGCGGTGCGTACCTGCCGTCTGGCCCGCGAGGCCGGCATGTCGGACTTCGTCAAGCTGGAGGTACTGGGGGATGAAAAGACACTGTTCCCCGACAACGAAGAGCTACTCAAGGCCGCAAAGATACTGGTAGCAGAGGGTTTTACCGTTCTGCCTTACTGCAGTGATGATGTGATTGTCTGCAAAAAGCTGGAAGATATCGGCTGCGCAGCGGTAATGCCGCTTGGTGCACCGATCGGCAGCGGCCTTGGCATTCGCAACCCCTACAATATCCGTATAATTCTTGAAAATGTCAGCGTACCGGTCATCGTCGATGCCGGCGTCGGCTCGGCGTCCGATGCCGCAATCGCCATGGAACTCGGCTGTGCCGGAGTGCTTATGAACACCGCCATCGCCGGCGCGCAGGATCCGATCGCCATGGCGGAAGCGATGAAACTGGCGGTGATTGCCGGCCGTTTGTCATTCAAGGCGGGTCGAATTCCCCGTAAGCTCTACGCCAACGCCTCCAGTCCGCTGGATGGTTTGATCGTTTAGTTCCGCTCCGGATGCAGACAACCGATTTCAGACTGTATCTGATCACCGATCGGCATCAGACCTGCGGAAGATCTCTACTGGAAGTTGTGCGCCGATCTCTTGAAACAGGCGTCAAAGCTGTACAGTTGCGTGAAAAAGATCTTACCGGTGCCGAATTGTACCGTCTGGCTCTAGAAATGAGGAGGCTCACCTCCGATTTCGATGCCCGCCTGATTATCAACGACCACGCGGATATCGCACTGGCAGTAGCGGCCGATGGCGTTCATATCGGTGTCAACAGCCTGCCGGTAGCCGCTGTCCGCCAACTGCTGGGGCAGGACAGAATCATCGGCTATTCTGCTCACGCCATCGACGAAGCTTTACGTGCCCAGACTGATGGCGCCGATTTTGTCACTTTCAGCCCGGTGTACCCTACCCCATCCAAGGCCGCTTATGGCGAACCGTGCGGTGTAAAAAAACTGGCTGATGCCGTCACTGCCCTGAAAATTCCTGTTGTCGGCCTGGGGGGGATCTCTCAAGCCAACATCACCGAAACGCTGACTGCCAACGTAGCGGGAATTGCTGTTATATCGGCTATACTGACCGCAGCCGACCCACACGGCGCCGCCGTAACCCTGCTGAAAAAGATCGAAGAGTATGCCCAACACTCCTGACGAACGACTCCACCCACAACTTCACATCAACTCCTATGGTCATTATCTGCGCCGCCGCTTCGGATTCCGGATCAGCAAGGTCAACGTAGACGCTGGTTTCACCTGCCCCAATCGTGACGGCAGCAAGGGAACAGGCGGCTGCATTTACTGCAACAACGTGTCGTTTTCCCCCAGAGAGACCCAAGCCGTGGTGCCGTTGGAGGAACAGATAGCGGCAGGCATGGCCTATCACCACACCCGTCTAGGCTCAGAAAAATTCATCGTCTATTTCCAGAAATACACCAACACCTACGGTTCGGTCGAACTGCTGTCCGACCTGTACCGCCGCGCCCTCGATCATCCCGATGTGATCGGCATTTCGGTCGGAACCCGCCCCGACTCTCTTGAAGATGAAGCCCTCGAACTACTGACGGAGATTGCGCGGACAAAATACGTCTGCCTTGAGCTGGGATTGCAGTCAATGGATGACGCCATTTTGCAGCGCATCAATCGCGGTCATACTCTCAACGATTTCATTCAGGCGGTCAACCGGGCGGGGGGGCGGAATATTGACCTTTGTGCCCACCTGATATTCGGCTTTCCGGGGGAGAGTGCGGCGGAGTTTCTGAAAACCGCCGACCTGATGGCCAGCCTGCCTATCAATTCTCTCAAGCTGCATCAGCTGCATGCCGTGGAAGGGACAGAACTGGCTGAACTGTACCGCCGGGGAGAGTTTACACCACTGGCACTGGAAGCATACGTCACCACGGTCGCCGACTTTCTGGAACGGCTCCCGCCACGGATAGCCATCCAGCGCCTGTATGGTTCGGCTCCTCTGGAGATAAGCGTCGCCCCGCAGTGGGGGTTGAAGAACAATCAGATGTGGTATGCTATAGTCAATGAATTGACAAAGCGCGGCAGTTGGCAGGGGTTTAGATTTGCGGGGATCTAAGATTCCTTCTCCATCAGGGAGAAGGTGCCTCGAAGAGGCGGATGAGGGGCGATTTTTTTGACTTATGTCTCACGGTCAGCCATGCAAGACTTCCAACATTATGAGGAATTGAATAGGGCGGCTATTTCAGCCGCCCTCTAAAGCTTGAAAGTATCATCAACACTTCCCGTTTACTGCAGCGTCACACTCGCAACCACTACATTCATTCCCGCTATTGGCGCATAGAGTGTCGCATCAAAAACACTGTCACCATTCACAACAAAGTTATTTGCTGTCGGAACTGCGCCGTTTGCAAGCTGCAGGGTAATTGTTGCCATTTCTCCTACCAGCGGTAATCCGGAGACTTCCGAGCTGGCGAGTATCACCTTGAGTGTGCCGGGAGCGCTTGCCGTTGCAGCCGTGTAGACAACCTGCGGTGCAAGTGTGCTGCCGGCGAAGGTTCCGGAAAGGGCTACTGCGCTGGGTGACATGCGGTGTGAAAGTCGAGGAAATTGAACAGCTTCTGGCGGGTGCTGACGAGGAGAAAAAAAGGATGATCATGAAGATCGTGCGGGCGGTGGTGCGGTAGGTTCTTCAGTTTGACGGATTGACAATCTGCGTGCTATTGTTTGTCTGTACCGCTAATTTTCAGGAGGTTTTTATGCCATCACTCCAACGTATAGAATCTCAAGTTGCATCACTTCCAGAATCGGAACTCCGCCTATTCCGCTCTTGGTTCAACGAGTTTGACGCACAACAATGGGATCGTTCGCTTGCAGCAGATATTGACAACAGTAAACTCGACTCTCTTGCAGCGGAAGCCCTTGCACAGTATGGCGCCGGCCAATGCAAACCGCTTTGATTCATCAGGCTTCTCCACGTTTCTGGGACTGCTACTCTCGCCTTCCATCTGCAATTCAACAACTAGCCGATGCCAATTTTGCCTTACTGAAACAGAACCCTCGCCATCCTTCCCTTCATTTTAAACAAATCGGACAGTTCTGGTCTGTTCGTATCGGCCTCCGTTACCGCGCCCTTGGCGTCTCCATCCCCGACGGTGTTGTCTGGTTCTGGATTGGAACGCATAGCGAATACGACCGCTTGATTAACTGAAATCAGGACAATAGGCATTTCCAGTCAGTCAGAAAATGCTTTTTCAACAATAGTAGTGAATGCTATACTGCCTCTCGCAGTTACCTCAGTACCCATTCCAAGGAGTTACAATAATGTCCGAACTTCGCGTCCGTTTTGCCCCCAGCCCAACCGGGTATCTTCACGTCGGTGGTGCCCGCACCGCGCTATTCAACTGGCTGCTGGCCAGGAAACAGGGTGGCACGTTCATTCTGCGTATCGAAGACACCGATGTGGAGCGCTCCACCAAGGAGTCCGTGGATGCGATTCTGGAAGGAATGAAGTGGCTCGGACTTGACTGGGACGAGGGTCCCTTCTATCAATCGGATTCGTTTCCGCTTTACAAGGAGTATGTCCGGAAACTGCTGGATGCCGGCAAAGCCTATAAATGTTACTGCACCTCCGAAGAGCTGGACGCCAAGCGCAATCTTGCCATGCAGGAAGGTCGCAAGCCTAAGTATGACGGTACCTGCCGCGAGCGGGCCGACCAGCCGGAAGGGCAGCCGTATGTGGTCCGCTTCCGGGCGCCGCAGGGAGGAGTAACGGCTTTTGATGACCTGATCAAGGGAACCATTACCTTCCCGAATGAAGAGCTGGATGACCTGATCATTCAGCGCACCGACGGCACACCGACCTACAATTTCTGCGTCGTGATTGACGATGCCACCATGCGCATTACGACCGTCATCCGTGGCGATGACCACGTCAACAACACGCCGCGCCAGATTCAGCTCTACGAAGCACTCGGATTTCCTGTGCCGCAGTTCGCTCATGTGCCGATGATCCTGGGGGCAGACAAGGCGCGCCTTTCCAAACGACATGGCGCCACCAGCGTCATTTCCTACCGTGACATGGGATATCTGCCGGAAGCGCTGTTAAACTACCTGGTACGACTGGGGTGGAGTCATGGTGACGATGAGATTTTCAGCAGCGAAGAGATGATTCAGAAATTTGATATCGGCAATGTCGGGCGCTCCGCCTCAGTTTTCAATACCGAAAAGCTGAATTGGCTGAACGCGCATTACATTAAAACCGGCGATCCTGCGCGGCTTGCAGGCCTGCTGTTGCCGCATCTCTCTGCACATGAGGTAACTACGCTCAATGGCCCCGACCTGATGGCGGTGGTCAAGACGCTGCAGGAGCGGGCTCAAACGCTTGAAGAGATGGCGGAACGCGCCGTGTTCTACTACAACGCCCCGGTCAGTTATGATGAGGCCGCACTGGCCAAGTTTGACAAGGAGCTGCTGCTGGCAGTTTTTGCGGCGGTAACGGAGAAGCTTGCATCTGCGCCGCTGGGCGATGTTGCCGGAATCGATGCCCTCTTCAAAGAGGTCTGCACCGAGAATAGCTGGAAGATGGGGCAGGTTGGCCAGCCGGTCCGGATCGCCCTCTCGGGTGGCACGCAGGCGCCGGGAATAGGTGAAATTGTAGTGACGCTTGGGGTGGATGAGACGATCAGGCGAATTCAGAAAGCACGGGAGCATGCAGCCGGAAAATAACCGGTTTCGATAAGCAGTGACACCAGGGTAGTCAGCATAGTGAGCCGGCTACCCTTTTTATTTATCAATATGCTGTCCGGATTCCGCAGAGCCTGATTGTTACAATCCGGTGAATTTTTGCTGCAGGGTTTGCAATGCTCACGATGACGTCTATACTTACACTTTTGATCACCAGTCAATTTGGAGGAAGCCATGATTTTGTATGTAATGCGGCATGCCGAAGCGGTAGAGGGAAGTGACCTCTTGCAGGATGAGTGGCGTTATCTGACCGACAAAGGAAGGTTGGCGGCAAAAAACGTGAGCTCATCGGTTGCCAGGATCGGCCCCAAACCGCGGCTGACCGTAACCAGCCCCCTGACCCGTGCGGTACAAACAGCCGAGATAGCCGCTCTAAAGGCCTGCCGCAAAAATGTCATTGTCGCAAGCCGGCTCCTCATACCGGGAGCTGATGTTGAAGGATTGGTTGCGTACCTGAAGGGATGCAAGGATGCCAAGCGGGTCATGCTGGTAGGTCACGAACCGCAGCTCGGTTTGTTGGTTGCCACGCTGCTTGGGCGGGAGAATGAGGCGATCCCGTTGAAAAAGGGCGCCTGTGTGACGCTGGATTTTGATCCGGATAAAGACATCAAGCCCGCCACTTTTCTCCGGTATCTGGTACCGGGCAAAGCGAAAATAACGTCCTTCAAAAAGGCATTTCCACGCACTGACAAACAGGATAAATAGCCCGAACCTATGTCACCAAAACCCACGCGATTATGGCCTGACCCGGCAACGATACTTGAACGCTCCAGAAATATTTTCATCGCCCAATGGGATGAATTGCTCCGGTTGAGGCGTGCCGTCATTAAAACTTCAGATCCGGACAACATCCATGACCTGCGGGTGGCATCGCGCCGATTCAGGGCTGCGATGGAACTCTTTTATCCCTTGCTGCCGAAAGGTTCAAAAGCAGAGCTGAGGAAAAGCGTCCGCAAGCTTACCCGGACATTGGGCGGTATGCGCAATGTTGACGAAGCTCTGATTTTCTTCCATTCGCAAGCCGGAACTGATAGATCCGCCGATGCCACGCTCTGTCACGCACTTTCGGTACGGCGTACAAGAGAGTTGAAGCGGATAGTGAAGATGCTTAAGACCTTCGATCATCGGGCTCTTGGCCGGAAGGTGCGTAAAATGGCTGCAGGGCTGAATGCGGAGACCATCACCCTCCGGAATAACATCTCTGTTCCGGCCTATTTATCCGAAGCTTACCTCAATCAGTACCTGCCGGTACACCCGCTCCTTGCCGGCGCCTTGTCGCCGGAACACCGGGCGACGCGGCATGCCCTCCGTATAATCATCAAAAAATGGCGCTATTTCCTGGAAATAGTCACTCCGATTCTGGAGCGAGACTATGCGCCGCTTCTGGAACAGCTCAAGGAATACCAGTCCATCCTGGGTAGGATGAATGACCTCGCCGAGTTTGGGTTGCTGCTCAACAAACTGAAACTCCCCCCGACTGAGCGCACTCAGGCCGAAGCGACCCTCCTGACAGAAGATGCCCGCCTGCTGAAAAGTTTTAGAGAGCTTAGCGAGTTGAAACCTCTTGCAGCCTCATTTCAGATATAAGAGGCTTCTTGAACTGACCGTGACATCCCCCGCTGCTTGAGCTTCATCCGTCTGTCTCTATCTAAGATTGCACGGAATCATTCAAATTGTGATATATGTAAAGAAACAAGGAGAATGCTACGCGTAAAAGTCAGCCGCTAAGAGTGAGTTAAATGTTTTAACAAACATCAGCCGGAAACTGGAGGATGCCATGACTTTGCTACTGGTAGTGATAATAAGCTGGTTGCTGGCGTATTTCCGAGCCGGATTGTGGTTGTGGACGGTCACGGCATTTTTAGCGTTCTGGAGCATCGCTCCCCTTGGAGGAGATGCCGGGAGCCTGCTGCTGTGGGGCTTCTCGCTTTTGTTTGCACTGATCCTCAACCTCCCCCCCCTGCGGCGACCCATCCTGTCCAGGCCGCTTCTCAAACTTTTCAAACGTATGCTCCCCCCCTTGTCGGAAACCGAACGCGAAGCCCTGGAAGCCGGCACGGTCGGCTGGGATGGCGAGCTGTTCAGCGGCAAGCCCGACTGGCATAAACTCTTAGACCTTCCCACCCCGCATCTTAAAACATCAGAACAGGCATTTCTGGACGGTCCGGTAGAAGAGTTGTGCCGAATGCTGGATGACTGGCGCATCGTCGAACTGGACCGGGACCTCCCGCCTGAAGTCTGGCAGTTTCTCAAACAGCAGCGTTTCTTCGGCATGATCATCCCGGCCGAATACGGCGGCCTCGGTTTTTCCGTCCTGGCCCACTCGCAGGTGATCATGAAGATCTCCAGCCGCTCTGTTACCGCCGCCGTAACGGCCATGGTGCCAAACTCGCTGGGACCTGCTGAACTGCTGCTCCATTACGGCACCCAGGCCCAGAAGGATCACTATCTGCCGCTCCTGGCCCGGGGAGAGGAGATTCCCTGCTTTGCCCTGACCGGCCCCGAGGCGGGCAGCGACGCCGCAGCCATCCCGGACCGGGGCGTAGTCTGCCGGGGGGTCTTTGAAGGACGCGAAATCGTCGGCATCCGGCTAAACTGGGAAAAACGCTATATAACCTTGGGTCCGGTGGCAACCCTGCTGGGACTGGCCTTCAAGCTCTCCGACCCCGAACATCTGTTGAGCGACCACGCGGAACCCGGCATCACGCTGGCCCTGATCCCGGCAAACACTCCCGGCATAAGTATCGGCACGCGCCACGTCCCCCTTGATATCCCCTTTCAGAACGGTCCCAACTGGGGCAAAGATGTCTTTATCCCGCTGGAGTGGATCATCGGCGGACCGGAGCGAGCCGGACAGGGTTGGCGCATGCTGATGGAATGCCTGGGTGTCGGACGCTCCATCTCCCTGCCCGCATTGAGCGTAGGCGCAGGCAAACTGGCCTGCCGGGCCACCGGCGCCTACGCGCGGATCCGCCGCCAGTTCAAGCTTCCCATCGGGCAACTGGAAGGGATCGAGGAACCGCTGGCCCGCATGGCCGGCCTGACCTACCAGATGGATGCCGCCCGGATCATGACCTGCGCCGCAGTGGACCGGGGCGAAAAACCGTCAGTACTGTCGGCCATTGTCAAATACTGCCTGACGGAAGGGATGCGGCGGGTGGTGAACGACGCCATGGACGTGCAGGGGGGCAGCGCCATCAGCCTTGGCCCGCGCAACCTGCTGGGACGCATCTACCAGTCCATACCAATCGGCATTACGGTTGAAGGGGCCAACATCCTGACCCGCTCCATGATCATTTTCGGGCAGGGCGCCGTGCGCTGCCATCCCTACGTCCTCAAAGAAATCCGTGCGGTAGCCGATCCCGTCCGGGCCGCAGGGTTGATCGCCTTCGACCGGGCCTTTTTCGGGCATATCGGCTTTACCATCAGCACCGCCGCCCGCGTTCTCTGGCTGGGGCTGACCGGAGGGCGTCTGCTGGCGACTCCCGGCGGACCGGCAAGACGGATGCTGCAGATCACCTCCCGCCTAAGCGCCGCCTTTGTCCTCGCGGCCGACCTGTCTATGATCATCGTCGGCAGCGGCCTCAAACGGAAAGAGAAACTCTCCGGCCGCCTGGCCGACATACTCTCCAACCTCTATCTGGTCTCGGCCGCCATCAAGCAGTTCGAAGATCACGGCCGCCCGGCCGATGAACTTCCCCTGTTGGAATGGTCCTGCGGCAACAGCTTCCGCACCATCAGAACAGCCTTTGAAGGCTTCTACGCCAATTTTCCCAACCGTCCTGCAGGGTTGCTGCTGCGGCTGATAACCTTCCCGCTGGGGATGCCCGATCCCTGCCCCGGCGACCGCCTCGGCCACCGGGTCGCAGCAATTTTGCTGGCGCCTTCCGCAGTGCGGGAGCGGCTGACTACAGGCATCTACGCCCCGGCTGACCTGGGAGAACCGCTGGGCAGACTCGAAGACGCCCTGCAGAAGGTGATCGCCGCCGAACCGTTAGAGAAAAAGCTGCGTGACACGGTCAAGTCAAAACGGATAGCTTCGGACAGCGACGAGCAAACTCTGCAGGAAGGCGTGCAGGCAGGTATTATCACTGCGGCAGAGGCCGGGATTGTCATCGCCAGTCAGGAGGCCCGCCGGGAAATCATCCGGGTGGATGACTTCCCGGCTGACTACTGGCAGAAAGGAGGGGGCCATGAATAACACGAGACATGCCTATGCCGGCGGACGACCGGTCTATATCATCGACGGCAACCGCACCCCTTTTCTCAAGGCTTCAGGGAAACCGGGACCATTCCGGGCTTCCGATCTCGCAGTTGGGGCCGGCAAGGCGCTCCTGGCACGACAGCCGTTTGCTCCGGAAGCGCTGGACGAGGTGATCCTCGGCTGCATCATCCCCGGCCCCGACGAGATTAACATCGCCCGGTTGGTGGCGCTCCGGCTCGGCTGCGGCAAACAGGTGCCGGCCTGGACCGTGCAGCGCAACTGCGGTTCCGGCATGCAGGCCATCGACAGCGCTGCCACAGATATCGCCTTTGGCCGCGCCGACCTCGTCCTGGCGGGCGGCACCGAAGCCATGAGCCATGCGCCGGTGCTGCTGCCGCCACGGAGTGTGGAGCTGCTGAGTGCCTGGCGTCAGGCCCGCAGCGCCACCGAGCGGCTGCGGCTTCTGGGCCGCGTTCGTCCGTCCCATTTCAGACTTGTGTTCAGCCTGCTCCAGGGGTTGACCGACCCGACTGTCAACCTCTCCATGGGGCAGACAGCCGAGATTCTGGCCCAACGCTTTGCCATCAGCCGGGAAGAGATGGATGTCTTTGCCGTAGAGAGTCACCGGCGGCTGGCTCAGGCCCAGGACGAAGGGCGGCTGGCGGAAATAGAACCGCTCTATACCAACGACGGCACGGTCTATGACCATGACGACGGAGTCCGCCGCGACAGCAGCATGGAGCGGTTGACAAAACTCAAACCGGCCTTCGACCGCATCTATGGTATGGTGACCGCCGGCAACAGCGCCCAGGTGAGCGATGGGGCCGCCCTGCTGCTGCTCGCCAGCGCCGATGCGGTGCGGCAGTACCGGCTGCCGGTATTGGGACGAATCGTAGATTGTGCCTGGGCCGGTGTGGCACCGAAGCAGATGGGGCTGGGACCGGTGCATGCCATGGCCCCTATCCTGCTGCGCCAGGGTCTGCAGAGTACGGATATCGATTACTGGGAGATCAACGAAGCCTTTGCCGCCCAGGTGCTGGCCTGCCGGGCTGCCTGGCGGAGCGCCGGCTACGCCCGGACGGAACTTGGCTTGGAGCAGCCTTTTGCAGCCATTGACCCGGAACGCCTCAACGTGGATGGCGGCGCCGTCGCCCTCGGTCATCCGGTGGGCAGCAGCGGCGCCAGGATCGTCCTGCACCTGCTGCAGGTACTAAAACGCACCGGGATGCGGCGCGGCATGGCGGCTCTTTGCATCGGCGGCGGCCAGGGCGGCGCGATGCTGCTGGAACAGAGCGAGGAGGCCGGTCATGAGCAGTGACATCACCAGCTATCGCCACTGGCGCTCCGGCCAGGATCCCGCCGGGATTGTTCACCTGACCCTCGACCGGGCCGAAAGCAGCACCAACAGCCTTTCCCGCGAGGTCCTCGACGAACTGGACCATTTATTGACAGATCTGAAGGGAGCCACGCCCCGCGCGGTGGTCATCCGCTCCGGGAAACGGAACGGCTTCATCGCCGGCGCAGACATAAACGAGTTTACCGCCATCAAATCTGCAGAGGATGCACTGCAACTCATCCGGCGCGGCCAGGAGGTGCTGGCCCGAATCGAGACGCTGGGGGTACCGACGGTTGCGCTGATCCACGGTTTCTGCCTGGGAGGCGGCCTGGAACTGGCTCTGGCCTGCCGCTACCGCATCGCCAGTGACGACCCCGGCACCCGGCTCGGCTTCCCCGAGGTAAAGCTCGGCATTCACCCCGGTTTTGGCGGCACACTCCGCTCCATCCGGCTGGTCGGCCCGTTGGCCGCTCTGGAGATGATGCTGACCGGCCGGACGCTGAGTGCCGGTCAGGCAAAGAAACTTTGCCTGGTGGATTACACAGTGCCTGAGCGCCATTTGGACAATGCGCTGCGGGCGCTGTTGGCCAAGCCCCCCGCCGCCCGCATTCTGTCCCTGAAGGAGCGCCTGGCCGGCCTGCCCGTTGCACGCCCCATCGTAGCGAACTTTCTAAAACGAAGTGTGGCCAAAAAGGCCGATCCCCGCCACTATCCCGCCCCCTACGCGCTGATCGACCTCTGGCGGAGTTTTGGCAGCGACGAGACCGCCAACTATAAGGCGGAGGCGCAGTCGGTGGCACGGCTGATAACCGGCAGCAGCTCCCGCAACCTGGTGCGGGTATTCCAGCTCCAGGAACGGCTCAAGGCGCAGGGCAAAACAGATGTCGGCCGAACCAGGGCGATCCACGTCGTCGGCGGAGGCGTCATGGGTGGTGACATCGCCATCTGGTGTGCCCTGCAGGGGCTGCAGGTAACGATCCAG
This sequence comes from Geobacter sp., assembly GCA_025360785.1. GTDB lineage: Bacteria > Desulfobacterota > Desulfuromonadia > Geobacterales > Pseudopelobacteraceae > JACRCG01. Next base: position 38,910 of record JANYBN010000049.1, read on the forward strand.
GATCTGGACCGCACCCGCCTCGGCCAGGTTGTCAAGCGGGGGCAGCTACTGTTCAGTCGCATCCTCAAGGAACGCCGGGCCGTGGAAACGGCAATGGACCGGTTGGTGCCCGACCCGGAAGGGCGCGGTGTCGGGAGGGCCGACGTGGTAATCGAGGCGATATTCGAAAACGCCGACGCCAAGCGGGAACTCTACCGCCAGCTGGAACCGCGCATGCGTCCCGATGCCATCCTGGCCAGCAACACCTCCAGCATTCCGCTGGAAGAGCTGGCCGGCGCCCTGTCCCGCCCTGAACGACTGGTCGGGCTGCATTTTTTCAATCCGGTGGACAAAATGCAACTGGTCGAAGTGGTGGCCATGGCCGCCTCGTCCGCAGAGGCGCTGGCCCGGGCCGCAGCCCTGGTGCTGGCCATCAAGCGCCTGCCGCTGCCGGTGCGCAGTTCACCCGGTTTTCTGGTGAACCGGATCCTGATGCCCTATCTGCTGGAGGCGGTCACGCTGGTCGAAGAGGGGGTGCCGCCCGCCACTATCGACCGGGCCGCTACCGATTTCGGCATGCCGATGGGTCCGGTCCGCCTGGCCGATGCGGTTGGACTCGACATATGCCTGTCAGTGGCCAGGGTCTTTGCCCGGCACTACAAAACAGAGGTGTCGGCGCGTCTGGAACAGCTTGTGGCGGCAGGGCATCTGGGGCGCAAGAGCGGCAAGGGGTTTTATGAGTACGGCAAGCATCATGAATCAAGAAGCGCTGCAGGCGACTTACCGCCGGCAGAAATCTGCGACCGGATCATGCTCAGGCTGTTGAACGAGGCTGTTGCCTGCTGGCGCGAGCAGGTGGTGGCGGATGCCGACCTGCTGGATGGCGGGGTAATCTTCGGGAGCGGTTTCGCCCCCTTCCGGGGTGGACCGCTGCAGCATATCAGAGACGCCGGAGCTGAAGCGCTCTATACGAGGCTGCGCGAACTGGAACAACGCCACGGCACCCGTTTCACCCCCGATCCTGGATGGCAGGAGTTATTCCAAGAAGCACAAACCCAACCACCCCCAGCCCCTCCTTTGTAAGGAGGGGAGCTTTAAAGTCCGCCTCCTATTTCGCTTAGAAGCGCCTACTTTTGGTAGGAGGGGTTAGGGGTGGTAAGATGTCAGCTTGAATGCTTTTTGGAGTTAGAGGTAGATCATGAACCGCCCACTTGACATCATCACCCCCGAAGTTGCCGGAACGCTGGCCGGTCTGTTCCGGGAACGGGTCAAACGGACTCCGGACGCTTGCGCCTATCGCCGCTTCGATCATCAGGGTGGATGCTGCGAATGTACTTCCTGGGTGGAGACAGCTGCACAGGCGGCCCGCTGGCAGGAGGCGCTCCGCAATGAAGGCTTGCAACCGGGCGACCGGGTGGCGGTCATGCTCAAAAACAGCCTGGAGTGGGTACTGTTCGACCTGGCGGCTCTGGGACTCGGCCTGGTG
>JANYBN010000045.1 GCA_025360785.1 Geobacter sp.
TATTCGTGACCGCAGTCGTCACACTTCACACGGGCGAAACCATTTTGCAGGCAACCACAATCGAGATAGCGAAAGATGGTCAACCTGATCTCAGGTCGCAGATACCCCAAACGGGACTGATACCGATCCTCGTGTACCCGCTCCAGCTCCTCAAAAAAATCCTCAACACAGCGGTAATAGTCGGATAGTCGGGGGTTGCGCGGAGTGTATGGCGCACATGGGTTTTGCATGACACACCTGCCGCAGATGTGTTATGCGTAAGGTGTGCCGGGGAGTTATGTTGCTAAAAATGCGAGGGAAGAAAACTGCGAGTTCCAACCATCGGCACGACCAGCCCAAAAGCTGGCAGGTCAGCCGAAGCCCCGTTATGTGAGGAACAAAAAGAATGAATGGAACTACTACCGGCATCTTGGATGTCAACAGACCATCAACGTACTTCGCGAAGTATCGCGCATATCCAATTTTCGTGAATGGCAAAAAGGTTGGTTCAGTTAAAGACGGCGCTGCTCTGACTGTCCAACTTCCTCCAGGCAGTCATGAAGTGTGGAGCAAGATTGACTGGGAAAAAAGCAACACCGCAAGAATCAGGATAGAAGCAGGAATAACAACAAAAATAAGAGTCGGATATAAAAAAAAGAAAGGCCGAAGACTTTTTGTGCCTATCGCTCTGAGCCTAATAGCAATCATGGCCGGAGCAACATTTGGAATTGTATTTCTTACCGTAATAGGCGTCGTTGGAATATTGATGGCATGAGTGGGCGACCTTCATCTCGACGAACCGATTACTCCAGAGATTGCATTCAAGGGTGGGTAATTGTATCGAAAGTATCGCGCTAAAGGAGTTACGCTTAGTTCACTTGACTGCCTGATCGCAGCAACGGCACTTGTTAAGGGATATAAGGTTGCTACCAGAAAAGTGAAACATTATCCGGGCTTCGCAGGCAGCACAGGCGGTATTGAAACTGTTCTGATACTAGAAAAGTAAATTCACCCGCACTGTCGAAATAAACAGGTTATCTATAAAGTACCCCATCACGTTGCTGTGACAGGGCACTTTTTTTTGCGTTATTTGTGCGCAACGAAACGCTTGTTACCAGGGCCGTGTATTTTCTTACCAACCGGTTGACAGGCAAGTAGTACCGGCGTATATCTGAGAGCAATTTTATTGTACTGAGTAAATGAAGTGTTGTGTAGGTCGGATCTGATCAATATCAAGCGTTAGCCAAACTCTAAATAAAGGAGGATGAATCGGATGTTCAAAAAGATCAGCATCAAAGTTGCTGTAAAGGTGAACCTGGTACTCTTGATCATTGTGGGATTCGGAACGATCGTGTTGGCCAGGGAGCAGTTCCTGCGCCTGGATGCGCAGTACAAGTCGCAGGCAAAGTTTGAAAGCATGGTGGCTGCCAAGGCTGTCGGCAAGCTGTTTGAAGAGGCTGTCAACAATAACGCCATGACAACTGCGGATGCTTTTGATACGAATTATCAGCAATACGGCTCGTTCGAACCCGCTAAATATCACACCAAATATGATTCCTACGCAGATAAAGCACTTTTGGGGCTGCAAGACGAGATGCTTAAGAATCCCAGTGTCGTGTTCGCTGTTACCGTGGACAAAAATGGCTATCTCCCGACCCACAATTCGAAATATCAGCAGGCAATTACCGGCGATAAGGTGAAGGACAAGGTCGGCAACCGTACAAAAAGGATATTCAACGACGAGACCGGCCTGGCCGCCGCTCAAAACACTCAGCCCGGCTTTATCCAGGTCTATAAACGGGATACCGGCGAAACCATGTGGGACGTTTCCTCTCCAATCATGGTCAAGGATAAGCAGTGGGGCAATTTCCGTATAGGGCTTTCCATTGCGGCCCTGAACAAGGCAAAGACCACCGTCCTGATCCATCTTCTCATAAGTATGGCGGTCATCATAGCCGTTACATCCCTTTTGATCCACTACACCATTCACAGCTCGCTACAGCCGCTGACTCAACTTACCGAAAAAGCCTCCCGCATGGCTGACGGGGAGGTTAACGTCCCCATCCTGGCCCACACGAAGGATGAAATCGGAGAGCTGGCTCAGGTGCTTGAGAGAATACGAATCAGCATGAAGACGGCAATGGAGCGATTAACGAAGATGTAGAGTGCAACATGTCAGGTCTACACATTTGCCATTGAAACAAGGACGAGGCACCTTTAAGGACGTAGTTAAGTGGTCAACTTAATATGAATCAACCATCTTAACTACGTCCCCTCGCAGGTTCCTGAGGCGGCCATAAGACCGACTTTCATCTGTAACGGATTGCTATTCAACCTTCTTCATCTCCTTGCCACAGGTGCAGTTGCCGGGATTCTGGCTTATAGTGTCGCATTTACACCCATCGCCGCAGTTGCAGGCATACTTGGCCTTGGTCGTGAAAGCGATTTCCTTGCCTTCAAGCTTGACCATCGCCTTATCCCCCTTCATGCTGCTGATAACACCCTTACCGAGAGGCTTGCCGCAGGTGCATTTTCCCTCATTGTGAGACATGGTCTTGCAGGCGCATGACTCACCGCAGGCGCAGACATACACAATGTCGCCCTGTTTGTATACCGGCAGGATCTTGTCGGCAAACGCAACCACCGCAAACGCCAAAACAGCAGCAACTAACAGACTGATCAATCCTTTTTTCATGATGTAGTCTCCTTTTCCGCTTATTGAAATCAACCTCATTACATAGAAAAGATACCATTGCTTTCTGAAACGTCCACTAACATTGTTGTACATTATTGGACGAGTTATATCTCGCACCAACATTGAAACAATCTAACATAAAGAGTTTTGGGACAGCTGCGGGTAATATGAAAACCGTATGCAGACTGTGTCAGTCGCAACACACCATAAAAGACAAATTTAGTCCATTTTGCCACCAATTGTGCTATATTGTTAATAGCTCAATAGACGATTTCCCTACGCGTGTCGGTCACCCGACGAAATCTGATTCGGGCAAATTGTCACCATTGAAGCTACCTATTTTACTGAAAGGGGGACACGAAAATGGCACTGTATCTGGATGTTCATAAGCATATTCCTGGATTGACGGCTGCAGCAATTGCCGGCGCCCACGCGAAAGACCTCGAAGTTCAGGCCAAGCATGGCGTGAAATACTTGAAATACTGGTTTGATGAAGGCACGGAAAAAGCCTTTTGTCTGGTGGAGGCTCCGAGCAAAGAAGCGGCGGCCGCAGTCCATAGAGAGGCTCACGGTCTCGTCGCGGATGAGATTAACGAAGTCAGGGAAGGCGCGTAGTTACTTGAGGAAAGGTAAAAGGATCGGTCTACAAATCACATTTCAGAGTTTGTAGGCCTGATTCTTAAAGAAGAAAAGCGCCCCGTCACGTTGTTGTGATGGGGGCGCTTTATTGCTTTTATAATCATTTTCTCCGCAGCACCCGCTTGTCACCCAGCCGCAGCGTCACCTTCAGTGAGTCAAAATATTCAAGCACCGGGATCATGAACTTGCGCGACAGACCGGTTATCTCCCGAAATTCGGGAGGAGCCATCTCGCCATGCAGTCTAAGGTAGCTGGTCAAAACTTCCTCAATCTCGGCCAACGCTGCCGGAGTGTAGAAAATATCGTTCTTCACCTTAACGGCCAGACCTTCGTCGGCCAGCAGCGCAAGATGCTCCTGCGCCAGCTTTTCATGGATCTTCAGCCGACCGCAGATCTCGTTCAAAAAAGGCGGCTCCTTCCCTCCACTTTCGAGCTCAAGCCTGATCTGCTGATGGATGTCGGCCTGTGACGTTTCTGTGCCGGCTTTTCGGCCGACGAGCCGGACCTGATCCCGCTCGGCAATCACCCTCCCCTCCTTTTCTAGGGCTGCCAGGCACGGGGTGAAGAAGCGCTCGTCACTTCGTGAGGGAATCCGTGTCTTTAACTCCTCCTTGTTGATCCCCTCCTTGAGAGGATACTGTACAAAATATCCGTTCATCACGGCGACCAGCGAATCACACAATGAAGAGAAGGCTTCGCCGCTGAGGTATGTTTTGGGATCCCGCACAACCTGCACGATGCTGCCGGTCGCCATCAGAGCAGACAAGGCGGCTTCCAGCCGCCGGGAGACGATACCGCTTCGGACGGCAATCTCGCCATGGGTGATCCCCGAAAGAAGACTCCCGGTTACTATCCCGCCGATGACTGCGCTCTCAGTGCCGGCCGACAGATTCCCGAGCAGCTCCAGCACCTCATCCGACCGCCTCCTGCGACCCGGCGGGAACGGATCAAGGACAGAGCCTCCGGCGATGGTCGCGGAAGGAGATGAAGATCGGAGCACGAACGGATCACCGTTGAGGAGCAGCACCGGACGGGCAAGGCGCAGCTGGGCATAGGCGCAGTTCCCCGGATCGAGTACGTCCCGGTCAAGCAATATCACGGTGGCCGGAACTTCATATGTGGACGAATGGAGCCGCAGTACCGAGCGGTGTTTCAATCCGCGCGGGGCCGAAGCAAGATGGTTCAGGTACACATCCACGATCCTGGTGGTACGGTAGGCCCCTTTCGGGACAACGACCTCACCGCGCCGGACCTGATAGTGATCCACCCCTTGCAGGTTGAGCGCCAGTCGCGAACCGGCCGCTCCCGTTTCCGCTTTTGCGCCATGGAACTGGATACCCCGGACCCTGCAGGGGAGCAGCGACGGCACGATCTCCACCTCGTCTCCCACTTTGACCGTGCCGGAGAGGAGCGTGCCGGTCACGACCGTGCCGAAACCGGCCAGGGTAAAAACCCTGTCCACCGGCAGTCTGTATTGTCCCTCACTACGTTTCTGCTCCAAATCACTGGCGATCAGATAGAGTTCACTCTTGAGCCGGTCGACGCCGTTGCCGCTACGCGAGGAGACCGGTATGACCGGAGCCGCTTCGAGGAAGCTGCCGGCGAGGAACTCCCGCACCTCCTCCACGACAAGATCCAGCCACTCTGGATCCACCAGATCGCACTTGGTCAGGGCCACCATCCCGCTGCGCACGCCGAGGAGCTGGCAGATTTCAAGATGTTCGCGGGTCTGGGGCATAACCCCCTCGTCCGCCGCGATTACCAGCATGACCATGTCCATTCCCCCCACCCCGGCAACCATGGTCCGCACGAATTTTTCGTGACCGGGCACATCGATGATGCCAAAATGGATGTTTCCGGAGTCGCCGGGGAGGTCAAGACCGGCAAAGCCGAGTTCAATGGTAATGCCTCGCGCCTTCTCCTCAGGGAGACGATCAGTGTCAACGCCGGTCAATGATTTAACCAGGGAGGTCTTGCCGTGATCGATATGGCCTGCCGTGCCGAGAATGAGGTTTTTCATGGGATTCGCCGGAAATAGCAGCCGCAGCTGCAAAATTGGGAGTACTGGCGGAAGCACACAGGAATCGAACCTGCCAAGGGAATTTCTCATCCCCCCCACCGGTTTTGAAGACCGGGCAGCCCGCCAGCGACTGATGTACTTCCACAGGAAATGGAGCCAACAAAATTTTATCTCTATATCGGGATAATGCAAGAGACGAATATTCACAAAAGACGCCGACCGGTGTGTGCTGTTACCAGCCGGTTTAATAAAGAAGCCCCCATCTCGTCGCTAGAATGGGGGCTTCTTTATTTCATCAGATAACGGCCAATCGGGCCGGCATTACTTTACGTCAAATTCCAGATCATCATTTCAAGGATGTCTTTCCAGCTCTTGCCGATCTCATTTACAACCGTCGGTTCGAAACCGCAATGCATCATGCACTGGGCGCAGCGTGGATCCTTCCCGACCCCGTACTTCTCCCAGTCGGTCTTGGCCATCATTTCAGCATAGGTCGGATAGTGGTCGTCGGTGATCAGGTAGCAGGGAGCCTTCCAGCCGCGCGGATTGCGGGTCGGGTTGCCCCAGGGGGTGCACTCCAGCTTCTTTTCACCTTTGAGAAAGCGCATGTACATCGGCGTAGAAAAGAAGCGATGTTTTTTGCTCATCTCGTAGACATCTGCAAACTTCCTCTCAATATCACGGCGCTCAAGGAACAGTTTTTCTCCAACCGCTTCATAGCCGAAACCCGGTGCGACCAGAACGCCGTCAACACCGATCTCCTCCAGCTTGCTAAATAACATCTCGATTTCTACAAGATCGGTTTCATTGAAAATGGTGGTGTTCGTACAGACTCTGAACCCCATCTCTTTAGCTTTTTTTATCGCCGACATTGCAGTCTTGAAGGCGCCTTTACGCTCCAGAATACGGTCGTGAGTGTCCTCCAGACCATCAACGTGAATATTAAAAGTAAAATTTGGATGCGGCGTCATGGTATCAAGCGCTTTTTCAAGCAGGATGCCGTTTGTGCAGAAATAGATGTGTTTGCCTCTTTGCAGTACCTCTGTAACAAGTTCGTTAATATGAGGGTACAGGAACGGCTCTCCACCAGTAATGGTAACGACCGGCGCCGGACATTCATCCACTGAATGCAGGCATTCTTCAAGGCTCATCATATCCTGGATTGTGTCGGCATATTCACGGATTCTGCCACAGCCGGAACAGGCAAGATTGCAAAGATGGGTCGGCTCAAGCATCAGTACGAGTGGATATTTGGCATTTTTTTTGATCTTGTTGCCGATAATGTATTTCGTCAGATCATAATTGAGACGCATTGGAAAACGCATGGTTGAATTTCCTTTTGCTGATGCTCATAGCAAATGAGCGACAGCTGGTTATAATTGGAGACTGGTCTATCTCTCCCACATTTCCTTCTTGTCCTTACCGAGGTAAGCACGTTTTACTTCGGCATTTTCGAGCAGTTCATCAGACGGACCTTCGAGTATTACCTTGCCGGTTTCAAGAACATAACCTCGATCAGCAAGCTTGAGAGCCGCCTTGGCATTCTGTTCAACGAGCAGGATCGTAGTACCGTTATCCTGGCGTAACCGTTCCAGTACGCGAAAGATTTCCTGAACAACCAGCGGAGCCAATCCCATTGAAGGCTCATCAAGCAGCAGTATTTTGGGATTAGCCATCAGGGCGCGTCCGATGGCAAGCATCTGCTGTTCGCCTCCCGACATGGTTCCGGCAAGCTGTTTGCGCCGTTCTTCAAGCCTAGGAAACAGGGTAAACACCTTTTCCATATCCTTGTGGATGGAGGCCTTACCCTCCCTGCTCCGGTAACGCAGATACGCTCCCAGTTCAAGATTATCCTCTACCGAAAGCGGCTTGAACACCTGCCGCCCTTCCGGCACCTGGGATATGCCGCGCTGTACGACTTTATCCGGCGCAAGCGCTGTGACAGCTTCCTTGCAAAACATTATTTCACCTGCAGATGCGGGCGTAACACCTGATATGGTATTCAAAACAGTGGTTTTGCCGGCGCCGTTTGCACCGATCAAAGTCACGATTTCTCCCTCCCCCAAATGCAGGGAAATATTTTTCAGTGCGTGAACTTTTCCGTAGTAGGTGTTTATGTTTTTAAGCCGCAGCATCAGTCGTCATCTCCCAGATATGCCGCAATGACTTCAGGGCTTTCCTGAATTTCGCGAGGGGTTCCCTCTTTCAGTTTTCTGCCCAGATTAAGAACAACGATCCGGTCACAGATATCCATAACCAGCTCCATATCGTGCTCAACCAGAACGATGGTAATACCCAGATCACGGATCCGTTTGATCAACAGTGAGAGTGCAAGTGTCTCCTGGCTGTTGAGCCCGGCAGCAGGTTCATCCATCAGGATGATGCGCGGTCCAACGGCCAGAGCCCGTGCTATCTCCAGCAGGCGCCCCTTTCCGAACGGAAGGCTACCGGCGGTATGATCAGCCAGATCACAAATCCCGGTGAATTCGAGCCATTTCATGGCGCCTTCACGGATGCGCCGCTCTTCTGAAATGCTCCAGGGCATTTTTAACGCACAGGCCAAGAGGCCGCTGGAACTTTTTGTGTGCATGCCGACCATGACATTTTCAAGGACGGTCATTGTTCCGAACAGTTCTATATTCTGAAATGTCCGTACCATGGCGAGCCGTGCCAATCGTTCCGGCGGAAAGCCGGTGACATCTTTTCCCTCAAGCTGTACCGTGCCGGCTGTCTGTCGGTAAATACCTGTAATTATGTTGAAAAGCGTAGTTTTACCGGCTCCGTTAGGACCGATAACCCCGGTAATATCACCTTTTGCAATTGAAAAAGAAACCGTGTCAAGAGCGGTTACGCCGCCGAATATCTGGGTAATACCGGAGATCTCAAGCATGACCGGTCTCCCCCTTCTGCTTTATAACCTTCCTGTACAGAGCTGGAATGCCACGCACAAGTCCACCCGGCATAAACATCACCATGACGATCAGCAAACCGCCGTAAATTATTATATCGTAATCATTGGCACCGCGCAAAATCTCTGGCAGCAGCGTCAACAGAGCAGCGCCCAGAAACGATCCGTAAACACTGCCAAGCCCTCCGATTACAACCATTGTCAGCAGCTCAATCGAAAAGTTAAAACCGAAAGAGGCCGGAGAAATAAACGTCATCGTATGTGCATAGAGGCTTCCGGCAAGTGATGATATTACTGCAGACATGGCAAATATCTGTACTTTGAGGAGACGGGCATTGACACCCAGAACCTGTGCTGCCACCTCGGAATCATGCACCGCCCGCAAGGCGCGGCCGATCCTGGAGTTTGCCAGATTGAGTGAAAACAGCATGACAGCCAGAGTAAAGCCCCAGATCAGATAATAGTTCTTTACATCAGAATCAAAAGAAATTCCGGCCAGCTGCAAGTTTGGAATTCCCGACAATCCGGACGGACCGCCGGTCAACTCGACTGTCTCATTGAAGACAATGAAAATGATTATGCCGAGACCGAGTGTTGCCATCGCCAGATAATGTCCTTTGAGCTTCAGAATCGGAAAACCGATCATCCCGGCCATACAACCGACAACAACGGCTGCGACCGGCATCGCCACCCAGGGATTAAATCTGTAGGCGGTCGTCAGAATACCGGACAGATATGCGCCAAGTCCAAAAAAACCGGCATGGCCAAGAGAAATCTGTCCGGCATAACCAAGAAGCAGGTTAAGTGCAATTGCCAGCATTGTGTTGATACCGACAAACACCAGGACGTTCATCAGGTAGCCGCCTGATAACAGCTGCGGGGCGAACATAATCAGTATGGAAAAACCGGTAAAGAGCAGAAGATTTTGTTTCATGGCGTCAGACCCGCTCCGAATCGGCTTTACCGAAGAGACCCTGCGGCCGGATAAACATTATCAGCAGCAGTATGATGAAGGCGATTGCATCTTTATATCCAGAAGAAATAAGTCCGGCGCCGAGGGACTCAAGAACGCCCAGGATCAGACCACCGATAACCGTGGAGATACCGCTGCTCATTCCGCCGATGATCGCCGCACAAAAGCCTTTCAACCCCAGCATGACACCGACATCGTAGGCGGTCATTGTCAGCGGTGCCACGATGATACCGGCAACCGCCCCCATTGCGGAGCTGATGATGAACGAAAACAATACCATGCGACGGACGTCGATCCCTACCAGACCGGCAGCCCGGCGGTTATAGGAACAGGCCCGCATCGCCTTGCCGCTGATGGTATGATAAAAATAAATCTTGTTGATGACGATAATAATCAGGGTAATGGCCAGTATCCAGAGGTGCTGCGGAAGTATTGTGGCTCCGCCGATGGCAATCGGGGTGTCACCTGAAAACGGGGGAATGGTATGCGTATCCTTACCCCACACCAGCATCGCCAGGCCGCGAATCAGGATACTCCCTCCTATGGTTATGATCACCAGGTTGATCGGGGTCGGCTGCCGGAGCGGCCGGATCGCCAAGCGTTCGAACAGTACGCCGACAACCGTGGAAACGGCAACGGCACAGGGGACCGCAGCCCAGAGCGGCAGATTGAGAAGTTCGAGACATGAGAGAGTCAGCAGACCACCCAGCATGACAAATTCACCTTGGGCAAAATTGATGATGCCGGTTGCATTGTAGATGATCGAAAAGCCGATCCCGATCAAGGCGTAGATAGCGCCGGTTGAAATGCCGGAGAGCGTGTATTGGAGAATCTGGTCGAACTGCATCATACCTCATAAATGTAGGGGCGAACGGACGCTCGCCCCTACGAAAAGAATCTTTTCTGAATATTCTACTTTACTATTACCCAATCCTTGTTCTTAACTTCGACCAGCACGAAAGCATCCTTGCCCAGTCCTGCATGATCCTGTGGTGTATAGGTGAAGCTGCCGCCAATACCCGCAAATGCTTTTGTTTTTTCAAGCTGGTCACGAATTGCAGCCGCAGTATCGGCTCCATTTTCAACAGCATTCCTGATCAGCATAACGGCATCCCAGGCATGACCACCGAAATGATCACCTTCTGCTTTGTAATGTTTCTGATAATCCTTGACGAAGGCCAGTAGCGATTTTTTCTGTTTATCGGAGCCCGAAAGCAGATCGGCAACGACGACCTTTCCTGACGGGAGTCTGATTCCTTCAGCGGCCTCACCTGCCAGTTCGATGAACTTTTTGGATGACACACCATGGCTCATGAACAATGGCGTTTTGATGCCGAGCTGTCGGACATTTTTTGCGACAACAGCAGGGCCCGGATTTGTACCCCAGCAGATAATGGCCTGAGAGTGGGAACCGCGAATTTTGGTCAACTGTGCGGTCATATCGGTATCTTTTGGGCCATAGGTATCATCAGATACAACAGTAATTCCGTATTTGGACGCCTGGCTCTTCAACTGTTCGCGCCCGGAAGCGCCGAAACCGTCCGAAACGGTAAGAATTGATACCTTGGTCTGTTTCGTTTTTTGCAGATATTCATAAATCCTGCCGACCGCCAGCGCGTCATTCTGAGCCGTCTTGAAAACCCATTTTTTTACCGGATCGGTAATTTTGCTGCCGGCTGAGCAGGAAATAAGAGGAATGTGCTCCTTTTCGGCCACCGGAATGGCCGCCATGGTCTCACCGGTAGTGCTAGGTCCGATGATGGCGACGACCTTGTCGTCCTTAATCAGTTTAGTTGCCAACTGGACAGCTTTAGTAGCATCACCGGCCGTATCATATACAATCAGTTCAAGTTTGCGGCCCTTGACGCCGCCAGCCTTGTTGATTTCATCAATAACCATTTTGGCGCTGTTGCGTTCCGGTTCACCCAGAAAAGCGGCAGGACCGGTAACAGCGAACAGCGCACCGATCTTGATCGGTGCGGCGGCAAACACGGTGGCAGAGAGCAGTAAAGTGGCTGCAGCTGTTACGAAACTTATAACTTTAAAGTTCATATACATTCTCCATTAATTCTGTGTTGGTTTACTTGATCATCACCCAGTCGCCCTTGACAACCTTGACCATCTCAAAGGCGGAAAGATCAAGTCCGTTATGATCTTTTGGAGACATTGTAAATACGCCGGATATGCTTACCAGTTTGCTGGTTTTCTCAATTCCGTTACGGATCTGTTCGGGTGTAGAACCGGACTTTTTGATAGCTCCGGTTGCAAGCAGAAAGGCATCATAGGCATATCCGCCAAATGTTGAAGCTTCAGTTCCATAGGCCTTTTTATAGGACTGATCGTAACCTTTCAACAGCTTGTACTGGGCATCACTCTTTGAAAGTGCTTCATATATGGCGAGCTTGCCAGCCGGAAGCATAACCCCTTCTGCCGAATCGGCGCCGGCCAGTTCAATGTACTTTTTAGAGGCGACGCCGTGGCTCATGTAAAGCGGTGTCTTGATACCAAGCTGCTTGACGTTTTTTGTCACGACCGCCGGGCCGGGGTTAGTGCCCCAACAGATGATCGCATCGGGCTTAATGCCGCGGATCTTGGTCAACTGCGCGGTCATATCGGTATCTTTAGGTCCGTAAACCTCATCAGCCACGATGGTGAAACCCTTCTGCTTGGCCAGAGCCTTGATCTGCTCACGACCCGAGGCGCCAAAGCCGTCAGTTACCGTCAACAGGGCGATGCTCTTCTGTTTTTTTGACGCCATATAGTTGAGAATCTTTTCAGCGGCAACATGGTCGTTGGCCGGAGTCTTGAAAACCCAATGTTTGGCCGGATCGGTGATTTTAATACCAGCCGAGCAGGAAATCATCGGTATCTTCTCTTTTTCAACCACCGGAATAACCGCCATGCTCTCGCCGGTGGTACTTGGTCCGATAATTAGACTGACCTTATCATCCTTGATCAGTTTTGTCGCCAGCTGCACAGCCTTGGTAGCATCGCCACCGGTATCGTAAATTACGGCTTCCAGCTTCATGCCGTTGATGCCGCCCTTGTCATTTGCCTCTTTCACCAACAATTCAAGAGTCTTTTTCTCAGGCTCTCCGAGAAAAGAAGCGGGCCCGGTGACGGCAAAAAGAGCACCGATCTTGATGGTGCCGGCTGCAAATGATACTGATGCGAACACAAGGGTCAAACAAATGCTGCTGAACAGTAACGACATCTTTTTCATTTACTACCTCCGATGGGTTTATCTGCTACATATTGTACAGTCTACTTCCCTCAAGCATATTGAAATTCTGTGCCTGCAGAGCGGCAATCGCTTTGTCCGTTTCATCAAAACGGAATATAATAACTGCATTACCGCCACAGCGCTCAACAAAAGCATACATATACTCGACGTTGATCGCTTCCCGGTCGAGCGTTTGAAGAATGGCGGACAGGCCGCCCGGACGGTCCGGAACCTCAACGGCAACCACTTCGGTCTTGCTAACGGTAAAGCCGTTTTCTTTCAGAACTGAGTTGGCCTTTGCACAGTCATTGACAATCAGGCGCAGGATCCCGAAATCCGAGGTATCGGCAAGTGAAAGGGCCCGGATATTAATTCCGGCTTCACCGAGAATACGGGTAATTTCAGCCAGCCGGCCGGATTTGTTTTCGATGAATATTGATATCTGTTCGACTTTCATTAATGTACCTCCGATGTAAACCTAAACCCAACCACCCCCAACCCCTCCTTTGTAAGGAGAGGAGTTTTAAAGTCCCCCTCCTATTTTAGGAGGGGTTAGGGGTGGTAAGGTTTAGTCGTTATAATTTTCGGTTATCGATCACTCGTTTGGCTTTGCCTTCGCTGCGCTGAATAGTTTTCGGCTCGACCAGCCTGGCGGTGCAGGTTACTCCCAACATATCCTTGATCTCTTTTTCGACTCGCCGCGATAACGCCTGCAGGACTTTGATCTCATCCGAGAACAACTGTTCACTGACCTCAACCTGGACAGTCAGTGTATCGAGTGTCCCCTGGCGATCGACGATCAGCATATAATGCGGCTCGATCCCCTCAATACCGACCAGGACAGCTTCAATCTGGGACGGGAAGACGTTAACGCCGCGAATGATCAGCATGTCGTCGGAGCGGCCGCTCATGCGGGCAATACGGGCGTGGGTGCGGCCACAGATGCATGGTTCATAGGTCAGGCTGGTAATGTCGCGGGTACGGTAACGGATCAGCGGAATGCCCTGTTTGGTGATCGTGGTAATAACCAGCTCACCACGCTCCCCCTCGGAAAGAAGTGCGCCGGTATCAGGGTTGATAATCTCCGGGATGAAGTGATCTTCCCAGATATGGAGCCCCTTCTTGGCCTCAATGCATTCGATAGCGACACCCGGTCCCATGATTTCTGACAGGCCATAGATGTCGATGGCGGACAGATTGAGTTTGGTCTCGATCTCGTTTCTCATCTCCTCGGACCACGGCTCTGCACCGAAAATACCGACCCTCAATTTCAGTTTTTTGAAATCGACCCCTTCCGCCTGGGCCTCTTCAGCCATGAACAGCGAATAAGAAGGGGTGCAGGTCAGCACTGTCGAGCCGAAATCCTGCATGATCATGATCTGGCGCTTGGTATTGCCGCCGGAAATAGGAATAACGGAAGCCCCCAGCATCTCGGCGCCATAATGGGCTCCAAGACCGCCGGTGAACAGTCCGTAACCATAGGCGTTATGGATGATGTCACCTTTGTGGGCGCCGGCCGCTACAAACGACCGCGCCATGAGCTCGGACCAGGTAGAAATGTCTTTTTTGGTATAGCCGACAACCGTCGGTTTGCCGGTCGTTCCGCTCGATGCATGGATTCTGACGATCTCTTCCATCGGGGCGGCAAACAGACCGTAGGGATACGAATCACGCATATTCTGCTTCGTGGTGAACGGAAGTTTCTGCAGATCCGCAAGGCTGGTTACAACCGAAGGCTTGATCCCGGCAGCGTCAAATGAAGCCTTATAGAACGGCACGTTGGCATACACTCTCTCAAGAGTAGATTGCAGCCGCTTCAGCTGTAAAGCTTCAAGAGCAGGGCGCGGCAGAGTTTCGAATTCTTCATTGAAAAACATACGTCTACACCTCTTTAGTGATGGCACAGATCATCGATACAACAAAAAAACTACAGCTCGCGCCCCATCTGAAAGGAGCGCCTGTTGACTTCCAGGGCTTTTGACGGGACCATTTTTTCGAGAGCCTTCAGCCAGTATTCCTCGGGAATGCTGAGCCTTTTCGAGACCGCCCCCAGCAGTACAGTATTAGCAGCCCGGACGTTTCCGGCTTCAGTGGCCATATGCTGGCCGTCAATCAGCAGGAAATCAGAAAACTGCGCTTTGATGCGCTCTGCCAGCCCCTCCGGGTAGGTTTCCTGTCCCATCAGCACGGAGGGCGGCGATATCTGCAGATCGTTGGCCACCACGGTTCCGCCCGGTTTCAGCAGCGGCAGCGAACGTGCCGTCTCCATCAACTCGAAGCCGAACAGGATATCCCCCTCCCCCTCCGGTACAATCGGGGAAAAGACCTCCGTACCGTAACGGACATGGGAAACAACACTGCCGCCACGCTGCGACATGCCGTGTATTTCGCTTTTCTTGACATCAAAGCCGGCCAGCATGGCCGCTTCGGAAAGTATTTCAGAGGCGAGCAGAATGCCCTGCCCACCGACTCCAACCAGCAGTACGTTTGTTATCTGTTGACTCATTTCACACTCCCGATAGCATCGAACTTGCACAACTGGCGGCAGACATCACATCCGGTACAGAGCAGCGGATCGATAGCGGCTTTCCCCTTTTTGCTCCCATCACCAGCCGGGCGCCACTCGATTGCCGGACAGCCGATCTTCAGACAGGCGCGGCAGCCGGTGCATTTTTCGGCGTCAACCGCATAGACGGGGCCTTTTTGAAAGATTTCCTCCCGTTTGATCAGGACACACGGTTTATTGGTGATGATCACTGATGGCTCCGGACGATCCATCTCTTCCGAAATGACCCGTTTTGTCTCTTCCAGATCAAACGGATTGATGACACGTATATTCTTTACGCCCAACGCCTTGCAGAGAAGAGGAATATTTATGGCATTAGTCGGGTCGTTCATCAGAGTATGCCCCGAGGCCGGATTATCCTGACGACCGGTCATCGCGGTGATGCTGTTATCGAGGATAATCACCGTCGCCGGTGCGTTGTTATAGACCATATCCATCAGACCGTTAATGCCGGTGTGAAGGAAAGTCGAGTCACCGATTACGGCAACTACTTTTTTCTTTTCTTCAGCCGAAACGACCTTGGTAACGCCGGTAGCCATGCCGATAGAGGCGCCCATGCAGACACAGGTATCCATCGCGGAAAGCGGCGGCATAAAGCCAAGTGTATAGCAGCCGATGTCACCGGTAACATACGCTTTAAGCTGATTGAGCGTAAAGAACACGCCACGATGCGGGCAGCCTGGGCACATGTTTGGCGGACGGCCGGGCATTGCATCTACCTGGATGCCGGCTGGCTGCGGCAGGCCGAAGGCAGTGCGGAGGCGCCCCGGAGTAAGCTCGCCACATAGGGAGATAATCTCTTTGCCGGTTGCCGCGATACCCATCGCCTTGACCTGATCTTCGATAAAGGGATCAAGTTCCTCGATAACATAGAGTTTATCGACCTTAGCGGCAAATTCACGGATCAGGTCATGCGGCAGCGGGTGTACCATACCAAGCTTCAGGGTTGAGGCATTCGGCAGGACTTCACGAACATATTGATAACAGATGCCGGCAGTTATGATGCCAATGGATGTTTCGCGCAACTCCATCCGGTTGAGCGGCATTGTAGCGGCGGCTTTGGACAGATTGACCAGATTCTGCTCGACCAGCGGATGACGGACTCGGGCGTTGCCGGGGAGCATGACCAGTTTGGCCGGATTTTTTTCCAGTTTCGGCAACGGCAGACCGGTGACACGCTCACCAAGTTCAACAACCGATTTCCCATGGGAAATACGGGTGCTGCTCCTGAGCATGAACGGTGTGTCATATTTTTCGGACAGCTCAAAAGCCAGTCGCGTGAATTCTTTGCATTCCTGCGAATCGGACGGCTCCAGCATCGGCACCTTGGCGAACCTGGCATAATTGCGGCTGTCCTGTTCATTCTGGGAAGAGTGCATTTCCGGATCATCGGCGGCCACCAGAACAAGACCACCTCTCACACCGGTGTATGAAAGCGTAAAAAGCGGGTCAGCCGCAACGTTGACGCCGACATGCTTCATCGTGCAGAGCGCCCGGCCACCGCCAAAAGAAGCCCCGATAGCAACTTCAAGCGCCACCTTTTCGTTGGGAGCCCAGGAAGAATTTATTTCTTTGTACCTGATCGTGTTTTCAAGAATTTCGGTTGAAGGGGTACCGGGATAGGCGCAGGCAACGAGACAACCCGCTTCATAGGCGCCACGGGCGATGGCTTCATTGCCGGAGAGGATTTCTTTCATCTGCAGGATCCTTGTAGAAAGCATGAATGTGAATAGAAATAACAGCGGGGAACTATACTAAAACTGCAGTGATAATGCAATTT
Organism: Geobacter sp.; assembly: GCA_025360785.1. Taxonomy (GTDB): domain Bacteria; phylum Desulfobacterota; class Desulfuromonadia; order Geobacterales; family Pseudopelobacteraceae; genus JACRCG01. The sequence goes on from JANYBN010000045.1 coordinate 16,784, forward strand.
GTTTGAGAAAATCCGCTTTAAGTGAACCCTGTTTTGTTCGATCAAAAATCAATTGGTGAAGACTTGTATTCCCATGATTAGCTTCTTGTCATTTTATCTTTGCTACAAAAATTCCGTCCCATTCTACCGGAGGTGGCGAAGCGATGAAATCCCGACAACGTCCGACATACATTCTTGAAACCGGATCATTTTCCTGGTTACATAGTTCATCAAAGAGTTGCACTGCGACCGTGAATTCTCTGTTTCTATACAACCTGAGCGCTTCACTGAAAGTACTCCTCACCTCACGGCTATCAGCAAGCATCAATTCATAGATCGGCACCGGCTGCAGCTTTCCTTTTACCGCAACCAGGTCGATCTCCCGGAACGGCAGATCACTCCCGGCGAGTAATTTTGTCGATTCGCTGACAATGATATGCGTGCCGTACATTTTGTTGAGACCTTCAAGGCGCGATGCCAGGTTTACGTTGTCTCCGATGGCGGTGTAATCAAAGCGCATGGCGGCGCCCATATTGCCGACAACGGCATCGCCGGTATTAACTCCGATACCGATATCGATGGTCTGGATGCCACGTTCGATAAATGACCGGTTAAGTTCTTCCAGCTTTACCATCATCTTCAAAGCAGAGCGGCAGGCATGGTCGGCATGATCGGCTACATCTAGCGGTGCATTATAAATCGCCATAACCGCATCTCCGATATACTTGTCAAGCGTACCCTTTTCCTCAAGAACAATCAGGGTCATCGGGTTGAGGTATTCATTAAGCACCTGCACAAGATCTTCCGGAGACAGTTTTTCAGACAGTGAGGTAAATCCGCGGATATCCGAGAACAGGATGCTGATCTCCCGCTTTTCTCCTCCCAGCTTGAGGCTGTCAGGATTTTTCATGATCTGGGCCACCAGATCGGCAGAGACGTAGTTACTGAAAGCCTTCTTCATGTAACGCCCCTTCCGGTCCACTACCAGACTGCGGTATATTTCGGAACTGATCGTGGTGAGCCCCAGAGCCATCAATGGTGAGAGGAGGGATAAATCAATGAGATATCGGCTGAACAGCAGATAATTTGTCGCCAGGTAGATGGCGCTCAAACCACTGCCGGCAATAAATCCGATTATAGCACTTGGCGCCAGACCAAGAAGCAGCGCCAGAACGAGCGGCAACAGGAGCAATACAACTCTCTCTGAAAGGATAGTATTGCTGTTGTGGATAACGAAACGCTGTTCAAGTGTATTGGCAGCGGCTGTGGCATGAATTTCTACACCGGGCAGGACGGAGTCAAAAGGTGTCGGGCGGACGTCATATATACCCATTTCAGTAAAACCGACGAACGCCAGCTTCCCTTTAAGCTCATCCGTTGGAAGCCGCTTTTTAATGATATCAGCGGCAGAGTAGGTTTTGATGCTTCCGCCGGAACCGTAATAATTAACCGAAAGTTCACCTTCCTGATTGGAGGGAATCGTGTACTTTCCGAGCTGTATTGCGCGCACCCCGGAACTGCCGACGCTGACCTGAGCAGTTTCATGAGTGTAGTGCTTCAGCGCTTGAAGTACCATTGAAGGATAAACATCTCCCTTATACAGCATGAGCAGCGGTAATTGTCTGAAAAGGCCGTCGGAATCGGAAATTACATTAAAGTACCCGTATGCGAGGGCACCTTGGCCGATCAAGGCGATGTTCGCATCCATATTGGCATATTCCATAAGCGGAACCGAGGTAACGGTCGAATCAATCTGAAGCTGCTGAATTTTGGATGATTGAACCTGCTCCAGAACCTGTGGATCAATCGGATGCATTTCATTCCTGAAAAAATGACCAGCTATAACGTTGCCGGACATGGCAATACTTTCGGCAAGTGCGGTATCTGAAATCCGGTTTTGCGGTTCTGAAAAGACGACATCGAGTGCGGTTACTTTAACGCCGTACTCAGCCATACCTTTGAGAAGCTCACCGAAAATCTCACGCGACCAGGGCCAGCGGCCGATCTCTTTGACACTTTTATTATCAACAGCAACGATTATTACAGAGGAAGGGGGCTTGACCGGACCTCGCAACAGCAGGCGCACGTCTTTCATTTTAAGATCTACGTTATGAATAAAGGGAAGCGCTGCGAAATCTATACTGAAGATCACAAGAGAAGAGACTAATGCCAGCAGAAAAAATACGAGATATTTGCGCATAAAATGTACCACCACGTTTTCAGGCCGTTCGGATAAAACAAAAGGCTGAGCTACTGCCCAACCTTCTTTTGAACCGGCATCGATTCATCAAGGACTATCAGATAGCCATCAGGATCAAAGCACCACATCTCTTTGACACCATACGGTTTGATGTCCAGCGGGTAGAGAACTTCTAGTCCCTCCTCCATGATTGCGTCACGTATTTCCTCTATATCCGTGACTTCAAAATGGAGCGTAACCCCTATGCCGCGCGGGAACATATTGAAACGCGGCTCCAGAACCGGATGGGCCTTAATCACGTCAGCCTCTTCCACAAAAACGATTGCCATTCCATCCATATCAATGACCAGATGATCCGGCGCACCCTTGGAAGTAAAAGAACGCTGTACCGGCAATTCCAGGATTCCGGCATAAAATGCTTCCGTCACAACCAGCTGTGAAACGGTCAATTGAATTGAATGTGGTGCGCGATGTGCCTTCACTCAAACCCCTTGTAGAAAATTGTCACATACCCCGAAAGACGGGAAAGCAGGTTTGAGTAAATCAGAACACCAATCACCACCAGGAAAACCCCGGTAATGATTTCGAAAACATGGATATATTTCTTGAAGCGGCTGAATACATTCAGGAAGCGATGCATTGCAAGCGCAGAAATAAAAAACGGAACACCGAGGCCAAGTGAGTATAGCAGCAGTAGCAATATCCCCTCATATACGTTTTCTTCAGTAGCAGCAACAGCGAGAATTGCTGCCAGTATCGGTCCGATGCAGGGGGTCCACCCGGCCGCAAACGCAATGCCGACCAGAAAACTTCCGGCATACCCAGCCGGTTTGTGTTTGATTGAAACCCTTTTCTCGCCCAGCAGAAACTTGATATGCAGAATACCGGTCACATGGATGCCAAGCAACACAAGAAGAACTCCGCCAACCTTTCTGATGATAACGGCATGCTCACTCAGAAACGATCCGATATAAGTTGCGGAAGCCCCCAGCAGAACAAAAACCGCCGTAAAACCGCAGATAAAACACAAAGAGTGAAGGATTGTTTTTTGACGGATGATATGTGACGGGTGCTCTGCCTGCAGATCGGCAAAGGAGATACCGGTAATATATGTGATATAGGACGGAATCAGAGGCAGGACGCAGGGCGATAGAAACGACAGCAGGCCGGCAATGAATGCCCCTATATAGGTTACTTCATGGCTGCTCATAGGTGTGTCCTATTTCATCAATCCTTCAATAAATGCGACCGATTCTGGTGAATCCCATGCGGCTCCGCCAATGATTTTTTTGATCAAAACGCCCTGTTTGTCGATGATAAATGTTTCAGGGACGCCGGTAACTCCGTATGATTTTGATGATGCGCCACTTTCATCAAGATATGTCGGAAGCGAGAAGCCGGTCTCTTTGAAAAACGATTCAATAGACTGCTTGCCACCTTCATCGATAGAAATAGCGACCATCTGAAACGGTTTGCCGGCCATAAAACCATTCAGCTTCATCATGGAGGGAATCTCTTCACGGCAGGGCGGACACCACGTTGCCCAGAAATTGAGGAGTACCACTTTTCCTTTAAGGTCAGACAGCTTCAGGGTACTGCCATTGGCTATAGATACGACTGAAACGTCGGGAGCAGGGCTCTTTTCAGTGGCAATATCACTCTTTTTAGGTGAATTAGCTTTAGTACAGGCAGACAGGACCGTCATCAGGGAAAGGCACAGTATGAAAATAAAAAATATCCGCTTCATGAAACCTCCGGTGATTAAATAGATGAGAGGGGAAAAAGTGAATGGTCTGTAAGCGTCTTATTTACTGCGCGTAACCACATATTCGGACAAACTGAGCAGCGCTTCACGAACCGGTGAAGGCGCGAACTGATCAAGATGGCTCTTGCAGCGGTTAATATAGAAACGGGCGGACTCGACTGTATAGGCAATGCCGCCATACTGTCTAACCAGGCCGGAAACCGTGCGGAAGTCATCCAGTGACATTTCATCCTGCTCGACAACGCCGGCAATCACCTTACGCTCGGAATCACTGCAATGGCGAAGCGTATGGATGAGAGGCAACGTTATCTTGCCTTCTTCAAGATCATGACCGATGCTCTTGCCGAACTCTTCCTCGGTGGCAACATAATCAAGAATATCATCCATCAACTGGAACGCAATGCCGAGATCCATGCCGAAATCGGCCAATGCCTGCTGCTGAGTGTGCGGTGCTTCGCCCAGAATAGCACCCGCTTCACAGGCGGCAGACATAAGAATTGCGGTTTTAGAGCGGACAACATTGATGTACTGTTCTTCAGCGAGATCCAGTTCGCCGGTGCAGAGCAACTGCATGACCTCACCTTCAGCAATTACAGTCGTTGCCTCAGAAAGTACGCGCAGGATATCCAGACTGCCGACACCAACCATAAGAGAGAATGATTTGGAAAACAGAAAATCACCTACCAGAACCGAGGCTTCATTGCCCCAGAGGGTGTTGGCTGATGCCAGGCCTCGCCGCAACGTAGCACTATCGACGACATCATCGTGCAAAAGGGTGGCGGTATGAATAAACTCCACGACACTCGCCAGCGGGACTGCCTTGTCAGCTGTATAACCGCACAAACGGGCACCAAGAAGCAGCAGAGCGGGACGAACACGCTTGCCGCCACTAGAGAGGACATACTCCCCGACTTTGCGAATCAGGGGGACATCTGACTGCAGATCCTTACGGAACTGTAGTTCGACAAGTTTAAGGTCTTCACCGATTATGTTAAGCGCAGACTGCATTTGATGACGTCCTTAAGGTTAATTCGGCTCATACTAAAGGAATGGATTCTGTTTTGTCAAAGCATTTTTGGCAATGATTTGTGGTAGTTTAAAGGGTGGAGAGGCTTCATCTTTAGATTGCCAGACGTAACGCCAGAGTATATTGTATTCCGATAAATAAATAGACGTAACACAAAAGGAACTTTGTATGCGATTTGACGAACTCCATATTCCCGAACAGGTGCTGCGCGGCATTGCCGATGCCGGTTTCAGCGAATGTACCCCAATTCAGGAGCAGACCCTCCCGATTACCCTGACAGGAACCGATATTGCCGGCCAGGCTCAAACCGGCACCGGCAAAACTGCCGCTTTTCTGATTTCACTTTTCACCCGACTGCTGGCAAACGAACACCCCGCTGGCCGGCCACGCGCTTTGATTTTGGCGCCAACCCGCGAATTGGTTGTCCAGATCGAAGCGGATGCCAAACAACTGGGTGTTCACAGCGGCTTCGTTGTTCAGGCTATTTACGGTGGTGTCGATTACATGAAACAGAAAAATGCCCTTTTGGAAGGTGCTGACATTATCGTCGGAACTCCGGGACGTTTGATCGATTACCTCAAGCAGAAGATCTACAGTTTAAAAGACATAGAAGTGCTGGTTATTGACGAGGCCGACCGGATGTTCGACCTTGGCTTCATTGCTGATCTGCGCTTTATCCTCCGCAAACTGCCGCCATTCGAAAAACGCCAGAACCTGATGTTTTCGGCGACCCTCAACCCACGTGTCATGGAACTGGCGTACGAATTCATGAACTCGCCAACCAAGGTCTCGGTAACCCCGGAAAGTATGACAGCAGAGCGGGTGGAACAACTCCTGTTTCACTGCTCCCGCAAAGAAAAGTTCTCGCTTCTGTTGGGACTTCTGCGGCGCGATGGCATGGCACGCACCATGATATTTATGAACACCAAACGCGAGGCTGAACATCTGCATAACCTTCTGAATGCTAATAATTTCCCCTGCAAAGTTATTTCAGGAGACGTTGAACAGCGCAAACGAATGAAAATCCTCGACGACTTTAAGGATGGGTCGCTTCCAATCCTTATTGCGACTGACGTCGCATCACGAGGCCTGCACATTGACGGTGTTTCCCATGTAATCAACTATGATTTGCCGCAGGATTGTGAGGATTATGTTCATCGCATCGGGCGTACCGCGCGCGCCGGAGCCGAGGGAAAAGCTATATCTCTTGCTGATGAGGATGGCGCCTTCTTTCTGGAAGCAATTGAGGATTATATCAAAACGAAGATTCCCACTGAATGGGCAGACGATGATCTGTATGTACTCGATTATGTGCGAACTGCCAGGCCAAAACGGGTTCAGGATATCAAGCGGGACAAACCGGGCGGCAGTAGGGGGAGCGATAAAAGTGGCCGACCTGCCGCACGTCCGGTAAGAAAGACCAATGTGGCGGCGGCCAAGCCGATTGCTGCTGCCCCTTCTGATGACAACATTAAAAAGAAGCCGCGACGACGTAAAAAGAAGACGAACCCGGCGGGCGATCCGACGGCTGTCAAGGTAACCGAGCAGATATAAAAAAGTAACGCCCTTCCTCAATAAAAGGAAGGGCGTTTTTTTATCAGCGTGAATGTTCTAGTTGTTTGTCAATGAGATGAGCGGATTTTTGCAGTGATAAACTGAATATTGGTCCGCGCCTTTATGTTTTGGGGGTCCAGTTGCAACGCTTTCTGAAATGATTCAAGTGAAATGCCAAACTGACCGAGGTTGTAGTAGGTAACCCCGAGATTATTATACAGGGGAGCATAATCTTTGCGCAGGGCCTGAGCCTGCTGGTATTCGTCTATCGCCTTTCTATATTCCTTCAGGATGTCATAGACAAGACCAAGATTATAATGGGCATCAAAATTACCTCGATCACCCAAAATAGCAGCCCTATACGCTACAACCGCCTCCTGCAGGTTTCCTTGAAACTGGTTAATCTTGCCGATATCAACAAAAACAGACGTTTTATCCGGGGCCAGTTCAAGCGCTTTTCGAAAGTACTGCAGCGCCTCGTAATTTTGTTTCCTTTGCGCGCAAACCAAGCCAAGATTATAGTGGGCTTCAAAGTTTCGCGTTTCCTTGGAAATCACCTTCAGATACAAGTCATACGCCTTATCAGCCATTCCCAGCTTAAGATAAACATTGCCAAGATACAACTGAACAGTGGCAGATGTTGGCTCCAAAGCAAGGCATGTATTATAGTTCAGCAGCGCTTCTGTATACTGCTGCTTTTTGTCATATACTCGAGCCAAGCCGAAATATGCTTTCCACTGCCCAGGGCTTAGTCGGCAGGCAACCAGGTATTGTTTAAGTGCCTCGTCAACACGCTTCTTATCCAGATATGCACTCCCCAGGTTAACATGCACCCTTCCCTTTTGGGGGCTTTTGCGCACGACATCTTCCCACATGGCAATGTCGTCCCGCCACAATGCATTACGAACAGTGGCAACACAGCAAAGTACAAGCAAAGCCATCAACCCGGCAATCGGTAACAATCTGGCTGTTGCAGGTGAGGTTACAACCACTCTCGACCACAGCAGTGCCCCTCCACAGACAATTGCGAGCGCAAAGCCGAAGAAAGGAAGGTAGAGACGATGTTCATAAAGAACATTTTCTATGGGCTGGATACTGGACTCCACCGACAGGGTCATAAAAAACCAGAAAATGCCAAATGCTGATAAACGATAGAGAGCGGCCAACCCGTCAGATCGCAATGACGATAACCGCAATAGTACAAAACCCGCAGTTGCAATTGACAGGAGTAGAAGTAACGACGCAAGTACCGGCAGAGCATACAGCGACGTATACACAGGATAATCATAATCAAGGTTCTGATTGACTGGGAAAAGCAGAAGCCGGATATAGGTTACAATTACCCGCAGTTCCGTCAGGAAATAGTCATGGCGCGACATGGTTGTATGCCCTGCCAGGACACCCATGCTGACAGACAGATTTCCCGCCGAGGAGGCAAGCAGGGATTTGGCTTGATACAGATTCCAGGGTATTATTGCCATGGTCATCAAAAAAGGCGTGACGGCCAGAAGCGTTTGACGCATTGGACGCTGTAGGAAGAGACGGTCGCTCAGAAGCATGACTACCGGAAGCGTGAATGAGATTTCTTTGGTAAACATAGCCATGACAGCGGCAATAAGCGCAAAACCGTATAGAATAGCATAGGTCGCCCGCCTGCGGCGTAGCGCCGCCGACATGTATGCCAGCAGGGCAAGTAAGTAAAGCAAAGTCGCAAGAGAGGCAAAGCGCTGTACGATGTAGGTTACAGCCTGGGTGTTAACGGGATGTGCCACAAAAAGGGCCGCACCAAGGAAAGCCGTCCAGCGTGAAAGTCGTTCACGCTCCTCTTCTGCCCGCTGAAAACAGCCATTAATAAACGGTGTATGCCACAAGCGGGTTATCAGGGCATACACAAGCAGAGCAGTCACAAGGTGGATGAAAATGTTGACCAGATGAAAACCGGTAACAGAAAGGCCGTGCAGCTTGTAATTGAGCATAAACGTCAGCAAGCCGAACCGCCTGGTCAGCAGGCCGGCCTTAAAGGTGTCATCCAAGCCAGACCCTCGGATGAGGCTGACAGCATCGAGAAGGTTTGACGGGTTGATCCTCATGTTTTCAGGAGTGATATAGGCAGCGTCGTCAAACTGGAAAGGTGCGTGAAGCGTGTTGGCATAGACCATAACGCCGACAAGAATGATTACAAACATATGAAAGAGTGGAGCACGGAAAAGTGTTGCACGGAAATAGCTCTTGGCTTGCATACGCAGATCGTGTTTATGATTATGCATGTCTTTCATGGTTGACAGTCGCCAGTTCTTTTTGCCGTTTCAATATCGTTTAGCCACGCACCCAGCAAGGTTAGCTCCTATTCACCCACAATGTTCATATCAACCAGTGACCGGTAACAACTATGCATGTTTTCGGACAAGTGTTCAGTAGGAAGTAGATTCAAACTAACCCATTTGTACTCCTTTAATTGTGTTGCCACCCTCTTCTATGGCCAGGCAAAGATTCTGGTCAGCCTTATCAAGCAGAATATCAGCAGTGAACCCCAGTTTTTGCTGACTGGCCGTGAAACCCGCCACACCGAAACTGGCCGTTACCTTCAGCTCCTTGTCGTACATCGTCATCACCAGCGATGCAATCCTTATCCTTAGCCGCTTGGCAACTATCATTGCCCCGGCTGAATCAGTTTCAGGCATTATCGCAATAAAGGAATCCTGCCCATACCTGGCAACCCAGTCAACATCCTTACGCACAGCCTCAACTAAACTGTCTGCACAACTTTTGGAGATAAGATCTCCCGCATAGTGTCCATGAGTCACAACAGTCTGCTCAAACAGATTGATACCTACAATTATAACCGAAAGAGAGCGTTCATAACGGTATGCACGCTTGATTTCCTGGTGAATACGTTCATCCATGTATCTCCGACTGAAAACGCCGGTTACCGGATCGACCAGGGAAAGATTTTTTATGGTCTCAATATAACGCTGCTGTGACAGTTCAAGATCCAGAATACGCCGCGCGGTCTTCAGCCGTGAAGTTATTTCGGCTTGATGGGGAGGCTTGACAAGGTACTCGTCGGCGCCAGCTTCAAGCCCTGCAATAATGTCGTTCTTGGAATTCAGAGAAGTCAATATAATGATATAAGTATAGCGACCTGAATCATCCTTCCTGATCTCGCGGCATAATTCCAGCCCGCTCATCTCCGGCATGATCCAGTCAGTCATGACTATCGGATAATATCCTTTGCGGAATATTTCCAGTGCCTCCTTGCCGTTTTCGGCAGAGACAGCATCATATCCGGCTGATTTAAGATTTGCCTCAAGCACACTACGTTGAAGTCGGTCGTCATCAACAATAAGAATCGGGAATTTGTGTGGTTCAGCAAAGACAGGATCACTCATTGACAGGCTCCAGCAGAAAATTATTAGACTATATTCCCCAGATAAAGCAATTTATGCTTCTTCGACAACTGTTTCCGATTCATCAGCATCTTCTGTTGATTCGGTCCCGTCAGCATTTTGCTCACCTTTACGAGCCTTCTTTTCATCCTTCTTCTTCTGGCGATCCAGTTCCTTTTTGCGTTTTTCAAATGAATAATTCGGTTTAGCCATTTTCATTTCTCCTTTATTTCCAACTCTTGATTGGAGTTTATTTTCTCAGCACCTTCGGCCAGCCCTATCTGTATCTGAAAATATAATACGTTTCATCATGTTTTTCACCGAATATGTACGGCAGCGGCCCACGTGCCGCTGCATAATAGCCGGCTCCGGCGGACTGATTCATTACAGAAACAGTATCATTAACCTTTAAAGTCATCTTATCAATCAGATCAACCCTGTTCATGTCAGGCATTCTTGTAAAACTGTTATTGGAAGGTATTACCAGGATATCCGAAGACTTCTTGTCAATATTGCTTTTCAAGTCATCAGGTCTAAATCCATGAAGCTGCATGTAGTACTGAAACCCCCAATGACCCTGAAACCATACTTCTCTGGAATCAGTTGATCTGACACTGCTGATTCTGTTCGCTGCAATCCTGGCTGAGTCTGCATGATTTTTATCTCCCCATGCAACTAAAAGAGAAACTACCAGAGAAGGGATCAATAAACCATACCGCAATAGCGAATATCGCAAAGGGACTGCTGCTCCCTTCAAACCCTTTGCAGCAAGAATACCGACAGCAGGAAGACAAGGCAAAAGATTTCGGCCGCTTATAGTCCAATTCAAGTATGCTGTAAAAATCAATGTTCCTGCGATCCAAAGAAACAAAAGAATGGTTTCAGCGGGTCGATCCAAGATCACGTCATGAAGAACAAGGGCAACAATTCCTATCCCGACTGCAGCAAACAGCGCAGAGTGGAGCAATAGCAGCCATTGGAAACCATCCTGCCCCCACAGCAAGCGACCGGCATATTCACCCTGAATGAATATCAATAATGCATTAGTCAGGAATATTACAGAACCGGCAAATACAGCTTTCTTCTTATAAATGAGCGGCAAGGTGAATAACAGCGAGATCATGCCTCCACCGGCAAAGACAAGGCATATGAACCCCTGTTCAAAAAAGCTGAATCTGCCGCCTTTGCTGACAGCAGAGAATCTGACTGCATCTAGCAGCAGGCCTTCACCGTATAGTCCGGTGGTCCATAACTGGTATAAGCCGGCGATAACAATTGGTACAAGCAGGTATGGAAGACAGATTTTAAGGTTTTCTCGTTTAATGCATAAATAAACAGCAAGTAGCGGGACGAGACAAATACCGAAATATTTTGTAAAAAAAGAGACGGAGATCAGCAATACTGAAGCAGCAAGAAAGATATGGCTGGCTGTACGTGCTCCCCTGATCCAGAAAAAAACAGCCCACACCCAGGTCGCCGCCATAAGGATATCACCCATCAAAGCTGTGGCAGACATCATAAAAATCGGGGTACCAAGGGTGATCAACGATGCATATAAAGGGTCAGCATCCAGCTCTCTTGCCAGACGATAGGTACCTAACAACAGAAAGACAGCAATTGCTGCAACGAGTAGATGAAGACAGATTTCATTCCAGTTACATAAAACACCCGCCAGGGCAAGCAGATATGACATCCCCGGAGGGTTTTTAATAATTGCCGAAGCAGGGAGTTCAACTCCCCAGTCCCAGTTGATCCTGTATCCGTAGAAATCCAATGGAGAAATAACGATATTCTTGGCAGTCAGAACATACAGGGTATCATCAATGTGCAGTGGCTTGCCGACAAATGGAAGAAGGCAAATCAGGCAAACGAGACTCAGGATCACCATTTGCCGGTTGTCGGAGTTATTATACGGCCTCAAAACTGCGCCTCAATGAAAAGTAAATAAATTATTTCTTTCAGGCGGAAACTCCTATTAAATCACCTTGCTTTGGATTTTAGACAGGTAATAATCATAGGTACCTTCATACACCCGCATCTCACCGTGATCAACCTCAAAAACGCGATCAACAAGTAATCGCAGAAAATGTCGGTCGTGGCTAACCAAAACAATGGTCCCACCGAAGTTTTTAAGGGTTTCCAGAAGCATCTCACGTGAGCGAATATCGAGATGGTTGGTCGGTTCGTCCAGTATCAGCAAATTGACCGGGCGAGCGAGAATAGTAGCCAGCACTACCCTGCTCTTCTCGCCACCCGAGAGGTTTTCGATCCGTTTCTCCACCGTGTCACCAGAAAAGAGGAAGGCGCCAAGAAGGTTACGGATCATGCCGATCGTAGCAAGCGGCATATAATCCTGCATGGTCTCAAAAATGGTTTTCCTGGGATCAAGCAATTCCATGGCATGCTGGCTAAAGTAGCCGATCTCGACATTGGCTCCGATGTTCATGCTTCCGGTTGTAGGTTCAGTCTGACTCGCCATAATCTTGAGAAATGTCGACTTACCGGCGCCATTAACTCCAACGACAGCGATCTTGTTGAGGCGTTTGACCATGCCGGTAACACCGTGAAAAACTGGTTTCTCCTGTCCATCCGGCGTCATCCAAACTTTGCCAAGACCTTCAAATGCGGCAACATCATCGCCGCTGCGAGGTGGATCAGCAAAACCGAACCGTACTGTGCGCTCTTCAGCAGGGATTTCGATCCGCTCAATCTTTTCAAGCTTCTTAACCCGTGACTGAACCTGTGCTGCATGGGAAGCACGGGCGGCAAAGCGGGCAATAAACTCCTCTTCCTTTGCCAGCATATCCTGTTGCCGCTTATGTGAAGCTATCAGCTGTTCCAGCCTGATATCCCGTTCACGTTCATAGAAATCATAATTCCCACCGTATGTCGTTACCGTAGTATTGGCAACCTCAATAACCCTGGTCACGACCCGGTTCATAAAGTCACGGTCATGACTCGTCATCAGTAGCGACCCTTTAAATTCACTGGAAAGCCACTCCTCCAGCCAGATGATCGATTCAACATCAAGGTGGTTTGTCGGTTCATCAAGAAGCAGCACATCCGGCTTGAGGGTCAGGATACTTGCAAGGGCGATGCGCATTTTCCAGCCACCGCTGAATGATTCAACCGGATGATTGTAGCGGTCCGGGCCGATCCCGAGACCGGTCAGAACCGCCTGAGCTCGTGAGTCGAGATCATACCCCTCCATATGTTCAAATTCTTCGACAGCATTACCATAACGCTCCAGAAGTGCCGTCATTTCATCATCGGACTGCGGCTCGCACATGGCAGCCTCCATCTCCTTCATCTCCGCTGCCAGCCGCACGGTCGGGCCACAGGTGGCCATAACCTCTTCCAGTGCAGAGCGGCCGGACATTTCACCGACATCCTGAGAAAAATAGCCGACCGTAGTCTTTTTTGGAAGAATAACCTCGCCCGAATCAGGCTCTTCCTGTCCGGCTATGATGCGAAAAACTGTTGTTTTACCGGCTCCGTTAGGACCAACCAGTCCGGTATGTGTTCCAGGCAGAATCTGACAGGATGCATCCTTAAATAGAATCTGTGAACCGTGCTGTTTTGATATGTTTGACAATTGAACCATTTCGCAAACTCCCTGATTTTCTGATGCTAATAAGTTATGTAATATCCATGCGGCTTATCCGAGCTGCACCAGCCACACATATGGCACCATGCCGTAATTCCATCCGAGACAGAGCCGCCTGTAACCAGAGAAAAGCAGCCCATCCCCACGGCTGCAGAGGATTATCGGAGCCTTGAGATCCAGTGAACCTGAACTTTGAAGTGCATCCTCCATCCGTGAGTAGTTCTTCCGGTAGCCCCGCTTGGCCCGGGCAAGATATATCTGATATTCGTCATAGCTGTGATATGAAAGTGCAACCGGTATTTCAGCAATTGACGAAGAGCGGGGATAGGGAACCAGCACACCACTGTCAAACCTGGAAACTATCTGTTCCCAAGTGACACCATGAGTTAGATACCATTCCTGTTTGGCCGGGTGATTGAAATACTCCCAGCGTTCCTCTTCGAAATCAGGCTTCAACCATGAAATTGTAAGTGTTGAAGGAGAATTCATATTATCCTAAGGAATAAAAAACCACAGGGCGTGTATCCCTGTGGTTTATATGCGCTTGTAATATAGCACTACAGCTGCCTACCGGCAACAATTTTCAGAGTAGCCGCTTTTAAGCAGGCCTATTTCGAGTTCTCGTATTCCTCTAGTTCCGGCTTCATATTGACTACTTCACGGATCTCAATCCACTCCTTATGATCTACCGCAGCTTCATCGCCGGCCATTGTGGCAATAATATCAAAATAATCCATCTGGTATTTGCTTTTCTTTACTTCTGCCGCAGGCTTTACCTTGACCGCGTAAACGGTTTGGACTGACTGATGGTCGAATTTACGCCAATACTGTTCATCCTTCAAACCGACATACTTCCGGCCCTCCAGCGCGTTTATGACAGCCTTGGTATCGAATGTTTTTGCCTGTTCAACTGCTGCTTTGTACTCATGCAGTATTACATAGGCCGAAGCTCCGGATGTTGTGGGATAGCGTTTGAAGCGTTCCTCGAATTTTTTTACGAATGCAATTCCCCTAGGATAATTGTATTTGAACGGTACGCTCCACATCCATGGGGTCGCCCCTATTATTCCTTCCATCGCCTCCGGACCAGCCCCCTGCGCCATATCTTCATTCATCTGTGGAACTATGATTTGCATCCTGTTCTTAAGTCCCATCTCGTCGGCCTGCTTAACGGCAATTTCCATATCGCGCCCGAACAGCGACAACACGAGAACATCAGCCCCCTTGTCTTTGGCCTCATGCAATGCCGTTTTGAAATCCTTGGCTCCCAACTCGGTAAGGACTTCCGGATATTTCACAGTATCTTTGGTATTGGTAAAAGAGCGTAATACCGACTCGGTTGTCCAGCCCCAGGTATAATTTGCCGTAATGTAGAAATAATTCCGGCCTTTGAAATTCTTGTTAAGATAATCGGCCATAACTTTACCGGCAGCAAAAGCATCGAAGCATTCGCGGAAAATATGGCGGTGACCGTATTCACCTGTAGTTTCAGTTGAGTATGAGAGTGTTGCGAAAAACAATTTGTCTTTCTGCAGCGCCACTTCACCTGCCGCAATGGCAACCGCACTTGAAGAGCCGCCCAGAATCATGGGAACTCCCTCAACATCGTATAGCTCAGTGGCAGTTCCTCTTGCAATCTTGGCATTTGACTTGGTGTCGCGCAGTACCAGCTGAACTTTTTTCCCCAGAATACCTCCGGAGGAATTAATTTCTTCGACCGCAATTTCGGCGGCCCGTTTCTGATCCAGCCCCTGTTTTGCATAAGGCCCGGTCTCAGGATAATTAAGCCCGATCTTAACGACCCCCGAATCATTCGCAGCTGAATCAGTTATAAAACCAAATATCAAAAAAGAGAGCAGACAACCGATTGTCCTTATTTTGCAAAAGCTACAATTCACTTTAATATCCCCCTGTTACGAGATTATAAATAATAATACGTCATTTTATAACACAGTATTCACTTAAAAAATAGTACAAAAAAAGGGCGTTCCTTGCGGACGCCCTACTTCATAATAGAACAACAAAAACGATTCTGTTACAAACTCAGATCGGCATGGCCATGGTACAGTTCATCTCGCTCCCGCGACACGTCGGCACTCTCCAGGTACTCTTCAAAATTCATTGTACGGTCAATTACGCCCCCAGGTGTGATCTCGATAATCCGGTTTGCAACGGTTGAGACAAATTCATGGTCGTGCGATGCAAACAGAATCACCTCACTGAATGCGATCAACCCGTCATTAAGGGCAGTGATCGATTCCAGGTCCAGGTGGTTGGTCGGTTCATCAAGGATAATAACATTTGCTGCGGTCAACATCATGCGTGACAGCATGCAGCGAACCTTTTCGCCTCCGGAAAGGACAGTGGTCTTTTTCAGAGCTTCTTCACCCGAGAAAAGCATCCGGCCCAGGAAGCCGCGGGCAAATGTTTCACCCTCAGTGGGAGGTGAATACTGCCCCAGCCACTCAATAAGGGTCATCTCGCGTTCAAAGTATTGACTGTTCTCTTTGGGGAAATAGGCACTGGTAATGGTAATGCCCCAGCGAAAACTACCGCTGTCCGGTTCCATTTCACCGGCCAGAATTTGAAAAAGTGTTGTGCGAGCAAGTGAGTTAGCTCCTACAAAAGCGATTTTATCGTCCTTGCGCACGATCAGGTCGAAATTATTAAGTACCTTGACCCCATCAATCTCTTTAGTCAGTCCCTGAATTTCGAGAATGATGTCACCGCAAGCTCTCTCCGGCTTGAAGACTACGTGAGGGTATTTCCTTGATGAGGTCGGCATATCCTCAAGAGTAAGTTTATCGAGCAGTTTCCTGCGTGACGTAGCCTGCTTTGCCTTGGATGCATTGGAACTAAAGCGCTGGATAAACGCTTTAAGTTCATCGGCTCTTTCAGACACTTTGCGATTTTCATTCTGCTTCTGCTTTAAGTTCAACTGGCTGGCATGGTACCAGAAATCATAATTGCCGACATAAATCTGGATCCTTCCGAAATCGATATCAGCAGTATGCGTACAGACCTGATTCAGAAAATGACGGTCATGTGACACGACGATAACCGTATTGGGAAACCTGAACAGGAACTCTTCCAACCAGTTTATGGACTTCAGATCCAGGTTGTTAGTGGGTTCGTCCAGCAGAAGCACATCAGGATTACCGAACAGGGCCTGAGCCAGCAGCACACGCACCTTGTCACCCGCCTCAAGCTCTTTCATCTGCTTCGTGCGCAACTCTTCAGGTATGCCGAGTCCGCTCAGAAGCACGGCAGCCTCAGATTCCACTTCATAGCCGTTCATTTCAGCGAACTCACTCTCAAGTTCAGCGGAACGCACGCCGTCCGCTTCGGTAAATTCAGCTTTGGAGTAAATCGCCTCACGCGCGGTCATGACATCGTACAACCGTCTGTGCCCCATAATGACCGTATTGAATACGGTTTCCTCGTCAAAGGCGAACTGATCCTGACGGAGAACGGCAATTCGTTCGCGTGGACCGACTATGATTTCACCCTTGTCGGCATCCAGCTCTCCGGCAAGTATTTTAAGAAAGGTAGATTTCCCCGCTCCGTTCGCACCGATCAAACCATAGCAGTTTCCGGGGGTGAACTTGATATTGACGTCCTTGAAAAGTACTCGTTTGCCGTAAGACAGGGTGATGTTTGATGCTGCAATCATGCTTTGATGCTCCTCGTAAAGAAATAAAAAACCACAGGCTATGGTGAGCTCTGTGGTTCACGAACGAGACGAGAATATCACATTATTTGGCTTTGGGGCAATACATTTCGGTTTATACCGGTACAAAACCGGTCAATCCCCATATTCTCCATCACATTGACTTTTCATCGGTCCTGGTGCTATTCAGGACATGCAGATCATCCAGCCATGACAAACAGGATAGTTGTGTTACGCGGTCTATGTCTGCATTAACACTCAGAAACAGTTCAAACATTCCAAGGAGTCACCGTGTCCCGCAAAACCAGCCGACTGTTCACGTTCATATCAAAATATCCGCGCCTGATTCTGGCGCTGGCCCTGATATTTTCCGCTATTTCTGTCTTCTACACGATCCAAAACATGAAGTTCCTGACCGGTCGTGATGATCTGATGCCTAAAAATGCCGCTTTCCAGGTCGATTACCGTGCCTACCGCGCCGAGTTCGGCGATCAGGAAGAAATTGTGGCGGTGATCGAATCGGATGATGCAGTAAAATCGACCCATGCTGCCGACGCATTGTACGCGGCTCTCAATAAGGAAAAAGGTGTCTTCCGGGATGTCTTTTACCCAGGGGGACTCCCGTTTTTCCGTACCGGCGGACTGTTGTTCATGCCTCTGAATGACATCAAAAACCTGCGCCACACCCTGACAATGGCGGCACCGGTGTTGAAGGATCTGGCCGCAGCTCCCTCGGTACAAACGCTCTTTACCAGCCTGACCGGCCAGATCGATGCCTGTCTGAAGTCGGATGACCCCGCTGCACTGGCGAGTCTGACTTTCATGCTTACCACACTGGACAAGGGTTTCAAGGCCTTTGACGGCAAATCAAGCGGTTTATCCATGGACTCCTTCCTGAAAGGCCGCAGCGACAAACCTTCCATGATGGAGAACGCCGGCAAGCAGCAGATCATTACCATGCTGCCGATCAAAGCTGAGGGGAGTTTTGTCGCCTCGGAACGGTCAATCAAGGCTGCTCGCGCAGCTCTGACTGACCTCCTGAAAAAACCGGAATTCAAGGGGGTCAGCGGCGGCCTTACCGGAGTTCCGGTACTGGAATATGAAGAGATGGATTCCAGCCAGCGTGACATGGGAATTGCCACCGCGCTGTCGCTGACATTGACCGTAATCCTGTTATTGCTGGCTTTCCGGGGCCTGTTGAATGTGATCGCCGCAATGACCTCACTGATAGTCGGAATCTGCCTCTCTTTCGGCTTCGCGACAGTGGCAATCGGTCACCTGAACATCCTTTCGATGGTCTTTGCAATTATGTTGATCGGCTTGGGAATCGAATACGGTATTCAGGTGATACTGCGTTATCAGGAGGAACTCAAAAACGGTTCTGAAGGCATGGAAGCCATCGACACGAGCATTTCAACCAATCTTCGTTCAATAGTCATGGCCGCAGCGACGGTGGCTTTGGCCTTCGCAACCTTTATCCTGACCGACTTCAAAGGGATTGCCGAACTGGGCATCATCGCCGCTGGCGGTATCGTCTTCTGCGTTATTTCGACCTTTACCGTGCTGCCGGCGACACTGGTTCTGCTGGAGCGTTTCAGGAAAAAACCACTCACCCCTGCGACTCTACCGAAAGGCGAGATGAATATCGGATTATCGGAAAGACCCTTATTCAAGCTCATCTTTGCGAAACCAAAGGCCGTCATTGCCGCCACGATCCTGCTATGCCTGATCTGTCTCTACCCTACCCTGACCATGCGATTCGACTACAACCTCATGAATCTCCAGGCCAAAGGGCTGCAATCGGTGGAATACGCATACAAACTAATGCGCAGCAAAGAGAATTCGGGCTATTTCGCCGTAGTCGCCGCACGGGACAAAGCTGAAGCGGAAAGCCTGACCAAGCGCCTTGAAAAGCTGCCATCTGTCGATCATGTCGTCAGCATGCTCTCGTTTGTGCCGGAACAGCAGAGGGAAAAACTTGCCGAACTCACGGCACTGCGCAAAATCATGGCTGAAATCAAACCGGTTCCCTATGACGAGAAACTGCAGGTCATGGCCCTGCCGGCAGTGTTCGAAAAGTTCCGGGAACGAGTGGAAATGCTTAAGAAAGAACTTGACCGGCGCAAAGTTTCCGAAGCAAAGCCGGTCGGTGCTTTCCTGGCGACACTGGATAGTTTTTTCAGCAAACTTGAAGCGGAAAAAGATAAAAATGCCCTGGGGATGCTGCGGGAGTTTCAGGGAGGGATGTTTGCCGAATTACCAGACAAATTAACCGCGCTGAAGGAGACTCTCGGCGCCGTTGAGATTGGTGAGAGTGATGTTCCGGCCGAACTGAAGCAGCGTTTTATCGGCACAAGCGGAAAACTGCTGCTGCAGGTAGCGGCAAAAAATGAAATATTTGAACGGGAACCGCTGCAGGAATTTGTCGGCCAGGTCAAAAGCATCGTACCAAACGCCACCGGGGAGCCGATCATGGTTTATGAGTCGCTCTCGGTGCTGCGGAACGCCTATCTCACCGCTTTCGTATATGCCATGATCGGTATTGCCTCGCTGCTGCTGATAAACTTCAAGAGTATCCGCTATGCCCTGCTCGGCACGTTACCAATGGCGGCCGGCCTGCTGTTGATGATCGGCGGCATGCGCTTGATCGGAATCAGTTTCAATTCGGCCAATATCATTGTGCTGCCACTTATTTTGGGAGTAGGAATTGACTCGGCAATTTACATTTTGAACCGCTACTGCCAGGGAAACGAATCACCAGGCCGTGTGGCAACCAGCAGCGCCGGCATCGGCGTATTCCTGAACGCCCTGACGATTCTGTTCAGCTTCGGTGCCCTGATGGTGGCACACCACCAGGGAGTATTCAGTATCGGTGCAGTCATGTCGCTGGGCATGGCGGCCAGCGTCGCAGCCTTTTTGATTTTTCTGCCGGCACTTTTGAGTCTGTGGGGTAATAGATAGGATATCAAGATATCCTGCGACTCATGAATACATGTAATTTATCGGCAATGGCCTCTTCAACAACCCAAAATACGTTGACTACTGTTCATAGCTGATGGTATTTCTATGAGTTGAAAAATAATTTAAATTCCTTATCGATAGTCAATGCTGTCCACGTTTCCAGAGGTACGTACTGAATCAGCGTACTGCATTTCATGCAAGCCGGGCTGTTCCATTGTATTGATTAACAGGTAGAGAAATCGAGGATTAACATGATATCGGGTAATAAACTTGTGGTTGTCATGCCGGCCTATAATGCCGAAAAAACCTTGCTTCAGACATATTCAGAGCTTCCGATGGAATATGTTGATGAAGTGGTGCTGGTCGATGACGCTTCCAGTGACAACACAGCTCTGGTTGCCAAGCAACTCGGCATCAAGACGATTGTCCACCCTGTCAACGGCGGCTATGGCGCCAATCAGAAGACCTGCTACCGTGCGGCTCTGGAGTCAGGCGCTGACATCGTCGTTATGGTTCACCCTGATTACCAGTACTCGCCTCGCCTTGTTACTGCCATGGCGTCAATGATTACCTCCGGCCATTATGATGTCGTTCTGGGTTCGCGTATTCTTGGAGGAGGTGCACTGAAAGGCGGGATGCCATACTACAAATATGTTTCCAACAGATTACTTACCGCTTTCGAGAATTTGTTTCTCGGTGTCAAACTATCAGAATATCACACTGGCTATCGCGCCTTCAGCCGGAAAGTTCTAGAGAAACTCCCCCTGGAATTAAACTCTGATAATTTTGTGTTCGACAATGAGATGCTGGCTCAGGCGGTCATTTTTGGTTTTAATATTGGCGAGATCAGCTGTCCGACAAAGTATTTCCCGGAAGCGTCTTCAATTAAATTCTGGCCAAGTGTAAGATATGGATTGGGTGTAGTTACAACTGTTTGCCAGTTTGTTTTACATCGCTCACATATCAAACGGTATGAAATGTTTGGGGGGTAACTGTTGTTTTATCTGAAATCACTGGTTGTTAAGAATTTCCCCTTTATTTTGCCGTATCTGGCTCTTGTATCCCTATGTATTGTTACCCTTCTGATGTTTACAAAAGGTCAGATTCATATTTTCATAAACCAGCATTACAATTCTTTTTTCGATACATTTTTCAAATATATAACCTACTTAGGTGATTTAGCCGTTTTTGCTGTTTTTGTAATACTTATTTTACTTTTTGTATCGTACCGAAAATCGGTCCTATTTGCTTGTGCAACTCTTTTGTCGGGAATTTTTGTTCAACTGCTGAAAAATTTCATATTTTCTAATCATTTACGGCCTATAAAGTATTTTGCAGGTTCATACAACCTGCGAATGGTTGAAGGTGTTTCTGTTCACACAAATTATAGTTTTCCTTCAGGGCACAGCACCAGCGCATTCAGCATATTCCTGGTATTAGCAATGTTCACAAACAATAAATATATTAAATTTATGTGTTTTGTGGTTGCTTCACTGACAGCGTTTTCCAGGGTTTATTTATCACAACATTTTCTTAGCGACATTGTTGCCGGGTCGTTCATAGGTGTTATCTTTGCATTGGGAACAGAATTATTTCTGAATACAAAAAACCCTCAATGGTTCAGCAAGTCTCTTTACACTTCCCTCACAAGAAACAATACTCCGGAAAATTGTTAGTGGATTCATATCCATCTATACAATGTCTTCACATCAAACTTGACCTGGATAACTCCCATGCCTTTTAATTTAAGTATCTCCAATCAGCGTTATTTACTTATAATTCTGTCGGCGTTTTTATTTATCCCATTTATTGGCAATTTACATCTGTTCGATTGGGATGAAATAAACTTTGCCGAATGCGCCCGTGAAATGATCGTTACCGAAAAATATTTAACCGTTCAAATAGATTTTCAGCCGTTTTGGGAAAAACCGCCATTGTTTATATGGATGCAGGTCTGCTGCATGAAATTGTTTGGAATTTCAGAATTTGCCGCCCGTTTGCCTAATGCGCTCTGCGGCATTGCCACCTTGTTATTTCTGTTTGAAACAGGAAGGAAGCTTTACGACAACGCATTTGCCTGGCTTTGGATAATGGTTTATGCCTGTTCGGTGCTGCCCTTCTTCTATTTCAAATCAGGAATTATTGATCCGTGGTTTAATCTTTTCATTTTTTCAGGAATATACTTCCTGATCCGCTTTATTGCATCAGACCAAACCCGGCACAAACTTTCATATATTGCCGCATCTGCATTATGCACAGGCCTGGCTATCCTTACAAAAGGCCCGGTAGCGCTACTCGTTATCGGGCTTACAACCGGCATTTTTATTCTTTCACAATATCGTAAATTCAGCTTCTCAAGTTTGCTTAAAAATTGTCGTACTAATTTATGGTATGTTCTGTTTTTTTTGTCAGTACTAAGTTTTGTTGCCGGACTCTGGTTTTTTATTCAATACGCGCAAGGTAACGGCAAACTGGTTCATGATTTCATTGTGTATCAGATGCGTTTATTTCAAACTAAAGGCGCCGGACACGGCGGTTTTTTCGGATACCATTTTGTAGTACTGTTTTTTGGAGTCTTTCCGGCAAGTATATTTGCTCTGCCTGCCTTGTTTAAAATCACCGGAAAGGATGAAAAGCATCGGGTATTTAACTCTGTTATGCTGATATTATTTTGGGTTGTGCTGATCCTGTTCAGCATCGTCAAAACTAAGATCGTGCACTATTCCTCACTCTGCTATTTTCCACTGACTTTTCTGGCTACCGTGTGTATCTATAACCAAATAAAGGACAACACTCCTTTTACCAGGCTACAGAAAACGCTCTTACTTGCCGTTACTTCGTTTTTTGCGCTCGTTCTCATAGCGTTGCAGCTGATTGTTGTCAACAAAAGCAAGATCATTACTTCAGGCTTGATAAAAGATAAATTTGCTGAGGGGAACTTACAAGCGACCGTTTATTGGTCAGGATTTGAATTTATTATCGGAGTGCTTTTATTTTCAGCAGTTCTTGTTTTCATTTATTATAAAGGAATCAACTTAACTACGCGTTTTGTTGGTATTTTCATTTCCACAATAATATTTATAAATTTAATATTGTTTATTATTGTTCCACGTATTGAAAAATACAGCCAAAATGCTGCAATTGAATTTTATAAACTTAAAAGCACTGAAAACTGTTATATCCAAACTTATGGATTCAAAAGTTACGCGCAATTGTTCTACTTCAAGAAACCTGCACCTCAGGTCACTGCTGCTCTCAATGAAAGTTCGCTGTTAACAGGTCCTTCAGACAAACCGGTTTATATAGTTTGTAAGAATGTTTCGTCGAAAGAATTTGTTGACAAGCACCCTGATTTTAAAAAACTTTATGAAAAGAATGGTTTCGTTTTCTTTGTCAAAGAAGGGTCTCTTGCCTCAGGGCAAAAAATGTAATTCCAGACAAAAATCCTGGTCAAGGCGCTGTTACGGTGATAACTTGACTTCCTTCTCCTCCTGGATTAACGACCTGAAGACGAAAATCTTTATTAACCGGAGAATAGGGATGTCGCTGGTAGATTAATTTTGTGCAGTCAACATAGATCAATTTTTCCCGCTCTGCCATGTCCTGTCCACCACGCCCGCCGATTTGCATACCATCAACATAAATAGAAGAATTCTGACTGAAGTTCCTCCCGGTAATAATCAGTTCATAAAAGCTGACATGCTCATCCCCAACTGTCACCTGACTAATCTCCGGTTTCGTTTCGACGACCAGAGTCATCGGCACCGAACTATTTTCAGGTGCATTTTTCACCTGCACCTGATGTAGCCCACCCGGCACAGTCGGGATCGTAAAAGAGATTGAATCCGGTGAAATAATAGTGCTGCCGATCGCTGCCCCGTCAAAAAACAGCATCGAAGCGTCGGTGAAGTTACTACCACGGGCAATAACTTCGCGCTCCCTGCCTGCTGCACAGTAGATAATCTGGGACGGCTGCAGCGAACTGAGTACTGGGCGTAACGGAAGAACCGTAAAATTGTAGGATCTGCCGAGTGTGCCGTCTGAACGTTTCAGATACAGGGCATACAAGCCGGCCGCCATTTGTGTTGGTACGGTAAATTCGGCGATCCTGGTATCGACAATCTTGGCAGGAATCCCAACGCTCCCAAGGAATACGCTGGCAGTTTCCCCAAAGCCGCTTCCGGACAACATCACCCTTGCACCAGGTTCCGCCTGGGCCGGGATGATGCTAAGAACTGATATCGGCACGACCGGGACAGCAATTGGAACTGAGACCGGAACCGCGACAGGAGCAGGCTCAACATTTACCCGCTTCGTACGTACAGCGGCTGATGCTTCGAACGCGATACAAAGACAGAATACATAAATAAGTGTTCGTATAGATGTAAGTAGCATTGTGGCCCTCCCGATCATTAATTATATTATTTAATTCCTGGATTTTGGCATCACCCTTTAACCGTCATCGACATCCAGATTCCGCCCAGCATAAAAATAACATTAGCCCCCCAGGCGGCAGCCACCGGAGTTAAAACACCGCTTCTACCGTATGAGAGCAGCACAGCATTGACAATAAAATACGCAAAACCGATTCCGACACCGGCACCGATGCCGATGGCAATGCCGCTTGAGCGGCTATTTCGCAGAGCGAAGGGAATTCCTAGCAGCACCATAATCAGTGCTGCAAAAGGTGAAGCAATCTTGGTGTGCATCAGCGTTAGATAACGATAGGCTTGATAGCCGCCACGCTTCAGACTTTCCGCATATTCCTTCAGAGCGCTGATACTCATATTATCAGCATCAATATCCAACACCTGCAAATCTTCCACTTTAAGGCCGAGATCAAGCGCCATCGTTTGCTTAAACTGCGGCGCATATCCGTCCACCGCTTGAAAACTTCTTAAGGATGCGGAATGCAGAAGCCAGCTGCCGGCGCTGTAGACAGCCGAATCCGCGTCAATCCTGCTGACAGGATTCATGGAATCGTCAACGCTCCAGACAACTAATCCACTCAAAGTTCGTGTCTTAGGTTCAAACAGACGTGCTTGAAGAATCATAGAACTGGACCTGAACCAGATATTGTTGCGTTTGAACTTTGCACGCTCGACACTTTTCATGATCCTGACCCGATGAATCTGCTCGGTGCGTGCATAACTATGAGGCAAAATCAATTCGCCGTTTATCATCAACAAAATACTGGCTATCAGACCGAGCACCAGCATCGGCATTGAAATCCTCAACAGACTGACACCGCAGCTCCGCAAAGCAGTAATTTCGCTGTCGCGCGACAGCACTCCAAGCGTCAGAAGAGTTGCCATAAGAATCGAGAACATGGCGGTGCGACCTATCATTTCCGGAAACTTCCAGATAAAGTACAGCGCAACATCACCTGCTGCCCCCCCCGCACGTAGAAAGCGGGGAATATTCTCAATCAGATCTATAACCAGATAAATTCCGATAAAACCGCTCAAACAGAGCATAAGCATCCGTAACCATGTCTGGCCGATATATCGGTCGAGTATACTCATATCAGGACGTTCTCCTGAAATAATGAAGCAGTTTATTCTGCGGTAAAATAGTAATGTTTTTCTCCAGCGATGCCATTCGTAAAAAGAAACATCCAAGGCAAAAGAAAATCAGATTAGGAATCCAGAGCGCGACAAGAGGCTGGACATCGCCCCTTTCCGCAAGCGTCCGTGCAACTGACATAAGTATATAATAGGCTATTATTATTGCAATGCTGATGGTGAAACCACCTGATTTACCAGCACGGCGATTCTGGATTCCAAGAGGAACCGCCAGAATTGCGAAGACCAGAGAAGCAAAGGGAAAGGTAAAGCGGCTGTGAAACTCCGCCAGGGTTTTCAGACGGCTTTTACTTGAAGTCGCTGGATCATCAATCTTGCGCTGAAGCTCGGATAACCACATATCCGGTTCATTACGCGATATTACACCGCTGTTACCTTTTTCGCCGACCGTCATGATGTATTCACCGAATTGAACCAGTCGGTAGAGACCGCCGGTACCGGCAATATGAATAGAACCATTATGCAGAGACAGAAGCAGTGATTGACTTCCTGGCGCGCTCGAAATGACCCCGTCCCTCGCAAATATTGTCATGGGACGATCAGAATTGCGTCCATCGTTTATAATAACGCCTTTAAGCATCCGACTCTGTTCATCATAATGTTCTGTATACATGACGACACCCGGGATATCGTCCCAGAAAGTCTTCTCGCGAATGGTCGCCGTGATGTTCCGCTTCAACACCAGAATGCTGAGCTCCTTGAATGCGCTGTTACCCCAAGGGACACCGATTGAACTGGCCCCAAGCGCAAGCAGCACCGCAACAAGTGCGCAGATGATTACCGGCGGCATCATCTGGAACAGGCTTAAGCCGCAGGCCTTGATGACGACGATCTCGTTATCGGCCGAAAGTCGTCCGAACGCCAGCAGCACTGCCAGCAAAAAAGCCATCGGAATGGTAAACACCAGAAAGGAAGGGACAAGATAAAGGATCATCCTGCTGACATCGGCCAGCGGGACACCATGAGACACGACAAGATCCGTTAGCGAGATCAAGCGCCCCATCAGCAGAACCAGGGTGAAAATGACAATGCCAAGCAGGAAAAGCGAGGATATTTCACGAATTATGTAGAGGGATAAAATACGTTTCACGGCAGGGATAATACATGAGTGGTGTATGGGTGTAAAGCGGCGCATGGAGTTTAAAAGCACGGGGGCATACCCATGTTAGATCGTGCTTACATTTCAGGGCTATCTTGCAACACAAAAGCCCCTCCGGATTTCCGGAGGGGCTTTTGTGTTGCAAGATTATACGAAATAATTATCAGCCTTGAGCAGACCAAACCCCGTGCAGGTTGCACAGTTCACGAGCAGTTACGGAGGAAGCCGTAACACGGAAAACAGCCACAGCTACTTCACCAGGCTTGAGGAACTGGCGATATGCTTTTCCGTCAGCAACCAGTTCGATCCACTCGATGTAGTGCTTTTCTTCCATCGGATGCGCCACGCTGCCAACAGTCACTTTATACCCGCCATCGACTTTCTCGATTACCGGCACATGCTTTTCTTTGGCAGCATCAACGGTGTTTTCAGACAGCAAAACCATCTCTTCACCGCAGCATGAAAGAGCGCCGTCACCGGCATGGATAGCCTCTACAATATTGCCGCACAGGTTGCATTTGTAGACTTCAAGTAATTTTGCCATTGTGTATTTCTCCTTTGAATTTTAGTTATTCTGAAGCAGTACCCGGTTTATTACCAGTTTTCGCCAAGCAGTTCAAAATGCGCTTTAGGATGCAGACAGGCTACACAGACTTCCGGAGCATTCTTACCGGTATGGAGATACCCACAGTTACGACAGCGCCAGACAACATCGCCATCTCTGGTAAAGACGCGGCCGGCATCGATATTTGCCAACAGGTCGCGATATCTTTTCCCATGCTGTTTCTCGGCTACCGCTATTGCCGTCCATACCGCTGCTATCGCCGGAAAGCCCTCTTCCCTGGCAGTAGCGGCAAACTCAGGATAAACAAGCGAATACTCTTCATGTTCGCCATCTGCAGAAGCCAGGAGATTCTCAGCCGTAGTTCCGATCTTGCCGGCTGGAAAACAAGCGGTTATTTCCAGATCACCACCTTCCAGGAATTTAAAAAATCGTTTGGCATGTTCTTTCTCCTGATTGGCCGTTTCTTCAAAAACATCGGCAATCTGAATGAAACCCTCTTTTTTGGCAGCGCCAGCGAAATATGTGTAGCGGTTTCTCGCCTGACTCTCTCCGGCAAATGATTTCAGCAGATTCTGCTCGGTTTTTGTCCCTTTGATTGATTTCTCCACTTTTGTCCTCCTTTGACTAATGTTTAATACGACTATTTTTGTCCTGTTATACATCAGTTTCAGGTTTTTGCAAGCAACAAATGTATTAGCCAAAAATACTAAACTTTCAATATATGCCTACATTTTGAAACTTAATATTTATGTGGCTGCAGTGTCTGTCCTATGCGCAGACAATTGGCATAAATTTGAGCGCTTCGCTGATTTTACCCAGCAATAATGAGTAGATGCATGAATCATGAATATAGCAGATAAATAATTAATTTATTGCAAAGAACAATTCATTATGTATTATGTTTACAGTATTTTTTTAATTTCATGGTTTAACTATTGATGTTACTAAGGGAGAATGGGCATGAAAAAAACCTTTTGGACGATATTTATAGTCTTATGCATTACCGGTGTTGCTTTTGCAGCTCAGAGCGGCGTCAAGAAAAAACGTCCTAAACCGTTTGAATATGGCATGGTTGTCATCAACAACAATTCAACCAGAAACAATCTTGCACCGGTAATGTTTGATCACTGGGTACATAGGGAAAAATTCACCTGCCGTCTCTGCCATGTGGATATCGGTTTTGCCATGAAGGCCGGGGCAACCCAGATTAAGGCAGCTGACAATATGCGCGGCTACTTTTGTGGCACCTGTCACAATGGCAAGATGGCATCCGGTGACAAAAAGGTCTTTGCCGCATGTTCAAATGCTGTTACTAAAGACGACCTCTTCCGGTGCAAAAAGTGCCATACCGAAACAATAAGCTCCAGGAAAGAGGATGATTTCGATAAACTTGCCGAACGTCTTCCCAAAGGGAGGTTCGGCAATGGCATTGACTGGGAAAAAGCTGAAGAGCAAGGACTGATCAAACCTGTAGATATTCTTGAGGGTGTTTCAATAAAACGGTCAGACATGGTCAAACAGAAGGATTTTTCCCTGACAGCCAAAACAGAGGGTATGCCTGAAATTATCTTTTCACACAAGAAACATACGGTATGGAACGGGTGCGAACTCTGCCATCCGGATCTGTTTCTTGGTGTCAAGAAGGGAAGTACAAAGTATTCGATGGTGGAAATATTTGACAATAAATACTGCGGAGCCTGCCACACCAGCGTGGCATTTCCTCTTACGGATTGTCAAAGATGTCACGCTAAGCCGCCTCAATGAAAAGGATATCTATTCTGTTGACAGCTCTAATCCTCTCTGCCTCTGCCTCATGGGGCGGTGAGACCTTTACTTTGCCTACCCTTCCTCCGAGGGAGGAGTTCGGTAATATAATTATGAATCGGGTTTCCGCCAGCAGCGGCGTCCTGCCGGTTGTCTTTTCGCATTGGAAACATAGGACAAAATATACCTGCCGTGTCTGCCATACAGAACTGGATTTCAACTTGAAGGCGAATACAACAGAGATACGTGCCGTTGAAATAAGAAAAGGGAAATTTTGCGGTGCCTGTCATAATGGCAAGAAAGCCTTTAAACTTAACGGGAACTGTGACAAATGCCATAGCGGTGATATCGCCTACAATTCGGAAAAGTTTATTGAATTCGCAAAAAAAGGCTTCCCGCAAACCTCAATAGGTGATGGCATCAACTGGGTTGAAGCATTGAAAGCTGGGCTGATTACCCCGCAGAACTTTATAAAAACAGAATCCGGCGACATCCCGTTTGATAAAAATCTGGTTCTTGAGGCGGCATGGGGCGGTATCGCTCCGGCAGTTTTTTCCCATAAAACACATATGGGGTGGCTTGAATGCAGCAATTGTCATCCTGATGTCTTCAACATTAAAAAGAAAACCACAGCACATTTTTCCATGGAGTACATATTGAAAGGCAAGTTTTGCGGCGCCTGTCATCTGAGGGTGGCATTTCCAATGGATGACTGCAAAAGATGCCATCCCGCAATCTCAAGGAACTGACATGAGAATATTAAATAAACCAACTATAATATCGGCCCTAATCATATTTCTGTTTATCGTACCGATCATATCTCCCCGCTACCAAGGTCTAAATCCAGCTGTTTTTGCAGAGGAATTATGGCAGCAGGAGTTTATGGATATATGCTCAAAAACTGACGGGGCCATGTCATTATTGAAAGATGAACTGAAAACACTCTTACAGAGGGGTGATAAACTCAGACCTGTGGTTGATTCACTGGAGGAAACACCGAGAAAAATCTATCTCAAACGCTTGCAGAAGTGCATGAACCTGTACTCGTTCGTACTTGAATCCAAGGATACTGATAAAAAACAGTAGGATGCAATTTACCGTTCGACAATATGGTTAGAAGTATAAACCGGGGGGCGCTAATCCATAACGCTCCCCGGTTGTTTTTTTAAGCAATAGATATCTCTCGTTCCATGCTATAACTCAAAATCGTCCAAATTCAAAAGCAACGTAACGTAAGAAATACGCTGTCAAAATGAGAGTATCCTATGACCACAACATCATTCTCCGCGCTCCACTTAAAGACCCCCATGCTCAAGAACCTCGCCTCTCTCGGTTATACCGCGATGACGCCCATCCAGACCCACACCCTGCCGCTGATTCTGGCCGGCAAGGATGTGATCGCCAAGGCGAAGACCGGCAGCGGCAAGACGGCGGCCTTCGGCATCGGCCTGCTGACGCGCCTTGAGCTGACCTATTCGCGAGTACAGGCGTTGGTGCTTTGCCCCACCCGCGAACTGGCCGACCAGGTAGGCAAAGAGTTGCGACGCCTGGCCCGCTTTACCGACAACATCAAGGTGTTGACCCTTTGCGGCGGCGTCCCCTTCGGTCCCCAGCTCGGTTCACTGGAACATGGCGCCCATGTGGTCGTCGGCACACCGGGCCGACTCCTCGACCATCTGCGCCGTGGCAGTCTCGACCTTACTTCACTGCAGACCCTGGTGCTTGACGAGGCCGACCGCATGCTCGACATGGGTTTTCAGGAAGATATCAGCACGCTCATCGCCGCCACCCCGCATAAGAAACAGACCCTGCTCTTTTCTGCCACCTACCCTGCGGCAATTAGCGCGCTCAGTGAGACTCTCCAGCACGAACCAGTAGAGGTCAGTGTCGATGAGACCCACGACGAGGGGGCCATTGAACAGATTCTCTACGAGGTGGCGCCGGACGAACGGACAGCGGCTGTAACGCGGATCATCAGACACTACCGCCCGGAATCGACTCTGGTCTTCTGCAACACTAAAATTGAGTGTCAGGAGGTGGCCGCTGCCCTGGCCAAGGCGGGCTTCGCGGCAGCAGCTATTCATGGCGATCTGGAACAGCGCGAACGCGATCAGGTGCTGGTCCGCTTCGCCAACAAGAGTGTTTCGATCCTGGTGGCCACCGACGTGGCGGCACGCGGTCTCGACATCAAAGAGCTGGCGGCGGTTATCAACTATGAGCTGCCCCGCAACCCGGAGATTCACACCCACCGCATCGGCCGGACCGGACGCGCGGGGGAACAGGGTCTGGCCATAAGCCTGGTGACCGCGCACGAAAACCGGCGTGTTCAGGCGATTGAGAGCGCTCTCGGCAGCAGCATCACCAGGGGAGATTCGGCCTCGTTGACGGCAGCTGCCGGCGCCACATTAACGCCCCCAATGGTGGCCCTCTGCATTGATGGCGGCCGTAAAAACAAGCTGCGTCCCGGCGATATCCTCGGTGC
This sequence comes from Geobacter sp., assembly GCA_025360785.1. GTDB lineage: Bacteria > Desulfobacterota > Desulfuromonadia > Geobacterales > Pseudopelobacteraceae > JACRCG01. Next base: position 48,428 of record JANYBN010000045.1, read on the forward strand.
CCTGACCGGCGCGGGAGGGATCGCAGGGAGCGAAGTCGGCAAAATTGATGTTTTTGATTGCCACGCCTATGTGGCAGTGATGCGGGCGAGTACCGAGCAGGCTCTGACCTGCCTGACCGGAAACAAGATCAAGGGACGCTTCTTTAAGGTACGGAAAGTAGAGAGTTGATAATGAAGGAAGCCGATTATTGAAGCCGGTGGCTAAACCATGAACATGAATATTTACACAATTATTAATACTGATGTGGTAGCCCCTTACAGGATTTTGCTAAGTTACGGTGACTTGAGGTGTAATGGTGCAGAGAGCAAGCAGAGATAACAGGGGACATTGCGCATCCGTCCCATATTTTCATATCGGGATAATTCTGCTTCTGGGTATTGCTTCCTACGCCAACTCTCTCAACGTACCTTTGCAGCTTGATGATCACTCGACAATTCGCGTTTCTATCAGCCTCAATAGTGATCTGTACAGCATACAAAGTTTTTTCCACAAGGCCAGATGGTTTACGGATATCACCTTTGCCCTGAACCGCCTTCTGCACGGAGAGCAGGTCTTGGGATACCACCTGATTAATCTGTCAATTCATCTATCATCGGCAGGCGTCATCTATCTGCTTGTTCATCGAGCCATCGAAGCACTGAAACAAACTTTTCTTATTTTATCAGATGATGAATGCCATCCCTTCATGCAACGCTTTATCCCGTTTGCCACGGCGGCGCTCTTTGTCTGCCACCCTGTCCAGACTCAGGCAGTCACCTATATTTCCCAGCGCTACACCTCTCTGGCGACCCTCCTCTACTTAAGCTCACTGCTGTCCTACCTTATGGCTCGTCTCTCGTTAGCAGATGAAACAAAAAAGCTGCGTATCTGGTCGTGGGGTCCGGCATGCTTCTTTTTGGCTATATTGGCGATGAAAAGCAAAGAGATCGCCTTCACGCTGCCGATTATGATAGTTGCGCTTGAGTCTTTACTTTTCAGGGGACAATTACTTAAAAACCGGCTTTTTATAGCCCTTGCTGCCGGGCTGATGCTGGTAATTCCACTTCAACTGATGTATACGCAGGGTTTGGTGAGTCCCGAGATCATTCTTAACCAAATAGCAGCGGAAACTCGAAATATTTCCAGGTCGGACTATCTGCTGACGCAGTTCAGGGTTGTGGCAACTTATCTCCGCTTGTTAATTCTTCCGGTCAATCAGAATTGGGACTACGACTATCCTGTGTATCACTCACTGTTTTACCCATCCGTGTTTGCTGCCATGCTGCTGCACATCTCTCTGGCAGGGATAGCATTTACCCTTTTTATTCGTTCACAAAAGCAGTTGACCTCCGGCAATCCAGCGGCAGGAATATCCATGCGGATCGCGTGCCTGGGAATTTTCTGGTTCTACCTCGCCATGAGCGTAGAGTCGAGTTTGATCCCGATCAGAGACGTAATCTTTGAACACCGAGTGTATCTTCCTTCGGCCGGTTTTTTCATGGCTGCAGCGGCATGTATTGCCGGAATTGCTAACCATCGGCAGCGATTTCGCAATGGCAGTTGGATAACAATTGTACTGCTCTGTTTCGTTCTCACGTCAAGCACGATTGCCCGCAACCGGATATGGTCAGATGAAATGGTTCTGTCACAGGATGTGTTGCATAAATCGCCGAACAAGGCGAGAGCCAGCCTGGCTGTCGGTATGTTATATGTCAGAAGATTTCTGCCGGAGATGGCACTGCCGCTTTTCGTGAAAGCTGTGGAGCTTGAATCCGACCGGGACATTTACTGGATGAACTTAAACTCTACGATCGGGATAATTGAGGAATACGAGGGGCGATGTTCAGATGGCCTGAAATATCACGCCACTGTCGAAACGGTTAACCCGGCATACAGAACACAGTGGTTGGCAATCAGTTCCAACAACCTGGGACTTGCATATGAGCATTTGGGTAACTTAACCATGGCGCGGGAAAACTATCTGAAGGCTGTAACCGTTAACCCGATGCTTGACCTTGCCTGGTACAACCTGGCCCTGGTAGCGGCGCGCCAGAGCGACACAGGCAATACAGCATCGTCATTGAAGGCTCTGAGAACAATCAACCCTATCCTTGAACGGCAAGCTGCAAAAACAATCCGGAAGCAACATCCTTCAGTGCAACTTAATCCGCAATAATTTAAACTTGTCAGTTCGGCGACGGCCTCCTGAACGAGCAGACGCAATCAGGTTTATGCGTAAATCATTTGACTGTCTTCCCTTTAGCATCCTCTGCCAGAGCTGGATTGATTTTTTTTAGCTGTGTTAACGCCTCATCAGCCAGACCTTTGTCACCTATTCCGGCCGCAAGCAGTGCCAGGTTATACCAGGCCAGATCATAGGCTGGATTTGTAATAACAGATATTTTATATGCTTTTATCGCTTTTCCCGGTTCCTTCAGATATTCGTAAGCCAATCCCATATTATTGTTGATTACACTCTCCCACCTGGCCATGTTTCTATAATCAAGAGTGCTGCTGCCCAAAGGCCCACCAGGCAATAGAAATTCCTCTCCTGTTGTGAATCTTGATTCATATCTATTCAATGCTTTCAAGGCATTACCAAAATTAACTTTAGTATTAAAGAATAAGCCGGGCTTTAACTCCATGGCACGTATGTAGAGAGGTATGGCTTTTTCCGGCATTTTCCGCACCAGATATTCATTGGCAAGATTAGCTTGTGCAAGCCATTTGTCAGGCGATTTACTCGCAGCTTCCTGCCACAACGCAAGAGAGTTGCTCCACACCCTGTTGCGGGCTATTGTCATGAACCCGAGAATGACACAAACAGCTATAAGCATTGCCCACAATACCTTGGCGCCATTTCGTCTGCCTTGACCAACCAATGCAGCAATGGAGGCTATCGTCATGAAGAAACCGACTGAAGGCAGATAGATTCGATGCTCAAAGATTACGTCAATAATTGGAAAGATACTTGATTCAAGCGCCATTGCTATATAAAACCAGATAATTCCCAATGAAGCCAGTCGCTGAAACACACCTCGTAACCATTCATCAGACTGGAGATTCAGTCTGGAAACTCTGAACAGAATCGCGGCAGAGGTAACCAGAAAAGCATGTAAAGTCAGCGATAAAATCACAGGCACCGAAAAGACTGATTTATAGATAGGAGAATCCTGTACCAGGCTCTGACCAATCGGCAGACAAAGTAAACCCAGGTAGGTTGCGACAACCCTGGTCTGAGTCAAAAAATATGTTGTTCTTGAAGTATGTTGATCTTCAGCCGTTGCATGATTCAGATCAAACAGAAAATCATCCAGCGAGCTGCCGTGCCATTTATATAATACTATAGCCAGAATTATAGTGACGAGTACTCCACAGATAGCGTAACAGCGGCGGTTAATGAGACGGCCACGGAACAGGAATATTTCCAGTATAAGCAGCATGAATGGCAATGTGACCGCAATTTGTTTGCTGCCCAAGGCCAGAAGCCATGCAACAACAGCGCTCGCAAACAGAACCCATGTTTTCAGGCATGAGCCGAACCTTTCAAGATTAAGCCGGCCCTTGAGAAAGAGAAATATTGATAACAGATAAAATAACGTCGCCAGAGATGTGTAACGCTGAATGATATAGGTAACTGCCTGGGTCTGAACGGGGTGAATAACAAACAACAGCGATACGGCAAGCGGGAGAAATAGTTCGGCCGGACTCAAATCCTCCGCGATGCATTTATTCGCGGTAAATGAAATACGTAAGGCTGAAACAGCTGAAACCATAATGAAATAGAGGAGAATTGAGGTGGAAAGATGAATTGCATAATTTGTGAGGTGATACCCCGTAACCTGCAAACCGTGAATGCGATAGTTCAAGGCAAAGGTAATATCTGCCACACGACGCAGACTGCCGTGAAGTATAAGTTCTAGAAGATCTTTTTTCCCATAATAATCAATACTGTAGTAGTCATCCAGAATGAAGGGTACATTAATAGAGTTAAAATATATTACCGAACTGAAAAGCACCAGCAACACTACATGGAATATCATTCTTTGGTGAATAGTTATTAAATCACAGCTTTTTGATATTTTGGTCAGTATTTTCAAGAGTGATTACCTGAACCATTATAATTCATACCTGCTTCCTTCTCTGGAGCATCTCAAGAATGCGCTGTTCAAATACCGTATTGGTCGTTTTTGTGATGAAAATATTTTTCAGGCTTCTCACTATTCGAACCGGCCGTAACAGATATGAAGTGCCGTAAAATAACGACATACCTATTAACCTCAGCCACCGGATCGTTTGGCCTGACACCTCTTCACTGTACACTGTGCAGGAATTAAGGTCCATTTGACCTAGTAAGGAATCAAAATAGTCATCATTAATTTCAGGGATACTTCCTGTTCTTTTTAAATATTCAAACAATTCAGAACCAGGATACGGAGAGAAAAGATACAGGGGGACATCATCAACACCATGCCAGGCTAATTTAATTTGAAACAGCAATGTCACAAGTAAATCCTTGAGTGTTTCTTCCGGAAAACCGATCACCAAATTACATCTGGTATTAATACCGTTCTTGACTGCCGTTTTGACTGACTTGACCAAGGCATCTAAATGCACTTCCTTGTGTATTTTCTTCAGTGTCTTTGCTGAACCGCTTTCAGGAGCATACACAAGATATTTGCACCTTGTTTTGTAGAGCATTTCAATAACATCCTGGTCAAGAGCTTCAGACCTTGTGCCTGTGGGTAAGCTCCAACTAACCATCAGATTGTTTTCAAGATACAAGCGACAAAACTTCATGATCCATTCTTTGTTGATAATTGCCGTCAGGTCGTAAAATTCAATATGCGTAGCATTGTACGCATCAACATAGTATTGGATTTCATCAATCACTGAATCGGGTGAGCGCATGATATACTTCTGCCCCCACATCACCGGATTAGAACAAAAACTGCATTTATATGGACACCCTCTGGTTGCAATGACCGGCATACTTCTGCCACTCTTTGTTCCTGCGCCTCCATAATCGCTGGATAAATATGTTTCTATAGGTATAGTGTTCCATGCTGGCCGTGGCAAATCATCAAGATTGGTTATTCTTTGCCTCCTGGGATTTTTAATAACATGTTCACCGTCGCGAAAACAAAGCCCTTCTATGGTTCGAACATCTCCACCTGACCTCATTACAGAAACAAACTCAAGCAGTAACTCCTCTCCCTCCCCGGTTCCGCAATAATCAAGTGCCATGCAATCCAAAAGACTGAAGTCCGGCAAAGCTGTTATATGTTCTCCGCCAGCAATTATGGTTATATCGGGGTATGCGGTCCTGATGCTGTTGATCAGATCCCGTATGAGTGGCCACTCCTGGGAAAACATTATTGAAACAGCCAGAATATCGGTATCAGGACCAATTCTTTTAATAATAGAATCATATGACAGTCCCTGAGCTTTTCTACCGCGTGACATATCATCAATATTATGTACATCCTCACCGATTGCATCGATTGGATTTACAGAATATCCATTTTTTATAAGGACAGATGTCAGATAGGCCACTGCAATAGGTGGAGTCACCGGGACACTAAAGGATTTTTTTGAATAGATTATGGGTGGGCGCAATATTGTGATAATTTTTTCAGTCATTATTTTCCCTGGTATTCATTAAACACGTTATATGCATGAGCCTGTTATTCATGTTCATCACAGGTTATCGTTTCATAGGACCGTCTGCCACTCCGCAGCACTCCTGGGTAACAACGTTCCTTGACTCCGCTATTGCCGCCTGCAAGAGGGCATTTTCCTGGGCAAGGTTTTTCATCTGGTTAGTCAGATGAGATATTTTAATTGAAAATTGAACGGCTATAAGCATAAGGAAGATAATTGAGCAGATAAACAGGGTGGTTGTCGGCAAACCGGCTCCGATTAAACTTGTCAGCTTAACCAGCCATTCATAACGAATTACAAGAACGAACATAAAGAGGCTCGTCAAGAGCCAAAGTATTGAATATTCTTCGCGTAGTTTTCTTTTTCGAACCAGATTTATTGTTACCACAAATACAAAACAGCAAATCAGCACCGCAAACAGTTTTTGGCTTACAGGCATAAACACCCCGCTTATTAATTACTTTTCACCTACGTACAGTTATATGACCTTTCAGCGACCTTTTCCCTTTTCTCTCATAAGTGTCACGCATATGGACAACAGCATTTTAAACATGTAGTAGAGCGGTTTAAGACCACTGTGCATAGATTTCCCTTCACTGTTTTCAAACATGCGAACCGGAACCTCTGACATGCGAAAACCTGCGCGGTGAAGCATTATCAGCATATCGGCATCCGGGTAGTCTACCGGAAAGATATCTGTTGCGAAAAAGCTGATGACGTCACGATTAAAAGCCTGAAAGCCGGATGTCGTATCTGTAACGAACTTGCCGGTTACGATGGAAACTATCGTGCGAAAAAGTGCCATTCCAGCTCTACGCGCAAATGGCGGCCGGTAGCTGTTTCCAAGAAATCGTGAACCGATGACAATATCGACCTCTCCTGCAATCACCGGAGCTAGTAGTGCTGGAATACACGCCGGGTCATGCTGACCATCGGCGTCAAGCTGAACCAGATAATCATACCCCATATTTCTTGCATATTTGTAGCCGGTTTGAATTGCAGCTCCATAACCCATGTTGAACGGGTGGGACACCACAATGGCTCCAGCCTTGCTGGCTACAGCAACTGTGTCGTCACGCGAACAGTCGTTGACGACAACAACCATGGCGTCTGGCACAGCAGCGCACACGCCTGTTACAACAGCAGCAATCCTCTTCTCTTCATTATATGCCGGAATAATGACAATAGTTTTGTGCATTATTTACCTAAAACCTCCAGGAGATTGGTCGTACAATTTCACAGTTTTAGTACAGCATAGTTTTTCCCCTGAAATGCCGTTGCATACTCTTTTTTCAGCATATCAAAGACGATCCTTCCATCAATTCCAGGATCAACACCTGTTTTCGCACTGGCAGGTATGTACGCATCAACTGGTGACTCTAATTCAGACGTATACCAGCTTATAATCATCCATTTTGCGCCCGCTATGCGTTTTGTTTCAGCCTGTTTTTTAATCCTGTCAAGAATGTTCTGGTCAAGTTTTGAAAAAGCGCCGAGGTCAACATTCCAGCCTTTTCTTTTAGCCAAATAAAAAAATGTTGAATTTATTCCCCCGAATATTGCCGTCCGGTTATGCATTGTCACCGCAAACACCAGGTCATCGGGCTTAGAGAGGCTGTTGACCGTTTGCGCCGAGGCGACCATTACCCGGTCATTTCTGAGAACTATCGCATATAACGACAAAAACGAAAAACAGGCGGCAAAGATTATAAACAGAGCGTTCTTTACCAGCAGCAACTGACGCTCCTTACAGATTTCCAGCAGCACAAGCCATCCTCGCGCCATAAACGCGGCGAAAATCGGCGTACATGCAAAAAGGTAATAATGCTGATCCTTAACAGTTGGAATTATGATGAAATAAAACGGAATGCCGACCAGCAGTGCCTTTCCAACTGGAGACAGGTTTCTTAGCCCGGAAAGAAAAAAGAACACTCCAATTCCTGAACATGCCAGCATGACAATAGAATAAATTGGATTGACATAATACCACGGAGAGAAAAAACGTTTTAGATCTCCCAGCAGAAACATTGAGCGGTCAGAAGCAGCATTACCGAAACTTGCGTCGGTGATATGTCCGCAGGACAAATACCAGGCAAGAAATGGAAACACAAATATTGTTGCGATTATTAAGATGGTCCTGATATCAGGTAGACAGAATCGATCATTTTTCGTAAAAAACGCCAGAGATATCAGGGGAAGAAAAGGCACCATGACCGGATATTTTGCCAAACCGCCGAGTAAAAGCAATATACTAAACAGAAACATTGTTGCTGCTGAACGTTTATAGAACCACTCCCGGAGTGCAATAAGAGAAAGGAGTACAAACATAACCGCCACAGAATCAGGCTGGAAAGCGGTTCTCATCATCATGCCCAGTGGGGAAAGAACAAAAAAAAGCCCTCCCCATGCAGCGACCTTCTCATTATAGACATCTTTAAGCAGTCGACAGATACAAGCGAGACTAATTGACGAGGCGAGAAAGCTTATCAGTTTCCCCCAAAAGAGATTTGCACCAAATACTTGAAAAAAAAGACCGACGATAAAGTTATATACAGGGAATTCCAGAGCCAGGATCGGTTTTTGATTGCCGAAGATATTCAGGTACAAACCATTAATCTTGAACCCTTCCTTGACAAAATTCTCTGTCAGCATGGCTGTCTGTGCCTGACGGAGTATAGTTGGAGCAGTAAATTGCTGCAATGACAGGTCATATAGTGATAGCAGCGTCATCAGGAAAAGCAGCATCCAGCAGTATTTCTTAAAATTCGGGAGTTGGTTCTCACCTGTTTGGGAATACCTGGAAAACATCATTTCTTGTAATCACCCATAGTAAGCATCTTTTCCAGCCAGACATACATGCAGATAAAGAGGTATCGACTCCCCATCTCTCTCAATTTAAGTTTAGCCTCGCCGGTTCTCCGGTTTTTCCAGGTAATCGGAATGCAAGTCCAGCTATAACCTCTGACAATCGCCTTTAGTGGTATTTCCACCGTCAGATTGAAGTGCGGCGAGAGGAATGGACGACAGCCATCAATAGCCTCTCTGCGATAGGCCTTGAAGGCATTGGTTGTATCGTTAAGGGCAATATTGAACATAAAACGGAGGAAGGTGTTTGCAAGCCGGTTGATTATCAGCTTGAACAGTGGATAATCGACAGTTCCCCCTCCCTTTATAAACCTGCTGCCAAAAACGCAGTCATAACCTTTGGCAAGCTCCCTCCAATATCTAACCACGTCACGGCTGTCGTCAGACTCGTCAGCCATTGTGATGATGACAGCATCACCTGAATAGTTATCGAGTCCTTTAATGATGGCTCTGCCAAAACCGTGCTGTCCCTCATTTTTTATCGGTCGCAATTCAGGAATCCTGGCACTCAACTCCTGTAGCAACTCCCAGGTCCTGTCAGTGCTGCCATCATCCACAACGACTATCTCGTGAGGTATCTCATTCAGGCGCAACTCAAGGTGCAGATGTTCAATTCCTGAGCATATGCAGCCTTCTTCATTTCGAGCGGGAATAACAAGTGAGAGCAGCCGCAGTTGTGGTGATTCGGTTGTTGTCATAGTATCCCCGAAAGTTCGAGCCAATCCGGATGTTGCTCTGCATGCAGTGCAATTTCGGAGAGGATGTCGTCTAGTGAGGCTTGTGGCTGCCAATCCCATATTTGGCCTGCCCGGGTGGAATCCATGACTATCCATGGCAGATCAAATGGACGCGGTGTAGGATTGCTGAAAACAGCGTGTCCACCAAAACGATCCGTACACCAATTGCTTAATTCAACCAGGGACATTGCGTTATGAATACCGCCACCAATATTGACGGTGCGTACGGCAGCGGAGGCTCCTGTGGCGGTCTGCTTCATGAGTAATGACACCAGATCCCTCGGGTGGAAGCAATCCCTGACCTGGCATCCTCTGCCACCGAAACCGATATAGGCCAGCGGGGAGCGTTTAATCCAGGCGTTGATCCAGTAGGCAAAGATGCCCTGATCAGGCCTGCCGAACTGCCCCGCACCTGCCATGACTCCGCAACGGTTGATCCAGACCGGAAAGCCGAAAGTGTCCCCGTATTCGAGGGCCAGTAGCTCGGATGCAAGTTTGCTGCTGCCGTAAAGCGAGAGTGGGGGTACGCAGCTGAAGTTTTCGCTGATACCTTTTTCACTTACACCTGCCGGCAGAATTCCGTCCTGTTTCAGCCTAAAAACGTCGCCAACCGTCTCGACTGGAAGCTCGGCAAGGGGAAGAATGCTGTAGACCCTGCTGGTGCTGACCAGAATAAAACCGGCAGCGTGCCGTTTGCAATATTCCAGAATATTGACCGTTCCGAGCAGGTTGTGCTCGATCAACTGTCGACTGCTTGTCTTGCCGTCGATACCGGCCAGCACGCTGGGATTTGCAGATGCGTCTATTACCCAGTCTACTTCGGGGAGAGATTCAAAATCCGACTGAAGTCGTATGTCTCCATGATAGAGTTTGATGCCGAGTCGCTGCAGGTGTTGCCGGTTTTCTTCGCTGCCGGGTCTGATGAAATTGTCCATCCCGATGATGGAAATTCCCTCATGGCTGCGGAGCCAGTATTCAGCGATAGTGCTGCCTACAAAACCGCATATGCCTGTGATAAGGATTCTCATTGTGTCAAGCACCGATCCTGTTTCGCCAGGAATCGACAATTTCTGAGACCGTCTGGTCCAGGGTCTTGCTTATCGACCATTTAGGGTAGTGAGCCTTGATTTTGGAAAGGTCGCTGTAATAGCAGATATGGTCGCCAACGCGATTCTGGTCAACATAGGAATAAACCTGTTTCTTCCCGGTAAAGGATTCTGTCAGGGAAAATGCCTCCAGAACTGAGCAGGTGTTATCCTTGCCCCCCCCGAGATTATATACCTCGCCGCAACGTGGCGCATTGATGAATTCAGACATGAACCGGGCCACATCCTCGGAATGGATGTTGTCGCGGACCTGTTTCCCCTTGTAGCCGAAAACTGTATAAGGCTTACCTTCCAGGTTGCATTTTACCAGGTAACTCAAAAAACCGTGAAGCTCGACACCTGAATGATTCGGTCCGGTGAGACACCCCCCACGCAGACAGCAGGTCGGCATGCCGAAGTAGCGTCCATACTCCTGCACCATCACATCTGCGGCCAGCTTGGAAGAACCGAAGAGGGAGTGGGTTGACTGGTCTATGGAAAATGATTCCGGAATACCATTCACATAACGCGTGTCATCATATTCCCAGCGGGTATCAAGCTCCTTAAGGGGGATGCTGTTGGGGAGGTCACCATAGACCTTGTTTGTTGACATATTGATGAATGGAGATTCAGGACAGAACTGCCGGGCTGCTTCCAAAAGGTTCAGAGTTCCAGTCGCATTTGTCTCAAAATCTTCGAAAGGAATGCTGGCCGCTTTGTCGTGAGATGGCTGGGCGGCAGTGTGGATGATGCAGGCAGGGCGGAGAGACTTGACAAGGTCAATGATTCCCTGGCGATCCCGGATGTCCAGTTCGTGGTGACAATAGTTCGGCAAGTCCGAAGTCAATCGCTTTTGCGTCCAACGGGTATCGCCCTGTGGGCCGAAAAAGACGGCGCGCTGGTTGTTGTCCAGGCCATGGATTTGAAACCCCTTGGCATGAAAAAATCTGCTGACCTCTGATCCTATTAACCCTGATGAACCTGTAACAAGAAGTTTTTTCATGTTTCACCCTTAATGATTTTAATCTCTACTGTTACCGTGTACCTCATTGTTATTGTTCGCCGATTTGTCTGTTGCATCCAAAGCTGCCAGCATATAACCAACAATAAAGGAATGCAAGCAGATGATGTTTACACAACCATACCCCGGACGAGTATTTCTCCTTTAGACGGTCCGATGCCGGAAGCACTTAATATCAATGGATCGTATTGCCAGATTAAATGAAAGAAATAATCGCCTCGCAATTTGTTCATACACAGTTGGCCGGATAAAACTGGTATTTAACCCATGCCTGCGATACTGAATTGTTTTTTCAGGTACAAACTCGACCTGTCCGAAGATTTCAGCCAGAATCCCGAGCCACATGTCATGCATCGGAATACGATGCGGAAAAGGGAGGGCAATGTCCAACAACGGTCTGGTGAAAGCAAGGCAGCAACCTGTATAGGTATTATCATAGATGTTTTTCAGAATGCCACGACCGACCCTATTAGCGGTAAAGATGGATTTATCCAGGCAATTGCCGGTGGCATCAACGATCTCCCCATCCAACATGATCAGAGAAACTTGTTCAACGTTATCGTCAAGCCGCTCATGGATCAGGTCGAGTCTGCCGGGAAGCCAGATATCGTCCTGATCAGACAACACTATGATATTGCCGCGAGCGTGGAGCAGCACGTGTTCAAAGTTACGAACCGGACTGTGAAACTTGTTATCTGTCAAGATACGAAGACGCAGATCATTATAACCGCGCAAAATGGCCAGAGTATCATCCGTTGATGCGTCATCGGAAACGATCAGTTCATCATCCGGTCCGAGCTGGGACAGTATGCTTTCCAACTGTTCCCGGATATAGCAGCTGCCGTTACGGGTAGCCATACATACTGACAGGACATCTTTCATATATATTTCTAATTCACCCGTTGTTTGAACAAGAACAGCCCGTCCAGTATTTTTCGTTCAAAATTGTCAAGGTATGAGCTCTTGAGAAGCATCAGAACTATCAGTAGCCCATAAAAAAAAGATGACGTAATCAAAGCCGGCAGGTTGGCAAGGCTCCAGAAACAATCAAGGTAATAAAGTGACAGCGCTGCAGGAATCGAAAATACGAGCGGTTTTAAAATAACTCTTCTATAAATGCTCCACTCGATATTTGGCAATACACGATGAAGCATGGAAAAGAAATAGCCCGCCGACATAACCAGCGATATGGTAATGCCGATGATCAATCCAAAATATCCAACAGTCTTCACCAGAGCAAAACATAAAAGCAGGTTGGTAATGCCGGCAAAAAGGGCCGCGCGCATAGCGACATCAGGACGGTTCATTCCGTTGAGGATGAAGGTACCCGGCCCGGTTAAAATATTTATGAGGTATGCCGGCATAAGCAGCTGTAAGGTTATGGCTGAAAGACCGAAACCCGGTCCCATCCACATCTGAATAAATGGACTGGCGATTGCTATTACCAATAGACAGAAAGGGACCGCGAGCATGACCATGAATTTGAAGGAGCGGTGATAGAGTCCGGTAATAAGTGTATGTTCGTTTTGCACCGGTAATGCAGAAACAGCAGACACCATCGGCGTAAAGAGAACGGATAAAAAGGATCTTGCATAGTAAGCGGCATTACTGCCGATTTCATAATACGCTACCGCTTCCAGCCCGAGATAACGACTCAACAATATCCGGTCAATCTGGAAAATCATAATCTGGGAAATACTTGCCGTCTGCACCTTCCAGCTGAAAGTAAAAATCTGCTTAAACATGGCAAGATCGACCCATTTCCTGAAACTGAATTGCAACTCCGGAAAGAGCCTGAATGCAACTAACATATTGAGTAAAGCAACAAAAATAGCAACAATAGCGTTTGTAGCAATCAAACTACGTAGACCCAGACCCATTTGCAAAAAAACAATCGTCCCGACAAATCCAAAAACTGAAGTAGCTATATTGATCGAGCAGGTGTATCCGATTTCCTGAGAGCTGATAACTAATGTGGCAAAAACGCCCATGATCAGATTAAACAAAAAGATAACTACTGCTACCCTGAAAATAAACAGCGCCTCTACCTGAAACGATAAAGGTATGTTGAGGATGTCCCTGATCATAAAGGGAAGTATCGAGTATAATGTGTATCCGACAACAACAGCTAGAGACAGCATAGCTACGGTTGCCGTATTCACCAGACGGTTCAAGCTTGCATAGTCACGACTTGCATGATATTCAGCCGCATATTTCACTAAGCTCTCAGTTATGCCAAAGTCGCTTAACTGGGCATATGAGGTCATCACCCCCGCCAGTGCCCATATTCCGTACTGATCTTTTCCAATAGTTTTAAGAATATATGGAGTAATCAAAAGCATTGCCGCAAGTGCAACAAAACTTTTGATAGCATAGTAAGCTGAATTCCTCGCCAATCGTGGAGCTATATCAGAGGACACATTGGCTCCTGAATAAACGTCATATTAAGCAACTTCAGCGCTTCCTGGGAATACGAATATCCTTGTCCAGGTTTCAAGTTCCTACGCGCCACGAAACAAATCACCACTCAACTCGTTTCCACCAGGGTTTAATAAAAATACGATTTGAATTGCAAACAGGCTTGGATACATTTTAGCCAGTATTTTTGCACTTTTAATGACAAATGCCGAACGATTCAATCCCACATGAGGATCTGTTTGCATAATTTGAAGATTATTTGTCTTGAAAAACCGTTTCATGGAATGAAGGGTAAAAAAACGTAAATGGGTTTTATCCATGACGCCATATTCCTTGTAATCCCAATAACCTAATAAATGTAATAGCCTGTATAAAACAAACCCCACGTTGGGTAGTGATACAGCAATCAACCCGTTTACATTCAGTTTCAGTTTCAATTGTTTAATAATGCCGCTTGGGTCTATGGTATGTTCCAACACATCACCGAATATTATAAAATCATATTGTTGATCAATCCCGGTAAAGTCTGCGTTATTTAAATCAATTTTATAAAGGTTACGATACCCCTTGGTTTTCGCTATTCCTAATACTTCTTCGTTAATATCAATGCCATCTATTTGACAGGAAATATGTTTGTTGAGCTGTTCACCAAAAGCGCCCATCCAGCAACCGACGTCAAGCACCTTGGGATTCACAATACCTGATTGAAGAATATACTGTAATATGTGGCTATTAGCATGCTCGTATTTTTGGTAAGCTAATTCGCTAAATTGGTTGTTTAACACAATTGATGCCCTCACAAGTTACGATTACACGGCTTGCATTCAAGTTATCTAGTAGTTGCACTCAAACTGTGGTGATCTTGCTGCGAATACTGTTTAGCAGGTCGCCGACATTCTTGAAGGTCAGCAGTTCCTTATGGGAAAAGCGGATATTGAATTTCGTTTCAATAGTGACTATCAGGTTGACATGCGAAAGCGAATCCCAGCCGTCTACGTCATTAGATGTCATTTCAGGGGCAATCTTGATATCGTCATCATCAAACACTTCACAGAAAATTTCGTTCAATTTTCCCAGTAATTCCATTTCAATCCTCCAATGTGGAAATATCTCCGGCATCCTGCCCTAGATAACGGGCTTTCAGAACCCGTCGCATGATCTTGCCGCTCTTGTTTTTGGGTACGCCGTCTACGATGATAATCTCTTGCGGTGTTGCTATGGATGATGCTCTGTTGCTGATATGGAGACGAATTTTCACTTCCAGCTCTCTGGACCAGCTGAACTGCTTGTGAAGCTGTACAAACGCCACAATTTTTTCATACAACAACTCATCTGGAGCACCGATCACTCCGGACTCTGCCACTTCTTCAATCTCAAGCAGAGCACTTTCAACTTCAAAGGGACTGATCAGATGGCCGGCAGTGTTGATAACATCATCACTGCGCCCCTTGAACCAGTAATAACCGTCATCATCCCTGACTGCCGTATCACCGGTGTAGTAATAGCCGTTCTTAAGCTTGGAATTATAAGCTGATTCATTATTAAGATAGGTAACAAACATGGAGGGCCAACCGGTCTTGAGGCAGAGGTTCCCTTGTATGTTGTTTTCGAGTAACTCGCCATCATCGGCTATGATCGCGGGATCAATTCCGTCCAGCGGTGTCCCCATGGATCCAAGTTTTATAACAAGTCCTGGGCGGTTAGTGATCATGATGCCGCCGGTCTCGGTCTGGAACCAGGTATCGTAGATATCCTTACCGAGAGTGGTCCGTGCCCAGGTGATGACTTCGGGGTTGAGCGGCTCGCCAACACTGAAGATATGCCTGAGCGCATTCAATTCATAACCCTTATAAAGTTTGACATCTTCCCGCATCAGCATACGTAGTGCCGTTGGGGCTGTATACCAGACAGAAACCGCTTCTCCCTGCAAAAGGTCAAACCATAGCTTGGCATCATAACCGCCACCATAATGTATCTGCGTAACACCCAGGCTCCAGGGACCAATAATACCGTAAGAGGTTCCTGTCACCCAGCCTTGATCAGCGGTACACCAGTAGATATCTGATTCATTCAGAGTCAGCACTTCAGATGCAGTCCTGCTCTGATGCAGAATACTGCGGTGAACGTGCAGCACGCCCTTGGGTTTGCCGGTGGAACCGGAGGTGTAGTGGAGTACCGACGGGGTGTTCGGCGAGGTCGGTGGTGCTATGAAGTTGGCAGATGCCTCGCGCATGAGAGCCGGATAGCTGAGAGTATCTGCTGACAGGTGTTCTTCAATATCGGTAACGATGATGTATTTCAGAGAGGGAATCTGGTCCCGGACACGCATAATTTTTTTCAGAAAACTCTTTTTAGTGACGATCCCTTTAGCTTTGGCATCAACAAGACGATCAACCAAGGCATCGTCACCGAAGTTTGAAAAGAGAGTGCCGCAGATGACCTGAAGCTTCAGCACGCCCAGAAAGCTGAAGAATTGTTCCGGAGATTTGGGAAGGAAGGTAAACAGGATGTCACCGGCGGCAAAACCCAGCGACTGCAAAACATTGGCAAACCGGTTTGATTCACGGTCAAGGTCACTGAAGGTGTAGTCGATCCTTTCCTGACGGGCGGATATCCAACGAAAAGCCACTTTCTCCCCGAGCCCCAGCTCGCACTGTTGTCGAGTGCATATGTGACCGATGTTGTACTGCCAGTTTATGATTATGCTCATTTTAGCCCCGGAAACACGCTTAGTCTTGACCTTAGTGCCTGACCATCATGTTACGACCGGCTTTTAACCGGCATCAAGCAACTCCGAGAAAGAAAGAGAAAACTTTTTCAACAGCATTCTCATTTCGCCCGGCGACAGACGTCTGGTAGCCTTAACCATGCGACGTTTGCGGATCAACTGCGGCAGGCTCTTGAGTGCATCACCTACTCCCCGCACCAGCGCCTTGATCAGTTCTGCAGACGAGGCGTTGCGAAACTGGGCTCCCGCCCCGCGCGCTCCCACGACCAATCGTGCCTGAACCAGATAGCGAACCATCGTCCAGAACGGCAGGGAGAGCAGCATGACGGCAGGAAAGCTTTTCAGCGCCACCCAGAAATGATTGCGCTCAACCAGATACAGCTTCAGAGGAGAGAACACACCACCGCTGCGGGAATAGCGGTGGTAAACGATAGCGTCACGGGCAAGTACTGCCGACCAACCTGCCAGCCGCCCCCGCAATCCCAGGTCGGTATCCTCGCAATACGCGAAAAAATCATCATCGAAAAAACCGGTTTCATCAAGCATCTCCCGCCGGTACAGAGCGGCACAGGCGCTAGGAATCAGGATCTCCTCGGTTTTGGCAAGTGAAAGAGCGGAATAGCTGGCAAGTCGTCTGCTGCCGCGGGACATGCCATCGGGACAGATGGTGACACCAAGGGAGTCAATCTGATCAGGAGCATCAAACGCGCAGATGCGGCTCGCAACCATTCCCACCTGATGCTCTGCTTCGGCTGGTGCAATCAATTCAGCCAGCCAGGAACTATCGACCCTGGTATCATTATTGAGCGTTACGATATATTTACCACTGGAAACTGCTAAACCGGCGTTGTTGCCACCGGCAAAACCTGTATTAACGGGAAGTGACACTACTCGCACCCACGGGTAGGAATTATGCAGCAGCTCAAGCGAACCGTCATGGGAACCGTTATCTACTACAATTGTCTCAAAATCAGTGCAGCTCTGTTCCAGAAGACTGTCCAGGCAGACCGGAAGATATTCCTTGCCGTTCCAGTTTACAATGATGACGGATATGAGAGGTGATTTCATCAAGACTTCCGGACACTTTGAATGAAGGCTCCGGCTCCTGCAGCCAGCCCCTTTATCATGGCAGGATTTGCGACAAGTCGCCGCAGATACCCCAGGATAATGCGCGGTCGCAAATAGAACTGCTTCAACATCTTGCGCTGATGTTGTTCCAAATCTTCACGGGTCAATCCATGTGGTATAAATACGGTATTTAAGAGGTTCATTCTGGACCAGTCGCTGTCGAATTCACCAAATTCAGCCGCCCGGTCAAAAATCTCCGTACCAGGAAAAGGGGTCAGCATTGTAACGCTGATATCATCAAGTGGAAGTTTCATGGCAAAACCGAAGGTACGCGAAAGCGTTTCATGTGTCTCGCCAGGATGCCCGACGATAAAGAAACCCTTGCTCAATATTCCTGCATCACTGCAGAGCGTCAGGGCTTTTTCGATCTGTTCCAGAGTAACATTCTTATGGATTGCAGTAAGAATCTCCTGGCACCCGCTCTCTATTCCGAAACTTATCTGCCAGCAACCGGCCCGCCGCATAAGCTGCAAGGTTTCACTGTCTACGCCGTTCACCCGCCCCAGACATGTCCAGGAAACTTCGACCCTAAGATCAATGATACCCTGACAGATGGCGACCAGCCGTTTTTTAAATGTAATAAAGGTATCGTCTTCAAAACTGAATTCGCGAATTCCGAAGTTTTCGACAAGATGCCGGATCATCCCTACAACATAATCGGCTGAAAAGGCATGGCAGCTTGTTCCAAAAACAGAGCGGTCACAGAAAATGCATTTATTGGGACAACCACGTGAGGTAACAAGTGAGGCGGCTGGGGTTCTGCGAACTTTGAACGGAGCAGGCAGATATTTTTCCGGAAAACCTTCCAGCAGATCCCAGGCAGGATAGGGAAGCTGATCCAGATCAGACAGAAACTGACGACGACCGGTCGATATGATTTTACCGTCATTGCGCAGGACAATCCCTGGAATCTCCAGCAAAGGAGAATCAACTGACATTGCCTCCAGCAGGTCAATAATAGTTTCCTCCCCTTCCCCGATTACCGCCACGTCAAAAACAGCAAAACGCTCCATTGTTTCAAGTGGCGCGGCTGAAACATGGGGGCCGCCGATAATAACGGTCATGTCGGGAAATTGTTCTTTAACTAGGGCAGCAAACGACGCGGCATGAAAGATGGAAAATGTTGAGGCGGAAAGCCCAAGCACATCAGGACGCTCGGCCTCAACAAGATGGAGCAACGCAGACCCGGTGAGGCTTAGAGCCGAAGCGTCGGCCAGCGCAGTTGGAAATCCTTTTTGACGTGTTATCGCGGCAAGAAAGAGAATACCCAGAGAGGGGAGGCAGCTGCCAGCTCCGGCCAGCGAGCCATAACGCTCCTCCATACTGATTGGTGGTGTGGCAAAAAAGATCTTCGGCACAGCAGCTCCTATATTAGCGTGTCAATGCTGACACGAGACCACGTTTGATTGATACATATAACTTAACGGAGATGATAAAAACAAGAAGTGAATCAAACCTCAGCCGAAAAAACGGTCAATATTTAACTGCAGCAAGATTGCATTAAAAACGATCCGGGTTCAATTGCCGGGCTCGGGCTAATTCACTTGCAGCCATGCTTGCCATGCCTTTAAGTTTGTAAGCCTGAGCAAGGTTGAAGTGGAAAGAGGCGACATCAGGTGTTATTGAAAGCGCATTCTGATAGTAATAGATAGCACGATCTAGCAAACCTTTTTTGAAATTATAATTACCGATATTCATCATGAGCTGAGCCCTGCTTTCGAAATCCATATTTCCAAGCACAAGCGCTTTGAGGTACTGTTGATACCCTTCATCAAGCATCATCTTCTCAATATAAGCATTGCCCAGACAAATAATGGCATCGGAATAATCAGGCTTGATACGGATAGCCTCTTGAAAATGCCAGATTGCCTGGTCAATCTTTTTTTCCTCAATGAAACTTATTCCTATTATCGCCCGGGCTCTTGCATTGTCAGGTGACTTGCTCGCAACATCCTCCCAGAGAGAAAGGCTGGAGCGCCACACTTCATTTCTGAAATAGGTTGCGATGGGAAGAGCAATAAGAATACCGGCTATTATAGCGGTAATGCTCACGATGCTTCCCGGAAAACGCACCCCAAGTTTTTTAACGACAACTGAACCGAAGGACACTACTGCAATGAACACTCCAGCCGATGGTAGATACAAGCGATGTTCAAAAATCACATCAGTGATCGGTATTACACTCGACTCAACGGACAGTGTAATGAAAAACCATAGCCCCCCGAATCCGACAATTCGCAACTCCGGGGAAACTTTTCCGCGTCCCCCTACAATCAGGAGCATAACGCTGGCCAGGAATAATACGGAGAGAAACAGGAATGAAAGAATAACGGACGAATCTAAAAACTCCCTGGAAACCGGGTAAACATGGTCGACCATCTGGTTCACCGGGAGAATCAACAAACGCAGGTACGTAACGATCACCCGAAACTGGGTCAGAAGATAGTCGTGACGTGAAATGTCTGACGCACTGCTGGCGACGGAGATCCCTGTTGAACCTACACCAGACAGAGCAAAGGGAATAATGAGCAGGGTCAGTGCCACAGGAATCAGAATACTTAGACGTTCAGTCAGTTTACGACCGGGAAAGAAGGCCATTTCATAGACAATAATTATGAAAGGCAGTGTAAAAGCAATTTCTTTAGTTTTCATGGCCAGGACGGCCCACACCAATGCGGCAGCATACCAGGCAACTGTACCTTTCCGCCGACCAGACGTACGAAGGTCACCTCTGACATGTGATGTTCGCGCCTGGATGTAACAGACTATTGATGCGAGAAATAGCAAGGAGGCTAGCGACGCGAAACGCTGGACGATGTAAGTTACTGCCTGAGTCTGTATCGGGTGGGACACAAAAAGCAATGCTGCCGCCAAGGCCGGAATACAAGTCTGATGCTCACGGTTGACAATTTGCTCTTCTGCCGTATAAAGCGAAGTCCGGAAGGTCAGTTCAACAAGTCGGTAGACCAGCAGTGAGGCTGCCAGATGGATTGCCAGATTGACGGCGTGATAACCAGGTACTTGAAGCCCCCCTGCAGCGTAATTCAGTGCAAAGGTAAGAGTACCGAACCAGCGGGAACCGGTGGGTGGCCAGAGATTCGACAGATTCTTGATAACAAAATTATCGACGATAGAACGGCTGTCATCGAACAGGAACGGGACATTGAATGTGTTTGCATATCCGAGAACACCGAAAAGCATAATAATAGATATGTGGATGTACCGTTTCGAAAGCACCCTCGATGTTAACGCAGATATTTTTGCCTGAAGTGACATGTCATTATCCTGATTGCCTAATGAAAGATGAAATTATCCACTCTGTACAATTTGACCTTAATTTCATTATTAATCTGGCCGAGCGCTACAGGCGTTTTGAAGAAACAAATTTCGTCGATGCGAAGCCTGGCAAGGTTTCCTGCGTATAAGTCTATGACATCCCGGTTTTCCTCAAGAAGCGGATTAAGCATAAATCCACGCTTGGCCATTCCAGGAATAAAACCGAAGTAGTTAACCTTACCGTTGGCAATAGCGCCCAGAATAAGATTTGGACTCTGGAACAATATTTTCATGACCTTGCCAAGAATGGTCGGATTCATTTCCACCTGCAGGAACAGAAAATTTTTGTTCCATGAAGACAAATTCAATTTTTGTCCAAAAGAGAGTACCTGCTCATGTACAAGAGTCATAACGGGATCTCCCTGTTTTTGAGCCGCTTCCTTCAGAACGAGAAAATCACTTTCCTGAGCTACCGGTTTGTAGTTATTTAATATGTAGGGGAGTGCTGTTGCATCCTCAAGTGTCACAAAATGATCGATAAGCGGCCCCATCTGCAGGAGAACGTACGGTGGACGCTTATCATTTCTATAGAATGAAAGATTCATGTCCTGCAAATATGGCGTACAAACCACGTAGCTCTGTATAACCGGGCGCGGACGATAGTTCAGGTTGTTTACCAAGGCTGCCCACTGCGAATAATTGAAAACATCGACAGCATCATTGCCTATCAAACTGCGCACCATCGGCAGATCTGGAACCATCGGATTACTTACTCCAGTTAGGTACTGAAAGCAAGCATGGCTGTTACCGGTTACCAGATTGGCAAGGAGTCGGCAGTTGTCCATTAAATGGCCAGGCCACTTAATAATGCCATCACGGACAACGCCGCCTTTCTGAAAATTTGCACTCACAATGCATGCTAGAACAGTGCTCGTAAAGAGGATAAAAATAGCAGACTTGACTTTATGAGGAATGTTGTTCTGGATTCTTTCCAGAAAAAGAATGCAGAAAGCCATGGGCAGAAATAAAATAAAGTGGAATACGTGGCCGTCTGCCCTTACGAATCCATGTTTCCAGGAAAGAAAAACATAAAAAGTTGTAATGCAGAGAATTCCAATTGTACTGACAACAGGTGCTTTCAGGGTTACAACAATGACAGCTGCCAGGAAAAGCAATACCGCAGCAACACTCATAACCAGCACGTTTACCTGGGGGAACATCGCCATAGATTCAGAGTAGCCACTGGAGATTTCAATGCTCCCCCTTAGCCATAGCCAGATATTGTCGGTTTTCTGTCCAATTAACAGCCACACAAAAAGGAAGGTAACGGTAAAACAAAGTGGAATCAATAGCGCATCCTTCAGTCTTCTCCTGAAAAGCTGAACAAGTGTGCAAATGATGATGCTTCCGGTTGCGAGAATAAAAAAAGTGAATTTGATCTGCGATAGCAAAACAGCAGCGATCATAAAGAATGCGGCAGATACTTTGCGTTGATGCAAGTCCTCCATCAGTATCGTTATGGAACCGAAGGCCATAATGAGGTACACAGGTACCTCGGGCCCGCCCCAATATGAGATAAGCAAAAACCATGACAGAAAGACAAATTTCCAAAGACCTGTCATTCTTCGTGCCAGACCGATCACCGACCACGCAACAATTCCGCTCAAAAAAAGAGAAAACAGAACTCTCTGCTCTATCAGGATGCCTTTACCGAAGTTGCTGTATAGATAGCCAAGTGGGCCATATGTGAAGACAATATCCTTTCCATATTGAAAGTTGTGCTGGGCTGCATATTCGAGGACCGCCTGCCATGATTCGTCCAGATCGCCGGAAGAAGGCGTGAATCTGCCGCTTAAATAGAAAGAGGATATATAGACGAGGCACCAGCACCCTATCCACCAATAAGTTCCACTCTGTGATAGTCCACGCATAGCGGAGTTTGTCTTCGACAGGAAGTAATTACGGAGGCCGACTTGCCTGTTGAGAGTTTTTTCGATCTGTTCCATTAAAGCTGTTACCTCTATGAAAGTGTTGCATCCAGTTTTAGTATTTATCCGGATCCAGATTGTGAGCCGCTTTGAAGGAAGCAGCACTCTTTTCGGTCATATTCTTTTGCACATACAATTGCCCGAGAAGGAAATATATCGACGCTTCATTCGGCATGTAAATGAGCGACTTGTTCAAATTTTCTATCGCCTGGTCTGTCATACCTTTAAAATACAGTCCCTTAGCGATGTTAAAGTAGAGAATCCCGGTATCAATAGCATCAAACCGGTTCGATTTTACAGTTATCATTAATTCGTTCAGCCCTTCGTCAATTCTGCCGGTCTGGACATAAGCATTCCCAAGGTTTGAGCGCGCTTCGGCATATGAGCTGTCAACTTCGAGTGCTTTAATGAAATATGGTATCGCATCAAAGAATCTGGCGTTGGCCTGATAATAATTTCCGACCATATTATAGGCCCTTGGATTGAGAGGGTTCTTGGCGATTACATCACTCCAGAGAGACAGCTCACTGCTCCAGACTTTGTTCCGCTGATATGCAGTACAGGAAAGCGCGATAATAACAATGGCCAGGATGCAGGCTGCTGGTTTCAGGGAACACTTCCTGAACAGACCTGCGTTCTCCCACACATGAGCAAACAGAGCAGCAATTGCTATAAACGCCCCGATGCTTGGCAGGTACAATCTGTGTTCAAACATGACGTCAATAATCGGAATGATACTGGATTCAATTGACAGAGTTATGAAAAACCAGAAGATGCCGAATGAAATTAATCGCAGGCATGAACTTTCGCCCCGAGATATTTTGAATAGATACATTGCCACGCATAACAACAGCACAATCAGGGCCAGCGATGCGATGACCGCTGGGTCAAAAATATTGGTGTAGACCTTGTAATGATGGTCAATCATCTGATTTACCGGAATAAGCAGCAGCCGTATATAGGTGGCGATAACCCTGAACTGGGTAACCAGATAATCATGGCGGGTAATATCATTGGTTGCTTTGAATTTTTCAAACAGACGTTGCAGTTCATAACTATTATTGATAGCGAAAAACACGACAACCAGCAACAGACCAATCAGTGCAGCAACGACCCGGCGCCATTTTTTGAGTATTACCGATACACATAAGAAACCGCGCAAGAACATCGCTTCGTACATGATAATAACTACGGGAAGCGTAAAGGCGATTTCCTTGGTTTTCAGACTTGCCAGAGCGGTCAAGACTGCAGCAGCATAAAAGAATAAAGCTTTCCAGCAGCACCTTTTACCGGATGGCGTATCCCCGCATTTAGCGAGCAGCCTTGCAGATATATAGAAGTTGAGTGACAGCATGAATAACAGCGTTGCCAATGATGCAAATCTCTGGACAATATAGGTGACAGCCTGTGTTTGAATCGGGTGGGCAACAAACAACAATGCGCATGACAAAGCCAGCCATCTGCATGATATTGCGTGGTTTTTATATCCGGCTAAATATGGTGTTCTGCAGGTGATGAGTACAAAGAAATAAACTGACACAGCGGTAGTAATGTGGATACTGATATTTACGAGATGGTAACCGACCGGGTTTAAACCGCCGAGCATGTAATTCAATGCGAACGTTAAAAGACCAAACCAGCGGTACCCTGTTGGCGGCCATAGATTATTGATATTCCGGATAAAGAGGTTATTTACGATATTCAGATTATCATCAAACTGGAACACGGCCGTCAGGGTGTTTGAGTAGATCAATGCCCCTAAAACAGATATGATTAACATATGGCTTACAGTTGTAGTGTTAAATTTGAATTTATCCACAGGTCATTTTATCCACGAGCAGCATAGTGTTGGATCCGATCATTCAGACATCTTGAATCGGAATATATATACAGATGCGGCAAATGTAAGCAGCGCCGACAACAAGACTTGCAGCACAGATAGCGTCATCATATCTCCGGCAACCAGGGCCTTGCGGGCACCTTCAAAAAGGGCGGTTGTCGGCAGTAAGCGAACCCAGAAAATGACTGACTGCGGATAGGAGGAGAGTGGAAAGAACAGCCCTGACATGAAGATCAGCGGCATAACCAGTACCGCCTCAACTTTGCCGATTGTTTCCGGCTTATCCATAATCGTGCCGCTGATGACCCCTGCACAGGAAAAGAACGCCGAACCGGGTATCAAAAACAGCAGGTAATGAAGGAGATGCTCCAGCGGAAAACGAAATGGGGTAATCGCAAATATTACCAATCCGACGGCACACCCCTTAATAATGCCATGAGTAAAACCGGTCAAGATTTTGGCAATGACTATTTCAGACACCGTTATCGGAGTCACGCGATAAGATTCTACGGTAAATTGAACCCTGCGATGGAACCAGAGACTCCAGACGCTTTCATTATAGGCGGCACTGACGGCTGTCATGGTGATAAGCCCCGGCGCGATAAACAGGCTGTATGGGACCCCCTCCACCAGGCCGATATAACCCTGCATACCGATCCCGAAGGCGAGATAAATGGTCAGCGGATAGGCAACCACCGCCACCAGTTCCGAAACCATATTGCGGCGCAAGACCAACATGTCGCGCTGCCAGATTGCCAGGGAGCCTCGTAACATTACTCCCTCACCTTATCGCCGGTTAAAGAAATAAAAACATCTTCAAGAGTTCGCTCCTGTAATGAAATACGGCGCACCGGCGCTCCATTCAGGGCTGTGACAATTTCAGAAAGGCACTCCCAGCATTCAAGCGTTACTGTAACTTTTCCACCTAACCGCCTGATATTAACAACACAAGGCATAGATCCAAGCAAAGTTGTATAGCGGTCTGCTTCCTGCCCGGCAAACTCTATTTCGTAGACAGTTGCCCCGCTCAAGCGATCTTTCAGTTCCTGAGTACTCCCGATGGCGATCAAACGCCCATGATCCATGATGGCGATCCGGTCACAAAGCTGTTCAGCCTCTTCCAGATAGTGTGTCGTCAGGAAAATTGTCATACTGCCGGCCATGGAGCGGACATATTCCCACACCACTCGGCGTGACTGCGGGTCAAGTCCTGTGGTCGGTTCATCAAGGAAAAGGACTCGAGGCTGATGAACCAATGCACGGGCAATCACCAGACGCCGTTGCATACCGCCGGAAAAGGTGTCTGGAAAATCCTTCTGGCGCCCCGCCAACCCCATAAGCTCAAGCAGTTCATCGATCCGCTGTTTGTACAGCCGCTTGTCCATGCCATGCAAACGGGCATGCAATTCCAGATTTTCACGGGCGGTAAGATAGCGGTCAAGGCTGTTTTCCTGGGAAACCACGCCGATCATGCAGCGGATCTCACGCCCGGAACGCAGGGTATCCAGACCTTCGATTGAAGCATCGCCGGAACTTTGACGCATAAGTGTTGTCAGAATACGGATCAGGGTTGTCTTGCCGGCGCCGTTAGGGCCCAGCATGCCGAATATTGATCCCTGGTCCACTTCAAGATCAAATGAGTCGAGAGCGGTTAACGAACCGTATAATTTGGTAAGGGAGTGGGTAATAATCGAAGCGGTCGGCATATCAGTAAATCCCGTGGAGTGGAGCACCAGGGGCGGCAAGCGCAGCAATTTTTCGTTCTACAGCAGGATCATCCACCAGCGGCGGAGCGTGGAACGGTTTAATCCGGGCATCTATCACGAGAGCACCGCGACAACCCCAGTGTCTGCCTTGGGTTTCCGGACGTATCCCGTAGATGTCGGTAGCCGGATTGGATCTGGTAAAAGTCACCCAGAGGAAGTTGTTCAAAGTTGTTGCCATGAAACTACTGTCGTCGCAG
Source organism: Geobacter sp. (assembly GCA_025360785.1). Taxonomy (GTDB): domain Bacteria; phylum Desulfobacterota; class Desulfuromonadia; order Geobacterales; family Pseudopelobacteraceae; genus JACRCG01. The sequence continues at coordinate 75,121 of JANYBN010000045.1, forward strand.
ACAACAATAAGGGGAAAACCGTCAAAGGCATCCCGATCACGATAAAAAAGGCAGAACTCGTCAAGAAGAAGGTCGGTTTCCCCCCTCCCCTGTTCTGATGCAGGCCCCTGAATAGCCAGAATACCAGGTTGACAGACGGCTACCGGTCCGAATCCCGGCGGCAGTTCAAGACCTGCTGGCGGCTCCGTTGCCAGTTTCTGTCTAACCGGCCCGGCTACGGCAATCACCACCTTGGAACCTTCGTTCAGCCCGGACCCGCTATAGTCAAGGGTATCAATTGTTGTAGCCGTCTGAAAATGGAGGCACGTGCGCCAGTCGGCACGCGCCAGAACATGCCCCAGAAACGCCGCGATGTCGTGAGTATGGAGAGATGGTGCATCCTCATGAGCCGCTATCAGCAGGTATTTGGCGAGCGAGAGTTGCCCCTGACCGAGAATGGCATTGGCGACAGTCAATAGTTCCTGAGGTTGGCGAACGACTGAATACGGTACGTACCGCTCGCTGGCAATAGCCAGCAGCAGAGGATGGACACCGGCGGCGTCAACGGCATGCACCTCCTTCACCCCGGCAACAACCGTCGGAATGAGCGGACCGGTCAGTTCATGAATGAAGGCGCCAAAGCTCGTATCTTCCTGAGGGGGACGACCGACACTCGTAAAGGGAAAGATGGCATCTCGTCGGTGGTAGACGGCATCAACCTCGATATACGGGAATTCATGTGTCAGGCTGTAATAACCGAGATGATCTCCGAATGGGCCCTCAGGCAGGGTTTTAGCTGGATGAACAATACCTGTGATGCAAAAGTCAGCTTCTGAATAGACCGGAAGATGTCCTGAAATCCTGGTCATCGGTATGCGCTGACCGGCAAGCAGGCCGGCAAAGGAGATTTCCGGCATACCTTCAGGAAGCGGCATAACCGCAGCTACGGTCATTGCCGGCGCGCCTCCCAGAAAGATATTAACCCTCAGCAGGTCGCCTCGCGCAATCGCCTCGGCATGGTGAGCACCAATGCCGCGATGAATCTGATAGTGCAGTCCTGCCTGTTTGTCAGGCTGATAACTGTTTCCGGATAGCTGGATCCGGTACATACCCAGATTGGACTTGGCAAAACCGGGCTTTGCAGGGCTTTCACTATACACCTGCGGCAGAGTCAGAAACGCGCCGCCATCCCCTGGCCATGAAACGAGATGCGGCAGAGCGGAGAGAGTCGTTGAACATTCCAGTAAAGGTGCATTTGAGGTGACGGCCGGGAGGAGATGATAAGCGGCGCCGGGGGCTTTTATCAGATCAAGCGGATTTTTCAGCAATGAAAAAGGATTTATCTTGAGTTCGACAAGGCGACGGATATCATCCAGCGTATCGCGAAAGATGAAGCGTGTCCTGTCCAGCGTCCCGAACAGGTTGCCCAGTAGCGGAAAATTACAGCCAACAGCATTTGTATAGAGTAGCGCCGGGCCACCCGCCTGATAGACACGCCTCTGCACAGCGCTGATTTCCAGGCGGGGATCAAGCGGCGCATCAATGCGCAGTAACCGACCATGTCGCTCAAGATCAGCAACACATTCCTGAAGATTTCTATAGCCCATCTCAGGCGCCAACCCTGCGTAATTTAGCAAGAATAGTTTCAGTCTGCCGCAACTTGTCCCGCGCCTCTATTAGTTCCTGACGTTGCAGTTCGTCCTTGAAGGAGTCAAGGCCACGCTTCAGAATAAAGTCTGCTTCGGAATATTTTCCCGCCTTATGTACCCAGCGCGCCAAAACCACCAGATAGTAGGCCGTACCGGGATCAAGCTTGATTGCTTTGCGTATGGAACGCTCCGCATCGTCAATACGCCCGGCTTTATGCTCTTTTCTGGCTTTCTGATACTCTACCAGAGCAATCGCCTCACGGACATCCTTACGATCAGGCTCACTATCCAGTTTTTTTTCGGTCTCTTCAAGAAACGCAATTGCCTCATCATGCTGACCGCTTCGTACTAAAGCAGACATAGTCGCAGCGATAGCGTCCTTATTTTTATAATCGATTCGCAGTGCCTGCCTGGAATTATCGATAGCGGTCTGATAATCTTCTCGCCCCAGAGCGGCTTTTACGGCCAGAAGCAGAGAGCGCATCTGGTGATGATTGAATATCTGCTTAACCGCATCGTCATGAAGGGTGGTAAAGCGGGAATTATACAAACTGCTGAAATCCAGGTATCTCCCGGCACGAATATAACTGTTTGCCAGTCCGGTCAGATAAGGAAGCAGCTGGGCGGAACCAGGCGGATACAGATCATCCGCCAGAGCCAGCGCTTTTTCAAAAACATGAACAGCACCTGTATGGGCTCCGGTGCGTGAAATTGAGAGTGCAGTGGATCGCGCCAACTTGGCCTCAAACAGCTTTGACAATCGCTGATAGGTTGAAATCGCAGCTTCATCGCTGTCAATTTGAAGCAGCTTTACACGTGCCAGATCAAAATTACAGTCGTCAACGGCAGAATCCAGGTGATGGTCGCGCAGATCTCCACTCAAGGTTTTCCCGTTAATTTTGATCTGCAAATTGTGCCCTTCTGCACGTTCGGCATCGGGATAGGGATAGCGCAG
>JANYBN010000149.1 GCA_025360785.1 Geobacter sp.
GGCTGTAACTACATATGAACGAGTTGAACAAGAAAAGAGAACAAGGAAATCTGAGCAATGCAATTTAACAAATTTGTGTGGAATCTCTATTGTAAGTCGGAAGAAGGTTGCTCTGCCATACAGCGTGACGTGTCGGAGCACAGTAGCTCCGACACGGCAAACAGGTTTTATACCGTTTTCAGTCATCAGATGTATTACTGTGAGACAGCAAACGGTGAGATCGTAGAAAGCGGTATCAGTGGGTTTGAGGAGGTCAATCTCCGTGAACTAATCAAGGAATTTGCAGCGGAACAAACTGTTACCGATATTGATGCCGCAGAAAAACTCTTTACCGGAATGGTTGACGATTACGTGGTCTGGCAAGATAAAAAACAGGGGAAAAGCATCGATAGAGTCTTTGGCGGAGGCAACAACAATCCGGCTTGTTACGCAGACGCCTACGGTTCAATTGATGGTTTGTCAGCAGGACTACACGATGCGCACCCAGAACTTTTTGTCCCATATCTGTTTGCGCGCCGCTTTGATGAATTTGAAAAAATTTGCCATTCTTTTGATATTCCGCTTCCGCAACTTCCCGGCAAACTTCAAAAGCGTGAAAGAGCATTGTATTATCTCGGCATTAACCGGGCGCTTTACGAATTCCGGAAACGGCATGAACTGTCGCATCAGGAATTGAATGCCTTTCTCTATGACTTTGCTCCAAAAAACCTGGAATCCAGAAACGAATATGATCTTCCGTCACCTTCCCGCGTTTGGTTTGTAATTGGTGGTGTTGGGGGCAACGGTGACTTTGAGTATCTGGATTCCACAGATGGAAAATCAGTCAGTTATTGGCAAGGAAACCTTGAAACCCGCAGAGGAGACATTATTCTCATGTGGTGTGCTTCGCCGAGGAGTTATCTTCATTCCGTTTGGCGAGCTTTAGACGACGGGTTTAACGACCCGTTTTTCTACTTCTATTCGTTAATCCGCGTTGGTCTCCCGACAAAGATTAGTCCTATTCCTTTCTCTGAGTTCTCTAAACACCCCATATTGGGAAGCAAGCCGGCAGTTCGAGCACATTTTCAGGGATCAAGCGGAACCCCCTTTTCCATTGAAGATTATGCAGCTATCAGGGAATTATTGCAGAACAAGGGATTTGATATCTCAGAGTTGCCGCTACCGCCCACGGAGGGAAGTTTTTTAAACACCGAACTACAAAACGAACGCGATGTTGAACTGACACTCGTTGAACCGTTGCTCAAAAGCCTTGGTTTCACAGAAAAAGACTGGATTCGGCAGTTCCCGCTAAGAATGGGACGCGGTGAACGTAACTTTCCGGACTATGTTCTCGGAGGGGTACTCTGTCCAGGAGATGAAAGTGCTGAAGCATTGATTGAATGTAAATTTGATATCGAAACAAAGAAAGACTTGAAGGAGGCGTTTGTTCAAGCAAAATCCTATGCGCTACGGCTTCAGGCTTTGATCTTGGCTTTAGCGGCAAGACGTGGATTTTGGGTGTTTCGCCGACGAGATGACGGATTTTCAATAGACCATTTCATGTTCAAAACGTGGAACGAATTGACTCATCCAGACGTACTTCATGAGGTTTCAGTAGTTCTAGGCAAGCGTGCAATTGAAGCATTGATTAGCAAACGAAATCGTAGCAAGAGGGAACCTTGAGGGTATTTGACAAACCAATAAACCAACGGCGAGAACATCGAATATTCAACAAACGGCAGCACCGGTCAGCGGGAAAAAGCCCCCGCCGAGCCGGTGTGCCTTATCACGTTATACAACTTACTGGAGAAATTATGAAAATTGACGCCATCGAGCGAATAGAGGCGCTTACACCCGCTGATTATGTGGACGCATTGAAACGTGTCAAGCCAACCGAAAGTCAGTTGGAAATGTTGCGTGTCCACTTAGCCGCCCCAGGTCACACTATTACTGCACGCCATCTTGCACGCGCACTTGCCTTTGAGAGTTGGAGAGCTGTGAATCTCCAGTACGGAAAGTTTGCCGGAAAGCTCTGTAAAGCACTGAATGTCTCACCAACAACGAATCTCGCGGTTCTTGTCGAGTTTTTAAAAGCTCCCGGCTCCGAGTACGAACTATGCTTTCGCCCATCAGTCATCGAAGCACTGAATGAACTTGAAATTGAAGGTCACTGTACGTGGTTGTTTCAAGAAGAACTGGGCATTGAAAAACCACTTGTTGAGGGCGCAAGCTTCACTGTCCAAGTCAGCGCATTTGAGCGCAATCCCGTAGCTCGTCAGAAATGTATTGCCTACTATGGAACCAATTGTTCCGTGTGCGGATTTAGCTTTGGTTCAACTTACGGCAGTCCTGCGAAAGATTATGTCCACGTACATCATTTGAAGTCGTTAGCATCCATCGGCGAGGAGTACGTCATTGAGCCAATCAAAGACCTACGACCAGTTTGCGCCAACTGCCATGCAGTCATTCATTTGCGGCAACCACCCTATAGCATTGAGGAAACAAAGAGCATGTTGAACGTCATGCAAAGCGAGAAAGAAGTTTCTGCGTAACTACTCTTGATGCATAAAACAGAATAACTCCATAAAAACCAAGGAAAAAATCATGCCAATTGAAGTAGGGAGTTTTTCTATTGGAATAGTTACTGGCGGAGTAGTTGTCCAAGTTATTAACCATTTTCTCACCAAAGACCGGGACTTGTCTAAAGTATTCAATGAGCGGTCCGAAGACCTGTTTATCTCCATCAGTAAACATGCAGAAGGGACGGGAAGCGGAATTCATATAGACGACAAAACCCGATTGCTCATTACTCCTTACATCACTAGACGCAAACGCAGAGGATTTCAAAGGGCAGTAGAAAACTATAATAGCGCACAGAATTGCAATGATGGGGTGTATGACCCGACAACCGGAGGAGGTCTGACTATTAACGAAAATAAGGTTAGGCATTATCGTTCCTGTGCTGAAAAATTGCTCCACTACCTAAATCGGAGATAAAGAAATGTATAACCACGTCGTTAGACGCCGCCCCAAAAGACGGGCGGGTCAACGCCGACCCCGTTGAACACAATCAGAACCGAACGGAGAAGAATGCCATGGCTGGAAAGCTAGATCGACGCAAGATGATGGCTGAAATGAAACGACTTGGGCGCATACTTATAGTGGCAACACCGTTTTTTATAACAACATCAATCAGCGCAATGGATTGCGTTGAATTTTCAATTGAAGATCATGGCGACCACATGGAAGCTGTCTGTGTCGGAAAGTCGCAGGCAGGAACAACAAGAAACGTAAATAGTGCCAGAGAATACAAGCCGCCACCACAGGCGGAAACGCAACCTTTGCGCGAATTGCCACAAAACACCACGGTTAATAGCTGCAAGTTCCTGCAAGCCAACCATTATGATGTAGGCAGAAACCCAAACGTCGAGGTTGAGGTGGGGTGCGAAGTAACTGGTCGTGCTTCTCAATATGTGGAGTTTTTGCTTCATGGATTAAGTTCATCAGGTGAAAAACTCGTAACTACAGCCTTTAATGGGTATTTCAACGCCGACGGCACCGCAGACCTGAAAAAAACATTCCCCGTTGAATACGGCAAGTTTATCAATGCTCGTAAATGGGAACCGGACAGATCGAACAGTTCGGTGCTAATTGCCAAGGGATATATATTCAATGAAAAGGACTTGTTGCTGCGTACAACAGAAATAAAAAAGGAAATTTCCGAGCGCGAGTTGCAATCTTCGGGCTCATGGAGTAACCGGGATTACATTGCCATGAGAAAAGGTGTCAACTTTAGTCATGGTTTACATCAGAGGCGTTACGATTGCGCGACATGTCATAAAAATACAAACGGGGGATCAATCTCGGGGTTCGGAAAGGGTTGGGCTCACAAAACATGCAAGGGGTGCCATTCAGATAGGGCAGAAGGACCAACCTCATGTAAGGGTTGTCACAAATCATAGCCGATACAAAAAAGAACCTTCATAGTGAGGCGTGGGAGCCAAAAGCGGCTCCCGCGCTTCACTATATGAAATTTCCTAAGCAGCTTTTCGTTGTATTTTGAGTACCGACAGCGCCTTCGGATCGTGAGCGAGCAAAGCAAGAGCACTGCTGGCGGCACGGCTTGGTAATAAGTCACCACTTTCGTATTTTTGGAATGCACGTGGGCCACCGCCAATCATCAGGCCTGCCGCTTCCTGTGAGAGATGAAGTCTCTTGCGAATACTGCGAATTTCTTCAGGCTCAAGTAAGCCCTCACTTCGGGCTTTCAGGCGGTTCAGCATTCGGTCGGAAACCTTCATATCTTCGCCAGTATGGATACTTTCCTCTGATTGCTCACAGTACCAGCCAGGCATATCAAACGTAACGCTCTCGCCCTTGTAGGTAAGAGTCATGGAGCGCACCCCACGAAACATTGGTGCTCCCGTTTCTGGACAGACAGGATTAGTCATTGTCTTTCTCCTTGAATGACAACAGCAAAAACTCAGTAATAGCATCGGCTGTAAACTTCACATAAAGCATTCCCACCGGAGACGGGACGTGATACACGTCCTGCCACAAACGGGAGTCGGCATAAGCCGTCATAGATTTATAGAAATGTCCTCGTTGCATCGTCTGGATTGTGTTCACTATTTCGGCACGTCCACACCCAATCGAGGCAGCACTACGAAGTGCTGAACCTGTGACAGCAAGCCTTTCGACGCTAATAAAAGTGGCCTTAAACGCATCGAGATCGTATGTAGGTTTTCGTTTTTCAGTCATATCGGTATATTTACACCATTGTGGTGTAAAACGCAACGGATTTTTAAACCAGAAGAAACATGAATATCAGCTACACAGAGACGACAAAGCGAATGTCCAACAAGGCTTACGACCTGCCCGAAAAACCCGGCAGGTCAAAGCCATGCCCGTTGGGCAAATAAAAGAAATGAAAAAGTCTAACAGGAAATCGAGGCGAAGATAACGCAGAGGTCTAGGTGAAAATGGAATGTACGTAATAACAATTCTGTAATTAAGTATGATGTCCCCAGAATTATCTAGGAACGCCAAAGACATAAAGCTGTAAAACCAGGAGGATCTAAATGGTAACTTTCACAATAGGCAGCTTCTTCTTTCGGTTTTTTACCGGAGTCTTACTCCTTGCAAGCTTGCTTTCAGCAGGCTGTAGCAGCGATACCCAGACTATTGTCGATGATCCCCGGCTTACCTACAAATTCCCTGAAGCTGCCGACTTCAGCGGCCTGAACAAAACTGAGGCATTCAAAGCCATGCACAGCAAGTTCTCCAAGGAATATGCGTTTGGTGAATGGAAGGGTGTTGATTGGAACGCCATCTACAACCGGATTCTGCCGAGTATTGAACGCGCCGCGGCCGATAATGATGCCGAGGCTTATTATACAGCGCTGCATGAGTACTTGTTCTCCATCCAGGACGGCCATGTCATCATTTCTGCCCCCGGCATAACCGCCGGCCTGATCCAGCAACAGTCTGGAGGCGGTTTTGGCCTGGCGCTGGCGGAACTGGACGATGGGCGTGTCATCGCCGCTAACGTGCCGCCTGGCGGTCCGGCCGCCTTGGCCGGAATGCAGGCGGGAGCCCAGATCATCACCTGGAATGGACTGCCAGTGGCATCGGCCATCGGCAGCGTTCCGGTGCATGCCCTGGCGGCCTTTTATCATCCGATGGCAACAAACGAGAACCTGCGGCTTGAACAGGTCAATTATCTGTCCCGGGCTCCGGTGGGCAGCTCGGTGCAGGCTTCCTGGCGCAACCCCGGTTCGGTGGTCACCTCAACAGCGCCGCTGGCTGCCATCAATGACAATCGCCAATCGCTACAATGGCTGAATTTTGCCAAGGCTCTCACTCAAGATGAACTAAATCAGCCGGTCCTGTCACAGCAGCTGCCCTCAAAACACGGGTACATCAAACTTACCGTCGAGATGGACATGCTTGATCCTGAACATTCCCTCGACACTATCAACAGAAAATTCAAGGAGGCCCTGGCCCCTTTCATAGCCGGCCAGGCACCAGGCGTGATACTGGATCTACGCGGCAACCTGGGAGGTTCGGACCAGCTGGCCGCCGACATCTGCGGTTTCTTCCACAACCAGTCCAAATTATATGAATACCAGGAGTACTACGACCCCCGCACCGGAAAATTCATCCGTTATACGATGGATGACCGCAATTCGGATAGTTTTATAGAGGCGCTGTTGATCACCCCTCAGTCGGCTTATTACGGTGGTCCGGTGGTTGCCCTGGTGAGCCCCTCTACCATAAGTTCTGGTGAGGGTATCGCCATGTGCGTCAACAACCTGCCCCAAGGTGCGGTTTTGGGCTTTCACGGCACCTGGGGCTCCTTCGGAATGATGGGGGGCGTCATTAGCCTGCCGGGAGGCATCACTCTCAAGTATCCCCATGGCCAGTCAGTGGATGCAAATGGGGTGGTACAGTTGGATAGCAGAAATGGAATCGGGGGCGTTTTACCAAAGGTCAGGGTCCCCAAGACCTACGCCAACGTTATGTCATTTGCACGGGGAAACGATGTGGAGCTTGAATACGCGGTCAGCTATCTCAACGGGATCAGAAGATGAAAAGGGGTCAGCCCTTAAAAACTAGGGGAACTAGGGGAACTAGGATTTAATTCCGGGGACACCTCTGGGCCCAGAGGATTTTGTCCAAACACTGGAAGTGAGTCTTGATCGTTCACTAAAGCTGCGGCAAACCTGGACCTAAAGGAAAGGGTAATTAAGTATGGTGTCCCCTGAATTGCTTGTAGATAACTGGAAGCGGGGTAAACGCAACTTCAGTTGAAAACATGCAATGGCTAGCCGAGTACCAATTCCTGAAGAAAGAACAGTATTAACTGCGGTTGCCAACCAGGCCCTTGGACGCCGACCGGGGCTGAGAAGCGCCCCGGGCGGGTCAAGGGCGCACCCCGTTATTCGCAGAAAATTAAACCAAGAGAGGATTAAATCATGAATGAAAAAGTGGCAGAGGCAGTAACAACTTTTGTGGACTCAGTAAATAACCTTTTTTCGGAAATAGAGTCTTGGATTGCGCAATCAAACCTAAAGGGGACACGACAAGAAACAGAAATTTCCGAAGAGGCTTCGGGGAAATATAAAGTTAATAAACTTACGCTTACAGATAAAGACGGTAAGAGGATTGCCGAGATTTTACCCGTTGGAACTTTTATTATCGGAGGAAATGGAAGAGTTGATTTGAACGGCACAATAGACAAAGCAATTATTGTAAGCTTGGAGGCCGGCGGTCCATCGATGACCACGACAACAACGGTTGGAGGCCAGGCCGAAACAAGAACTACACGATTCTATAAAGGTATTGAAAATCAGGGTTGGTACTGGATCGAAGATAAAAGACGTGGAAAGGCTAATTTATTCACAAAAGAGTTATTTACCGAACTGCTCAGGGAGGTTTCAGATTATGAGCTCACCTAATATTCTTGAGCCCATATGGGAGTCGTACCTGACAACTGTAGACTGCCTAAAAGTCGCATCCAGAAGCATAGAAAAAAATGAACTTCATCTTATGAGCAACACAAAGTTTGTCGGCAGTGCCGTCGATGAGGCAAAAGTAATGATACGCGACAGCAGAACAAGTGCAGACGATCTTGTGATTGTGTCATTGTGGGCAATTTTTGAAAGAAAACTTCTGGAATATGTTCAAGTGGAAGGGAGAAAGTTTCTTGGAGTTACTCCAACGAGTTTCAATACCCAAGTCTACCAAAAGGTCGAGAGCGAGATGGAATATTGGAAAAGCGATGACGTTCTTGATTTATTTAAAGCGGTTGTCAGTTCCGATCTCATTGGAAATGCAAAGCAGGTAAAAAAATATCGAGATTGGATAGCTCATAAGAACCCTAGAAAAGGGCCGCCTTCAAACGTTCCTCCTCAGACGGCTTACCGAATCCTTTCTGACATCATATCGACAGTCGAGCAGCATCCTGATTTGCAAAGAACAGCGAGTAGCGCATAACCACGAGGCGGCACGCAGTCGGCGCGGATAAAAGCCCCGCGCCGCTGGTGCGCCCCGGCCTCGTTGGCGAGAAAAGAGAATGACAATACTGAATCGGCTGAAATACGCGTTTGTTATGAATGTGATAATCGTGGGAGTTGGTGTAGTTATCGCCATGATTTTTAGCTTGGATATTGGAGAGGTACTTTTTTCTGGAAAGGTATTTTATCCTCTGTTGGCAGTAAGTTTTTTTATTGCACCACTGCTTCAAAGGCATTTGAAGTTCAAATGAAAACTGAAATAAATCAGGGAGCCCCAAAAAGACGGCTCCCTTGCATGGAATCAGATAGAGTCACGAATGCTGCGGTATCAGCCTAATCTCCAGTTTGCAGTTGACAGCGGCAGCGTACTTACGGAGCATCTCAAGAGACGGAGAATGACGGTGAGACCCGAGTGACGCTTCTACTCTCGCCAAAGAGGGTTGAGAAACACCCATTTTAGCAGCTACTTGTTCCTGGGTCATCCCCGCCTGACGACGCGCCGCAAGCAGGGCATCAAGAGCGGCAAATTCATCATCCAAGGCTTCCCATGCCTTCTTGAAAGTGGGATCTTGCAGGTCTTTCTCCAATTTTTTCTTTGGATCGTATGCAACTGGTTTATAGCTCATTACTAATTACCTCCTTCTGCCGGGTGAGCGCTCTATCGAGTTCCCGTTTTGGTGTCTTATCCGTCTTTTTAATGAAACTGTGGAGAATTATGATTTTTCGTCCGACCATGGTACAGAAAAATACCCTTCCAATTCCTTCTTCT
>JANYBN010000153.1 GCA_025360785.1 Geobacter sp.
CCGCAAACGCTGAACTTGCCTGGCTTGATTCAACCCTCGCGCAAGCCCAGGCTGCCGGCAAAAAAGTATGGCTCTTGATGCATATACCTCCCGGAGCGGATAAATATTCAACTGCCCAATCTGTCGATGCCAACGGTCATATTACAGCCGCCACAATGATGTGGAACCAGGACTATCAGACAAGTTTTCTGCAAATACTTTCCAGGTATCCGGGCCTGATAATCCAGATGTTTACCGCGCATACGCATATGGACGAATATCGCATCGTGTCACCCGGTATTCTTGCTGATACAACGCCCGGCATAGCTCCATATTTTGGCAATAACCCCGCTTTCAAGATCTTCACGTTTTCCGGCGAAACTTTTAAGGCCACCGACTACACTTCCCTGAACTATGACCTTGCTACTAATCCGGAACAGTTCAATAGCTATTATACTTTTTCGAAGGCTTATTTCATGCAGGGTTTCATGAACGATTCTTTGTTGCTGCTTTATCCGGAACTTGCCGCAGGAAATGCAAAACAGCAGCTTTATAGAGAACACTATTTTTCGGGACATAATTACACGATTCCCGTTACCGGTACTTTTAATCCAATTACCGACAAGACCTGGCCGGTTTACTGGTGTGGCATAGGTCATATGGACGAACAAGGCTTAATCGATTGTGTTGTGAACTCCCATTGATGTTCACAAACAAGGAGGAGTATACATATGAAAAGATTTTTTATTGTATGGTCGTTGTTCCTGATTCTTGCCCTGACACTACTTGCTGGATGCGCAAGCAGTTCCGGTTCCCAGCAAAACTCTGCGCTCAGCGCCGACAACATCAATCTGATCTTTGTGGTCAGCCCGGATTTGGCTTACCAGACTCCCGGTGACGTCAATCCGGACACGGCAAACCTCACCAATCAGGGACTTCAGCGTTCTCTCCTCATGGCCACGTACCTGAAAACGTATCTGCTAGGGACAAACAACGTAACCGGTATTTACACGCTCGCACCGATGACGCATTTGCAGACCGCAAACAATTACCCTGATATGGCAGCGATCGGATTCATTCAGCAGTTTGCCCTTCTCAACCAGATCACAATACAAGGCACGACTGCCTATAGCTACCCGATCAATGCAGCGTATGCTCCGGGTGACTTGCCCGGTGGAGTTGTTGAACCGAGTCCGTACATTCCCGGCGCCCAGGGGCTGGCTTTCAACGACGCGAACGGCAACAATGTTCCCCTGGTAACCCGTATCATTAACGCAAACCACCCGGGCTTTTATGTATTCTCGGCGCCCTGGGAGACGACCAGCGCCCTGTTGGCAGATATAAAAACGGCCAAGGCATATAACCTGAATCTTCCCGCGATCTACATGGGTACAAATTATGTCTTTGTGATCTCCATCACGCCAAAGGGCTTCGCCAGCCTCGTTACCTTCGACAGCAAACTGAATCCGCCCGCCACCTACCCCGTGCTGCCACCGCCGCCGATAGTCAGCGCTTCTTGCACGCAGCAGAATTATTTCAGCTTCACAAGGACCGGAGGAGTTAACGGCGTCGTAATTCCGCCGGGTACCAACACCAACCAAACGGTTTACCTGATCCGGCACGCGGAGGCGCATCCGTCGAGCAGTTTTGAAGACGGCAACTTTGTGGGCGCGGGGCAATGGCGCGCGCTGGCCCTTCCTAACTTTCTGCCCGACGCTCTACGGGGTCAGGCCAGTCCCACCGTGGTTTATGCCATCGATCCCGCGCAGTCGTTTGAACTGGCTGCTGACTTCAGTATTTCCTATGTCAGGCCATCATTAACAGTACTGCCATATGCCATCGCCAATAATCTGCCCTATTATCTGGTAGCGAGCTTCTCTTTAGGGACTGATCCGACTGATCAGGCCGTAGCCAAGGCCACCAGCGACTTTTTATTTACGAACCATGCCGGCGCCAAGCTCTCCAATCAAACAGTACTGCTGGCGTGGGAGCACGGGCACTATCCGCCGCTGATAACATATCTCCTTAATAGCTACGGCGGCAGCGTTCCCGTCCCGGCGCTCTCCTGGCCGCACAGCGACTATGATACCATCTGGACGGTTAAGCTGGACGCACAGGGTAATCTGACCGTAAATAACGCACTGTGCGAAGGGATCGATTCCGCGGCGCTGCCGGCCACGGCTCCTCAATAATAACACTCGCTGATAGTGAGACTCGTCGAGAGCGAACATATGATTCCAATTTAACGTAGGAAATAAGTAGTAGTAAATAGTAGGCATAATCTGTTATTGAGAATTACATGGATAAGGATTATGTATTTACAAGATTAAAGTTACAGATATGAATTGATGAAACATTCCATCTTGCAACAACGGGGCTCGGCGGATATTGAATGTTCTGATGATTTTGTTTGTTTTCTACAAAAAGGACATCTTTAACAAAAAAAGGATTTAAATATTATATTTCTCCATGGCAGATTCCCATGGAGGGTAAGAGATGAAAGTAAAAAACAGTCTATTATGTATCGTGCTGTTACTGAGTCTTTCTCTTTCAGGATGCGAAGGCAGTTCCAGCGCTGCGATACAGGTTACTGATTACGCACGAACATCACACTGGTTGATGCTCACCTCTTCGCCTTTCAAGGACGTGGATGTTTTCTACGTCTATCCGACCGCCTATACCAAGCTCAGCCCCAGCGACCCGAATTTCTGCACCATCGACAATGCGACAATGGTGCAGGGAGCCAAATCCGCTTTCCAGCGGCAGGCTACTGCTTTTGCCCCCTATGCCAACATCTACGCGCCCTATTACCGCCAGTGGGACGCCAGATATCAGCTGGCTCTGCCTGTTGCCCAGCAGGATGAAAACATCCGCAGGGTGCCGGGCGCCGATGTTCTGGCAGCTTTCGAGTACTACCTGAGGCACTTCAACAACGGTCGCCCCTTCATCCTCGTCGGGCACTCGCAGGGTTCGGCCGTTCTCAAATATCTCTTGTCGGACTACATGAAAGACCACCCGGATTTATACAAGCGGATGATCGCCGCCTATGTTGTCGGACAATCCATCACCGCGGAGTATCTGGTGCAGAACCCGCACCTGAAGTTCGCCACGGGTCCCAACGACACGGGGGTCATCGTTTCTTGGAATACCGAGGCGCCTGTTATCGACGGCACAAACCCTGTCACGCAGCCGGGAGGCAATTCCATCAATCCGATCACGTGTACGACAGAAGAAGTCACAGCGCCTGCCTCACTGAACCGCGGCTCTATTGAATTGGACCCCTCGACGGGGCTTCCCAAGCTGGACCAATATGGAGAAATCATACGCGTGACAAACCTGGCTGATGCCACCGTCAACAAGGCCAGGGGCGTGGTCATCTGCAGCACCGTCGACCCGCATGATTACTATTTCGGATTCCCCCTCGGCGTCTATCACACCTTCGACTATCCGTTTTACTTTTTCAACGTCAGGCAGAACGCTGCCGACCGGATTCAGCAATACTTCGCCGAAAACTGAAACCATACGATTTAGATTCGGGTATGGGCACTGAAGGAAAATGAAGCGGTGAACAGAGAAAACAAATTTCATGTGTAGCTATAGGAAGAAACCCGACTACAATTCCGGAATAATAAAGGAGATATTTTATGAAACCGTCTGCCATTCGTTTTAATCGCTGCTGTCTTTTCCTAGCCTTAAGTCTTTTTCTTATATTTGTCTCCCTCGCTCTTTGGGGCTGCGGAAGCGGGGATTCATCCGGCACCGCAATCCGCACCTACGTTGCGGGAAGTCTTCCTGAAATCGTAGCCATCGACTCCGCCGGAAACGTATGGGTGGCGAATAAAAGAAAATAATGGGGACGGTTCTATTTATTCCCCATTAGTTACAATGCTTTACGCAGACCATCCACAATAAAACAAAACTCATCTTCAGCCACCGTGCGCAAATAATTATTATTTATATCAGCCCGGCCAGGAATCTCCCCGCAGAAAGAATCCTTCCCCCTTTCTCCAGCAGGTCAACTTTATCCTTTTTTACAATCTGATAAATATACGGAATTGACAGCCTGTCACGGAAATAGAGGAGGTTCGGAGACAAAGCAGTATCATTTAGTTTTACTTCCACGGCAAACCAGGGCTTGCCGTCAATGGTCACGAGAAAATCAACTTCCCGTTTATCCACATCTCTGAGATAAGAAAGTTCCGCCCGGTAGCCCTCGTGATCGTTGATGAAATGCACGAATTTCAGAAGGTGTGAGGCTATCAGGTTCTCAAACCGGCTGGCTTCATCCCTGGGATCCCAACGGAACCGACGGGAACTTTGGGTTCCTGCTTAGCCGGAATCAGGTGGGAACCCTTCTGGCGATGGGCGCGATCTCGGGGCTCGGTCCGCTGTTCGATTCCATTTTTCGCAAACGCTGGGGTTATGTTGTGCCGCTCGGCCTCGCCCTGGCCGTCATTGTCTGGGCCATTCT
>JANYBN010000039.1 GCA_025360785.1 Geobacter sp.
TATCGAAAAGCTTCAATCTGTATCGGTTTAAAGTCTAGGACTCTTGATTGAATACCATCTGTATGAATCCCCCGAATCTACCTCTGGTCATTCCTCACTTTGCAACAGATTCACAACCTGATCGACACGAAATACGTACCAGGCATCCTCCTCTGCCATCTGACGTTGCGCTTTATTCTTCACAATACCTTTCAGTGTTACTATGTATTCTTTGCAGCTAACCATTATCTGTGCCGCGTCGATGAACGGATTTTTCTCCAGGACGAGGCGGACGGCGTCCACAACCTCGTCATCGTTATCATCCTGAGGCGGAGAAACCTCCAGTCCGTTGATCACATCCCTGCTCCCGGGCACCCACCAGGCAAGCACCCCGGCGAGCCGTTTTGCTGAAATGCTGGTCACAGCTCCATTCAAGGTCACAATCCCGTCTTTTACCGCTACGTCGATACTGCCGACAGCGCTGTCAGCTTCACGCACCACTTCCGGTTTTCCCTTGACGATAGCCCATATTGCGCAGGAGGAGAGCAGATTCTCTGCCAGGATGGCGGCGCAGACGTGATCGCGGATTTCCCCGTCCTCCATCCGGGTCGCGGGGACAAGGTGGATTCGATCTATGATCCAGTCAACACCCTGTACTTTGGCCGCCACCTCAAGCGCCCTTTTTTTCGCCATAATATGTTCAACTTCTCCGACAATAGTGAGAACTCCGTCAACTGATTCGAGGAACAGCGGAAAACGGTGGAGATTGACACAGGTTTCCCGTTCCAGCTCAGCGGCAACTTCTTTGACAATCCGGTCATCCGTTTTCATGACGTCCTCCTTTACTGGTGAATAACTTTCTAATCGAATGTAGCTGCCACATAGAGTGAGCTATCTCCACGCTTCAGGAGGAACCGGATTACCTGACCTTTTTTATGTGCAGCGATTGCATTCTCATAATCCTTCAGGGTTGTAATCTTTTTTCCGTCGATCTCCTTGATAATGTCACCCTCGGTGATGCCCACCACTTGAGCAAAGCCATCTGTTTTCACCTCGGTTACCACCACCCCGGTCGTTTCTTTGATTTGGAACCGGCTTGCCAGATCATTGTTTAACTCCTTGGCGATCAGACCCATCTTATCCATTGTAACTTCTACCTGTACATCACCGCTTCCATCTTTCAATCGACCGATGACGACCATAAGTTCTACTTCCTTGATGTCACGCAAGACGACTATCTTAACCGTTTTTGCGATTTCGGTCGCTGCCACCAACCTGGAGAGCTCACTTGTCTCCTGGATTTTTTTACCATCAAACTCCAGAATAATGTCCCCCACTTTCAGTTCACTCTTCTCAGCAGGACTATCAGGGTAAATTCCGCTGACCAAAGCTCCCTTTTCATTGTTCAACCCAAAGGACTTAGCCAGATCGGGGGTTACCGGCTGGATGGTGACACCCAGCCACCCGCGGGTCACTTTCCCTTTTTCTTTTAGCTGGGGAATTATGGACTTGGCCATGTTGACCGGGATTGCAAAACCGATACCCTTGCCACCGGCCATAATTGCGGTATTAATGCCAATCACCTCTCCACTGCTATTGAACAGCGGGCCTCCTGAATTACCGGGATTTATGGAAGCATCAGTCTGAATATAATCATCGTACGGACCACTGCCGATTACTCTTCCCTTGGCGCTTACAATGCCGACCGTAACCGTCTCAGCCAAACCAAACGGGTTGCCGATAGCCATAACCCACTCTCCCACCTGCATGTCATCACTGTCACCCAGTTTTGCGGTCGGCAGGACTTCTTTGGCATTAATCTTCAGCAGTGCCAGATCCAGTCTTTCGTCAAGACCCTTGATTTCCGCAGGAAATTCACGTTTATCAGCCAGAGTCACCTTGATTTCGTCAGCACCGGCTACCACATGATAGTTGGTAAGAATATAGCCACCATCGATGATGAAACCGGAACCGAGGCTTCGTTGTTTGTAGGCACGTGGATGCATTTCGTCAAAAAAACGGTCAAAAAAATCTTGGAACTGGTCGTTCCCGAAGGGACTGCCGAAAGGGCGCTGGAATTGTTTATTCGGCTTTACTGTCCTGGATGTCCCGACATTCACAACCGATGGTTTAAGCTTCTTCGCTAATTCAACAAAATCAGGAGTGAATTCCTTAGCCCATGATGTTACCGGGAGCACAAAGGTTACCAGTATCGCTGACTGCAGCAGCGTGAATACGAATTTTCTCATAGTGAATCTCCTATTCAATTAATTACCCAACATCTTTCCTGGGCTTTTAATAATGGTCGACAGCTTTTCCGGGACTTTCCCGTCGTTGCTGGCAGGAGGTACAACAGGCTGCATATGGAGACACATGCAGACGAGCCTCGTTTATTTCTTTGCCGCAATCATCGCAGATGCCGTAGCTCCCGTTATTCAGCTTTAACAGCGTATTTTCCATCTGTATCAACTGTTCGGTACGGATATCGGCAATCGCCAGGCCGGTATCTTCCAGCAGATCGAGGATACCGCGATCACCGATATCCTGGGGTAGATCATACTGTTTGTTCAGGTCCACTCCAAGTTTATCGAACAGATCAACCCGCACTTCGTTCCAGAGTCTGCGTTTTTCGCCCTCAAGAATCTCCTGCAATCGGGATTGTCTCTTGTTTTTAAGTACCATGGCTGCCCCCTTTGTTTTACGCCAGCATCCCCTTCACAATTATATCCACCGCCTCTTCAGGTGCAAGCCCGTGCGCCATGAGAGTTTCCATTTGGTGCCGGTCAACGCTGCCGATTGCTGCCTCATGGGTGACCTTGGCTTGAGGGTGGGTGACGCTAACAATCGGGATCGCCTTTGCTACTGCCCTGTCGCGGATAATTTCCATGCAGTCCACATGTCCTCTGGCTCCGGCCGCGTTACCCTCCGTGATTCCGGTAACTTCAGCCAGGGCGTCGTCCTCGACAGCAATCCTTGTCTTGATAATACCGCGTGCGTTCAGCCCGCCAAGAACGACCCTCTCCCGGATCCGGATATCATCGCTGCCATGTCCGAAGACCCGTGCAGTCAATTCAACCACGGCATCTTCGCTGGCGTCAACTTCATAGTCGATGGCGAGGCGCCCCACACGGCCGTCGGTAAGGGTGAAGTCAGACGTGTATCTGCCGCCGCGTCCGATCCTGACGGTCGCTTTCGGGACGACCTCAACTCCTCCGTATGGGCCGTGGTAATGTCGTTCATGATACTCCATGGATGCACCTTCGCCGATCTCAACATGGGCATCCATGCAATGCCGAACACGGTCTGCGTTGGGAAATAGACAGTGGGCGATAAAGCAGGCGGAGGAATTTCGTTCCAGAGCAACATCAATATCAATCTGCTGATCACCTTCGCGATGCACGATGCCGAAACAGGTGTGAACCGGTGTCGTCAAATGTACACCCTCACTGAGTCTGATCTTCAACCGGACGCCACCCTCCGTCTCGTAGGACTCTACTGCCAGACCGGGTACACTCCGGGAGCTGACGATTCGCTGCCCGATAACCAACAGGTGTGCGACATCCTGATTCTGCAGGATCTCCCGGTCGCCCCCAGCAGCGCCCAGTGCCGTCATAAGCTCTTCAAACTCGTTCATCAATGCAGGCCTCCCCGTCACAGGATATACATTTTCTGCTCTTGAAAACGGCGGCAACCTCGGTGGGACTTCCGGTGCAGACAATTTTGCCGCCACAGATCTGCGAAGCCCGATCGGCAGCCGCTGCGATCTCATATCTGTGAGTGATCAGGAGTACGGCGCTCTGTCCACTCCGGAGATGATCGAGCACCCTTAATATATCGTCAGTGGAAAGCATGTCGATTCCGGAGTCAGGTTCGTCAAGTATCGCAAGTTTCGGCTGCAGAGCAAGGACCGATGCGAGCTCGATGCGTTTGCGTTCCCCACCGCTCAGGGAACGGTCCACCATACGGTCTAGGTAACGGGATGGGTCCATTCCTACCAGCCTGAGAGATGACTCCGGCTTTTCAGTTGCAGCCCCGAGTGTAAGGTAATCCCGAACCCGCAAACTCTCAAACCTGGCAGGTTCCTGCCATGCCATGCTGATCCCGAGCCGCGCACGTTCGTGGATTTTCAGATCATTAATCAGTGTGCCGGCAAAATATATCTCTCCGGAGACGGGGCTATATCCATGACACCCCATTATCATCCCTGCCAACGTACTTTTGCCGGTGCCATTGGTCCCGAGCAAAGCATGGACTTCGCCAGTTTCGACACAGAGTGTCAATCCGGACAGAATCTCCCGACCAGTTGCCGAATAAAAAATATCGCACAACTCAAGAATGTTCATAACTTATTGATCAATTCATATGACATGCCAAATATCACAACACAAAAATAGTTATAACATCGGGTTGTTATGGATATTATTCATGTAACGGGAAGGTAATCAATTTACAATTCAGATGATGCGAATGCGTTATTGCCTTCAGAAATCGCCGGACTGTATGAATTTGACGGGTAAGTTAGATATTTTACCGTCGCTCAATATATTGCATCGATCACAGCGGTTGAGCATATCAAGTTATAATTTGCCAGAATGACATGAACCATATCAAAAACGGCAATTGAGCCGGGAAGACGCGAAGAACGCCAAGAAAATAAACAATGCTCTTACCTTATGTCTAATGTTACATACTCTGAATTGTCTACAAATAGTTCCCAAGATAAAACTGCATTATTTCAGATTGTTACCTCGATTCTCATCTGTTCCCATCCATTCAAGGCATATATATTTAACATTCACAGTTTTGTTCAATATTCATAACTTGCCTGATTATATGGTTATTTCATAATTTTGATCTGGCATGAAGTTTGGATTAAGGTTTCCGGGGCTCTTGCAAGCAGGCTTCCACTATGGAGGATTACACCATGGCTAACGAAAGACAGGAAATTGAAATCAGTTATTTGGATGAGCAAGGAAATGATTTACGGGGATATTCATCTTCATTCGTGAAGTTGGAGCGGATGTTGGATGATTACTTTCAGCGCCGCTTCCTCTCGCCATCATGGTTCCCTGTCTTGCGGTATCCTGACTTTAACGATGCTCTAAGTTCGGTAGACATGTATGAAGAAGGTGGATAATCGCATTGTCGAAGAGTTGATTGATACCGCAATATATTTCTACGGAGATATGCCATGCTTGAAGAACATACAAGACAAGAACAGTTAGCGGAGTTAGCCCCGATTGTTGACCAGCTCGTAGAAATAGTGAAAACGGCCGGAAACGCTTTTCTTCACCAGCGCGCCCAGCTTCTCACTCAACTTGATAACCAGAAGGACCCGCTTTACCGTGAGATCGACTCGGCCATATTGAAAATGAATGAGATGTTGTTTGGAAAATCAGGCAGCAAAAAAGAATTTTATCTCCGTCTTCACAGCATCCTTACCCATCTAAGGATAATTTTCGAAACGACCTGGCGCCTTCAGGGGACACAGCTAAAACAGATTAAAAGCGGCATATTGTTCTCCGACAAGGCCATTTCCCAGGTCGGCCGCATCTTTGATAAACAATCTGAAATCCTCACCTGCCTGGCTGACATCTTGCGCAACAGTGGCAAAGAGCTCAGGCACCGCGCCTTGGAAGAGTGCAAAATATTGGGTCAATCTTGCATGCAGTTTGTCACCGACCACGAAACCCGTCTGGTCGAAGGGCTCTGCGTTCCCCAGGCAGCGCCAATATTTCTGGAGATCCTTGATCAGATGCAAACCATCGTGCATCACGAGCGGGGGATTGCACAACTTGTTGGTAACAGTTTCGAAGATGATCTGTGACATCTTGTGGGGACAGAAAATATAATAAGTCGGAAAAAGGAGGTGCTCTGAATGACAGCTCAAACTGACGAAAAAGAGGCTAAAATAATAGAGGAACTGGTCGGAGAAACCGAAATATTGTTAGAGGAAGATGACTCCAAGAAGGATCTTAAAGAGAAACGGGGGATCTTAAAGCAAACCTTGTATGAGGGCTCTAAAAAACTAAAGCACATTGTCCCCAAAGGAAAACACCTATAGTCGGACAATTGAGCAACCGGGAGATCATGGAAAAACCGATCTTCGCCCAGGAACAGATTGCCCGCGATTGAACTAGGGTCTGGGGGGGCGGAATTCGAGTGAAATGAGATCGTAAGCGACGATCATACCGATAAGTTTCGGGTGATTATTGGCGAAGGGGTAGGGCACTAACAACTAATGAAAACGTTTATTCGGGAATTAATAAATTTCATTCTAATTGTATTGGGAATTCTTTCAGCAGGGATGGGTATAAAAGGGTTTTTACTGTCAAGCCACTTCATAGACGGCGGGGTAACCGGCATTTCCATGCTGCTGGCCAGCGTGCTTGGCTATCCGTTGTCGATCCTTATTCCGCTTATCAATCTCCCGTTCATAGCGCTGGGCTATCGACAGATAGGCTGGATGTTCGCACTGAAAAGCACTCTGGCAATTGCGGGATTTTCAGTTTGTCTTGCCTTTGTCAACTATCCGGATGTAACCCCCGATAAGCTCTTGACAGCCGTTTTCGGAGGTTTTTTTATAGGTGCCGGGATTGGCCTTGCAATACGCGGTGGAGCGGTACTTGACGGCACAGAAATAGCTGCGTTGCTAATCGGCAAGAATAGTCATTTACTGAAAGTCGGCGATATTATTCTTATTCTGAATATTTTCATTTTTTCCGCTGCCGCTTTTTTTCTCGGAATCGATTCAGCTCTTTATTCAGTGCTTACATACATTGCGGCATCTAAAACAATAGATTTTCTGATCCACGGTATCGAGGAATACAACGCAATA
This sequence comes from Geobacter sp., assembly GCA_025360785.1. Lineage (GTDB taxonomy): Bacteria > Desulfobacterota > Desulfuromonadia > Geobacterales > Pseudopelobacteraceae > JACRCG01. The sequence continues at coordinate 6,818 of JANYBN010000039.1, forward strand.
ATAATAATGTCTGAAAAAAATGATGAAATCAGGGAGTCTATCGTACGTGTGCTGAGTCGTGGCGTGACGATATACAATGGGCGAGGTGGTATGACCGGCAAACCGATGCATATTCTCTACTGTGTGGTGACAAGATTAGAAATAGGTAGAGTAAAAAACGTTGTCAATGAGATCGACGGAACGGCATTTATTGTAATTCACCCATTGGCAGATGCAGTCGGTGGGATTATCAAGAAAACCGCCATGCATTGAAAGACATGGGATCGGGAGTCGGAACGACGGGAGGTGGTTTCAGTGTCAGATGAACTTGACAAAAAACTGGGGGAGAAGTCATCCCTGTACTGCCCTGTCTGCGAAGAGGAGCGAACCTTCGTATGGTCAGTGTGGAGTGGCGTGGAATTCTTCGGCTATCCTCCGGAGCAGGAATACGGCTGGGAGTGTAGCGCCTGCGGCAGCCAGTTCCGCGAGTCATCCCCGTGATGCTGCTTTTTGGTATGTGCTCTTTCCTTAGGTAATGGCTGAAAGTCAAGCTTGCCATAAACGTTCCTCTCCCAAGGTTTCTCTGACGCCAAAGGTTCCTCCCTTCAGTTGGTTCGCCCCCAAGCGATGATTCCTCCCATTATTCTTTGTTCCAGCCGAAATGATTCTTTTTTCGTCCGGATTATGTTATAAAATCTTATCTATGCTGACCTCGTAAATGGCGTTGGCATCAATCCTGCCATAAGATACTTCTTCCACTAAACCGAAGTAAATTCAGTATTCGCAGTAGTGTTGGAGAAACTGGTAACATGATGCTAGATAAGCACATAAAACATGATACTAATTTTAATACGTTAACATTAAGTCTCCATCTTTTTCTCATTGCCATCATCGGGCTTATTGTCTATGCAAATACCTTTCAGGTGCCGTTCGTTTTTGATGATGCAGGCAACATTGTTGATAATTATCTTATTAAAGATCTCCGGTCCTTTACAGAACCTTCGCAATTATTGGGGACCCGGTATGTCGGCAATCTGACTTTCGCTTTAAATTTCTACCTGCACGGCCTTAATGTTGCCGGCTATCATGTTGTCAACCTGGCAGTTCATATCTGTAATGCCATCCTCATCTACGTGCTGGTGACACTGCTCTTTGAGACCCCAAAAAACAGTGTCCGGATGCCAGGCGCTGAGGCACCGCTCCCGTACCGACTGCTTGCGCTAATGATTTCTCTGCTGTTTGTTACCCATCCCATCCAGACCCAGGCAGTAACTTACATTGTGCAGCGCTTCACCACACTGGCAACCATGTGGTATCTGTGTTCCCTGGTTCTGTATATTAAAGCCCGTATTGCCTGCACTGGCACCTGGCAACTGTTTTCTGCAAAAACAGTCTGTTTTATCTTTTCTGTTATCGCTGCTCTCCTTGCCATGAAAACCAAAGAAATCGCCTTCACACTCCCAATTGTTATCGTGGTTTTTGAATGCATGTTTTTTGCCGGGGATCTGAAGAAAAGAATGCGGTCCATGATCCCGCTATTACTAACTATGCTCGTAATACCTCTTTCTCTGCTGTTTAAAAGCAGGCCTGCCGGAGAGCTGATCAATGCAATGGATGTGATGACCAGAGCGCAGACGGACATGTCCCGCAGTTATTATCTTATGACCCAGTTCAGGGTGATAGTCACCTATCTCAGGCTTTTGCTTGTGCCGGTAAACCAGAACCTGGATCACCACTACCAGGTATCCCGCTCGCTCTTCACCAGTGAGGTGTTGTTCTCACTCCTGCTGCTTGTGCTGCTGATCGCTCTCGGGGGATATCTCTTCTATCGCTCGCGCTCGGCCGCTGTTGAGTTGAGGATTATTTCCTTTGGCATATTCTGGTTTTTTATTACCTTATTAGTTGAATCATCGATCATACCCATTACGGACTTGATGTTTGAACATCGGGTCTATCTGCCTTCAACAGGTTTTTTTATTGCCGCAGTAACCGGTGCCGCGATACTCTTGCGGCGCTACCTGCCTGGATTTGCACAGTCAAAAGTCATAGCTGTTGTTTGCAGCATTATCATACTTGGTACTGTTCTCACGGCGATTGCCAGAAATGAAGTCTGGAAAGACGAGGCAACTCTCTGGCGTGACGCCGTCAGCAAAAGTCCTGACAAGCTGAGACCGCATATCAACCTGGGTACTATTCTTACAGATAAAGGTGAATTTGACGCTGCGATTAAGGAGCTACAGCGGGCACTTTCTATAAACTTCTATAGTACAGAGGCTCACTACGCTTTGGGGATTGCGTATCACGACAAAGGGGAACTTGATGCCGCGATCCAGGAATTTATGGAAACTCTGAAAATCATGCCCGATTACAAGGATACGCATAATATTCTTGGGGTTGCTCTTGCCAGATCAGGAAAAATTGATGCAGCAATCCGTGAATTCCACGAAGAACTTCGTAAAAATCCGAAAAATATGGATGCCGATAAAAACATGAAACATGCTCTTGCTCTAAAGGGAAGAAACAGTGAAAGCGGTAAATAGACAAGAAACATTTTGGCAGAGGGCCAGGGAAATAGCCTCCATGAGATGGAGTCGCACATCTGATCCGGGTGTCCGTCCCCTTGCGTTCAACGATCTCCACCCGGTGTTCTGTGATCGATTTCCCCTTGAATATCTCGACAACGACCATGGTTCCTCGCTTTTGAGGCAACGGAGCAATAAAGAGGGCTTGGCTCAACTGCCTACTTTTTATGTTTTGTATAGGGTTGAGACGCGGCCCCTTTTCCCGGGCTTTTGCACGCAATACTTAGGTGTCAAACCTACCCATTTTACTTTGTCAAGAGTGTAGGTTTGACACTTTTGTGGACACTCTGAGGCGCCCTTTGTTTTGGTGTCATAATTTGTATTTGATTTATATCGGTACCGTGCTATCCTTTGATGGCTAGACTGTCTAGCTTAATGAAGGAGGTTTTGTATGAAGACCAATAAAATTGTTCGGTTAGCTCATGATCGGGAATGGCAGCTTCAGGAGGCCAAGAACCGTTTGAGCCACGTGGTTGATCTGGCCATGCATGATGGCCCCCAGACCATAACCCTGCGGGGCAAGCCTTCGGCGGTGGTTGTTTCTTTCGATGAATACCGGAAGCTGACTCAGCCGCGCACCGGACTATCACAGTTTTTCAGGCAATCTCCGTTGTGTGAGGTTGAACTCGATCTCAGCCGCAGTGCCGATCTTTCCCGCGAGGTGGAGTTGTGAAGTATCTGCTCGATACCTGTCTGGTTTCCGAACTGGTAAAAAAAGAGCCGAATCCAGCGGTAGTGAGCTGGCTGGACGAACAGGATGAGCAGAAACTGTTTCTAAGTGTCCTGAATCTGGGCGAGCTGCAGAAGGGGATCAGCAAACTCCTGGACGGCACGAAAAAAGACGAGCTGCAGGCGTGGGTTGCGCTCGATCTGGTTGAACGATTTACCGGCCGGGTTCTTGATTTAGATCTGGAAACGGCGCTCTGCTGGGGTAGGCTTCAGGGAGAGGCGGAACAGGCCGGCGAGAAGCTGCCGGTAATGGATTCGCTCATTGCTGCTACCGCTTCGGCGCATGGGTTGGTTGTGGTTACGCGGAATGTTAAGGATATTGAGAGATGCGGCGTGCGAGTGTGTAATCCGTGGGAAATTAAGTAAGCTGTCCCCCGAATTCCCTACGGTGAGATAATGGTAAAGATTACAGCTGAGGTGTAAAAGAATATGGCAAAAACATCTGAAATATACGAAAAACTATATCATTATACTACTTGGGATGGTTTGCTAGGAATTCTTCAAACCCAAAGTTTGTGGGCAACCCACAATAAATTTTTGAACGATATTTCAGAAATAATTTTATTTCGAGACAAATTGGTTTCAATGCTAATTCCATATACGAATAATGCATATAAGAAACTGATTAAAAGGACGCCGCACGTTAAAAAGAAAATCGACCAGAATGGAGGGTTAGGACACGTTGTAAAGCATGATACTGAAGGATTTGTTGATGCACAATACCATGCAAAAGGCGATGAAATATATATTCTATCTTTCTGTGGACAACATAAAGATCCTCGTATTAACAGTAACGGTTGTTAGTGTATCGTTCTTTCTGTAAATTAGAATAATCCTGACAAAAAAGCAGGTCAGGGTCATTCTCT
>JANYBN010000207.1 GCA_025360785.1 Geobacter sp.
GACGAGGTTGTGGACGCCGTCCGCCTCGTCCTGGAGAAAAATCCGTTCATCGACGCGGCACAGATAATGGTTAGCTGCAGAAAATACATAGTAACACTGGAAGGTATTGTGAAGAGTAAAGTGCAACGTCAGATGGCAGAGGCGGATGCCTGGTACGTCTTTCATGTTGATCAGGTTGTGAATCTGCTGCAAAGCGAGGAATAACCAGAGGTAGATTCAGGGGATTCATACAGATGGTATTCAATCAAGAGTCAGAGGCCACCATCCGACACATATTGAAGCCTTGTGATACGCCATGACACACCATGACATCTGCATAATCATTGAACAAAACCACCGGTACGAACTTCTGAGAGGACGCCGTTACGGAATATCAATGTATGCAACAGTGTCGAACCCTGATTGTAACCCCACTCCTCCACCTCTATGTAGATAATTTTTGTACCAGTCCTGCTGTCACTCCTACTTAATTCAATCACCACCGGTTCCAGGCGTTTGAAGGTGCCGGCAGGAGGGTCACATTTAGCTGCAACGGTTAAGACGCTGTCTCCGCTAGAAACAATATTACCGTTGGGACAGCGGAAATTATCGGCAAACGCCTGTTCATTGGAAAACAAAAAAATAAAGAAAAAAACAACTAGAATCCACTTCATAATCTTTCCTCAATCGCGGCTACTACTCAATTATCGTTACAGAGTAGATTAGCGACCTCCCGCTCGTGATGCACAACGGTTTGCATCTGATCAATAATTGCCAGGAACAGCGGAGCTGCCTGTGGAATACAGAGCCCGTCAATAAGGCGGATCTCATGGTCCTCTACAAACTCGATGCAGGACTGAGCCAGATTTTTACATTCATCTATCGTGTGGCGCCGAATCTCCTTGCAACCGTTATGTATAATAGCCCCCAGGCAGCCCAGGATTTCAGTTTGCCTATCAAAAATATGGCTGATCTGTATGACAGCCCTATCGGTAAACAGTACGTCGTCTTTGATCTGTTTTCGCAGAGTATCTTCAAGGCGACCTGTCATTTCGGCAATTATCTGAAAATGCGTCAGGATGCTGTGAAACCTGAGATAATGTTCTTTTTCAACTCCGGATTTCCTAGACATCAGATCATCTATTTTCAATATTGACGAGCTGATCTCCCTCAAAAGGGGCTCCTGCTGGTTATTAAGTTGAATAAGAAGTCGTCCGCGCTGGTGCATAAAGGCCTTTCTGGCCGTATTTACCACGTCTATCAACTTGTACACAATCTGACCAAATTCATCTAACTGCTCTTGAATCTTGTGTCCTTCAGACATGGCTCATCTCCTGTCAAATAATATACCAATATCAGGTCATAAGAATGATGCTACTGACATCACGACCGTGCAAAGTTAAAGTCAGATGGATGACACTATATTCATATCTCATGCCAAGTATTGCTTTGAGAATATCAAGTCATATCGAATTGTTAAGATCATATTCTAAGATTATGAAAGTAAGGTATTTCGAAGCAGGATGGTGAAATTATGGAGATTTCAGTTTAACCACTTAAAGAGTATGGAGTTTCAAGTAAGTTAATATTATTACCAATTGTTCGGTTTGTTACATCTATGAAAATTGCAAACATCTCCACACAATCAGCCATATGCAAAATAATTAACAATCCAGTTAATGCCGTAATAGCAACGAATCCCACGCAAATATACCAGCGTCTGATGCTGTAGCTTTAACATCCCTCGCCATTCCACATCATGCAACTTGCTGATATATCAAGTATATTTTCTAATTACTTTGGCATGACTTGTGATTACCCTCCTGTCTCAGGGTAAATTCCATGATGGTATCTGTGCAGACTTGATCCTGCCTTCAACTTTTAATAATTGAGAGGTCTATGTGCTCCTTCAGGTTGTCTGTTCAATAATCTGTAAAAAGAACGGACAAGTCGTTAAGGGCGCTTGTACTGTGTTGTTACTATTTGCAGCCAGCACAAGTTCATACGCGACCACTCTATGTTCGTCAGGTCAGGACATCGTTATGACTTCATCAGAGACAGCCTCTCTTGCGGCATCTGATGAAGATGAAGCTAACTGTGCACATGAGGCAGCCGCGAACCAGACGATCATGGCATCTACACCCGATCCTGACGGGACGATTACGGTGCCTTCCTCTGAAGCATCTGTTGGCAATACAACGTTGTTAACAGCAGCTGCAGAAAACCGTATCCCTGACTGGAACGGCATCTGGCGTGACACCGCGACTGTATTTGTCGGCCAGACCGTGGTTGCGGGGGTTTTATATATTCTGCCGGAGAATATTTCCAAATGGAGCAATGATCAAAAAAACAGCGGTATAACTAAGTATGGAAATAATTTTATTGATCCTGTCATTGATAATGATGAATTTTATATCAATTACATCCTCCATCCCTACTGGGGAGCCACGTATTACACCCGTGGAAGAGAGCGAGGCTTGAATAAAGTTTATTCGTTCGCTTACTCTGCACTTATGTCTGCAATGTATGAGTTTGGTGTTGAGTGTATTTACGAGAAACCATCCATCCAGGATCTTATAGTTACACCTGTCGTCGGTTCACTACTGGGTGCATACATCTTCGAGCCTTGGAGAGAGTCTATCAAGAGCAAGCAGGATTTGCGCTGGTACGATCACGTGGTACTCATCGCGACCGATCCGATAGGCGTTCTCAGCCTGGGTGTTGAAAAACTGTTTGGCATAAAGTCCACCATCATAGTCGATTATTCCGTGCCGCAATTGCAGAAGAGTTCTACGGAATCCGCAACAACACCAAAAAGCAGCCGCATCGGAGTTGCCTTGCAGTTTCCCTTCAACTAGTTGTCATTGACCTCTAAATCCACGCTTGGACTGATGCCGTTTCCCGGCACAAATCAAAAATCCTGGTATGAATACTTTTAATCTACAAGCTTCCAGGTAATGTCCGGGTTAAACAATTTCATTTTTCCAGCTATATCGGAGGTTTTGGGACCAAGATTTTTCTGATACACTTTGCCTCGCTGGTTCACGATAAAGGTCATGACGCCCGAGACACCCCATCGCGCCGGATACGCCACCAGAGCATACCCGGCCACCATATTGCCGTTGATAACGTAATTGAACCTGCCTCCCGGAGCACTGGGCCCTTGTTCCTTGAGGACACGGAAATAATAACCGTGATAAAGATGAGGGAATTTACCTTCTCCGCCGCCATATCCTTCTTCCTTTGCCTTTGCCGCCAACGCCCCCAGCGGGCTTACGTTCCCTACTTCGTCCTTCCAGAAAAGGCCGTTCTTCCTGCAGGGAGAACTGGTCAGGCGTTGAGCATATTTGGGAATCGGGTCTCCATCCGGCCCGCCCAGAGCGTAATACGCCCTTTGTGCCTCCACATAGGCCCGGCTGACTTTGATGGCATTAAGTTCATTATGTCCGATGCGGCGGTTGAGAATTTCCTCCCGTCCGGCGGCAGTATCGAAGAACCAGGTATTGCCTTTTTTTATTACAGGTACGGGAAACGGCCATTTTTCGGCCCCGACACGAAGTATCACACGTTGATCTCCTTCGCGCACAAGTTCGGTACCTTCCATGACATGGGTGGCAAAATATTCGAATTCTTTTGCCTGCTCGACAGGATCTCCAGATGACAGCTCCTTTACGACCGGTCCGAAAATAGACTTCATAGCGTCGTGATCCCGATTTTTAGCTGCAGTTACCAGAGCATCCCTGGCTTCATCCGGCGATTCAAAAACACGCTGCTTTGTTTCTTGCGTGGCCGCTCGGCATTCCATGCCCGATAACAATGTTAAAGCCGATATTGCTATCAATATAAAACACCAAATGCTGACGTTCCGGATGATTCTTGCCCCGATTTTCATACTTGTTTTCCTTTCTTGCCGATTATCCTGTCAGGATCTTTACTGGCGTCGCCGCCGTTCATAACCATCGCTGACTCCCGGAGCGGAGCGTGGCGTTTGCTGTTCAACCGAAGGCGTTTGCATCATGGGCCGGACCTGTGAACCGGACGGCTGGGGAATTGATTGCCTTTGGATGTTCATATTACGTTGCACTGGCGAAGGAGATATATTCGGGACTGCCGGCATACTACCCGGCGTACGTATCATATTTCCGCGGCTCGTCTGGCCACGATCCCGATACACCGATGCATCCCCGCTCTTTCCGTACCCTCCGTAACCGGTAAAGGGAGGAGATGGCTTGTCGTCCCTTCTTGCACGACTGCGTTCGATGTTTTTCTGTTCCAAGCCGCGAACCGCCCTGTCATCAATAACAGTCGAGCGTGACGGAATCCTTACTCCTGTTGCAGAGCTGCCTTGTGAAGGAGATGGCAGTGCTACCGAAGGAGCACGCGGTGCTACAGTTTGATCTTTTCGATCCCCCGGTCTGATCTCACGCAAACCCGGCGTCGGGACTGTACGAATTCTCCGGGAGCGGATGCCTATACGAAGATCCTCGTGAAAACGATTTGAATCGAGCTGCATGACACCTCTATTCTTGTTTACATTGATATAATTTCTGTTGACGTAGACCCGGTTCCGCACTTGTACATGTGGCCGCGCCCTGTCGATCCAACCGGTGCCCTTCCAGCCGTGATAATAAATATGATGGCGCCGCCAATCGCAATCGCGATTTAGCCATACACCGATAGTGTATCCGACACCGAAACCTAAAAAACCATAGCCAGGATCGTACGCCAGAGCGGGGTCGTATTGAGGAACATATATTACATCAGGTTCCGCCGGGAGAATCCGGACCGCATCATCTTCCGTGATCACCTGCTGCTGGGTTGTAGACGCCAATGTTCCTGCGCTCTCTGCCTTGACCCGCAGTCTCTGTATCGCATCCATCACTTCCTGCTCCTGTTCCAGATAAGCCTGCCCTAATGACACCGTCCAATCATACTTTCGATCCATCATAAACAGCACGTCCGGATAGTGGGCAACCGCCTTCACGCTGACGTCCCAGGACATATCGTCAATCTTCGAGGCCTTGCCGTACTGTCCGACGTAACGGGCGGCTTCATCAATCTGGTCGACAAAAGTCGCGGCCGGCAGAATCTGGGCTATGAGCGGATCAGGATACAATGCAATCGGAGCCACTAACTCGTCCAACTCTTCAGGGGTAAACAGCGTATCGGATTGCAAAGCCGTAAAGTCCTCTGCTTCTGACAATTCCGGATCATCAGCCCACAAAATATTCAGGTTCGGAACCAACGACATCAGTACAGTAGCCCATAACAGGAAGATGAGTATTTTCATCTGTAACTCCGGTAAATCGGATGCATTGATAGGAAAATTACGTCTTCACACTACCTGGATCCACCATCAATTCCACGTCTACCTCTTATTGCCGGCATCGCTTCCCTGCCACCCGGAGACATTCGATAACGCTGACTGTTGAATATCCTTCTGTCGCTTCTGGAAACACCGGTAGAAATTGAGCCTCTCATACGCATTGCACCGATTCCGGAATAGGTTCTTCCCCTGAATCGGGAGATCGGATCCACCCTGAACATCCTGTGATTCCTGATGTCATGGAAATGGTTTGAGACAAAACCAACCCGACCATGAATGTGCACCACGCGGTGAAAATCGTTCAAAATAAAATATCCGGGATACCAGAAACCAAACCACCAGAAAGGATACGGCACCCATGAGTAGAGGTAATAATAATCGGGAGGTGGTTCGTAATAGGTTACAATCGGCGGACCGGACGAATTGTAATAATTATTGATCGCCGCGTTGTCCGGATAGTTGTCCGGTCTTGGAGGTTTTGCCACCTCCACTTTGGCTCCGCTCGCCGGCCTTGCCGTCACCGCAAGTTCGGAACAGACCTCGTCAAGCTTCTTTAGCGCTTCATCGTTACTCATCGATATTTTGCCTGATGATGCCGAATCCCGCACCGATTTTTGTAGTTCGCCGATGATGTCCGGTGTTACAGGATAATCGGCAATCCAACCGTTTCGAGGGGCAATCCCTACATTACCGAGCACGGTTTCGGCCTCGACCTCGTCACTCGGAGACCCGACTGCCAGGGCACCGGCAAGCTTAATAGCCAAATCGCCCTCACGGACCATCGGTTGTTCGATTGGTGGCGGACTTGATATCGTTTGATCTGTTTGGGCAAAAGAGTAACCGGAAGACAGGGGAAAAACAATGTAGATCAACATAGCGATGATGCTTGCGGAAACAACTTTCATAGACACCTCCATACTTGATCTCCTTATTACTGACATGGGGATTTTGGTTTTGTTGATTCAGACCATATTCCATATTCCATGCCATTGGAGGCAACCAAATAATGTACAAAATACGAAGTGTTACGGAAATTCCAGGAAGCTTATCTCAGTCAGTTTTTTATGCCACTGATTTAAGTATTTTTGATAACATACTGAATTTGAATGCAGTTCATCAGATTACAACATTATGACTTGTGTTGAATTTTTAACATTTACAGCCGTTTCATATCCACTCTACCTTGTCCCGCCCGCCATGCTTTGCTTTATAAAGTGCCTCATCAGAACGTTTCAGAATATCGTTTAAATCATCATCATTATCGTCAAAGGTTGACAACCCGATACTCACAGTCACCATGATGCTTTCTCCGTCCACATCGAAAGCTTCTTCACGGATGCAGTTCCAAACCCGCTCGGCAACGAGTCGACTCGTATCGAAGTCGGTGTCCGGAAGCAATGCAACAAATTCCTCACCGCCATACCGGGCAAGCAGGTCATAATCGCGAAGTCCGGTTTGAATACGCTCGGCCACCCTTCTGATGATCTGGTCCCCGACAAGATGGCCCTTGGTATCGTTTATTGACTTGAACAAGTCGATATCGATCATAAGGCACCCAAGGTGGGCATTCGGCTGTTTTTTTCTCCTGTTTCTCTGTACCCGATGGAACTGCTCGCTACCAGTTTTAAACAGATAACCGCGATTGGAAATGCCGGTCAAGTCGTCTGTAACGGCAATTTTCCCCAGGTAATCATGAAACAGACTAAGGCGATCGGTTACCTTTTTGATCAGAATATAGGCACAGCTAAACACACCAAGCACTACAACAAAAAGGATCCCCATTGCATAGAACACACCTTTCCATACCTGATCACGATACTTGTCAACCTTCTGATAGACTTCGAAACACCCCTCAATTTTACCGGCTTGATCTTTGATAGGCACATAGGTTTCTACCACATCCAGGTTTATAATTTCTTCTTCGGCCAGATCTCTCATCTTCTCTTTGATTTCCAGCCTGGAATCAATTTTTCCCGTCAGAGCATTCCCCAGACGCGTGTTATCACTGTCCACATCCCCGATTATCTTATGATCAGTGCTATAGACAACTTTTCGTTTGGAGTTGTAAACCTTGATCTTGACTATCTGGTACGGTTTTAAAAAACGACGCAGCCCCTGATCAATCTTTCTGAAGGCATTATCCGACCTTTCGACATACGTGTCAGAGGCCGCCACAATTCTAAAGAAGAAAGGTCTATACTCGTCTATCATTACTTCGCACAGATCTACGCTGTCCTCCTCGGCACTTTCGATGACAAAACCGCTGAAAATCCTGTAAAAGCCAAATGTGGAGAGAGTAATGATAACCAGCATGGAAATAGCTGAAGTGAGAATCAACATCCGGAGAAGATCTGAAGGGTGATGTTCCAGTAACGGAGCAGCGACTATTTCACCACATTTTGAATTTTTGACATTTTCAAGATCATCTTTTTGTTGATCTATGTTCATGAGCATACAATATTCCTCTTATACATCCTACTACTTGACAAACAAGGTCAACATTTTATCATTTTCAAAAAAAATTTACATCAGTGATTTTATCTGTTCAGCCCCTGCCACCACAACTAAAACCAGTCATCAGCAAAAATATTAACATTCCCGTGGACGTCCGCTCTCACCGTATCCACTTTAACTATCCTGCCGATCCAGTAATTTATTTAACATCCGTCATTATTCATCCATCAGCAACATGCTGTTATTATGAATAGTTTAAATCATCACTTGGCATATTTTGTGTGAACAAAGTCTAAATAATAATATAAAAAGCACCATCGGAGACAGAAAATGAAGCTCTTGATTGCGATGATGGTGCTGACGCTGACTGTGCCAAACTTAAAGGAGATGCATATGGGAATGTTGACAATTTCAAGTCCGGCTTTTGATCATGGCGAAGCGATACCTGCCCGCTACACCTGTGATGGAGCAGATATCAGCCCTCCCCTTGTCATCGGCAAGATACCACCGGCAGCGCAAATGCTTGCGCTGATCATGGATGATCCTGATGCGCCCGCAGGTACATGGGTGCACTGGGTAGTATGGAACATCCCGGTGCAGACTACGGAAATCCCCGAGAACGGCCTTCCTCTGGGCGCCAGTCTGGGTAGGAACGACTGGAAGCGCAACAGCTATGGCGGCCCCTGCCCGCCATCAGGGACACATCGGTACTATTTTAAACTCTATGCCATCGACAGAACTCTTCAGCTGGCTGCTTCAACGACAAAAATCGATCTTGAGCGGGCCATGGAGGGGCATATTCTGGCAAAAGCTGAACTGATGAGAACCTGCCGGAGACGCTGAACAGCCCGATTACAGAAGTCAACCATTTGCAGTATCATCCTTACGAAATAAACAAATGGAGATACGCCATGTCACTGCCTTTGCAGTTGCGTAAAATATCTGACACGATCTGGGAACTCCCGGTTACCTACAAGGACGGCATGCTGGTTCCGGCGCGGATTATCGCCTCGGATTCGCTCATTGGCGGCATGGAGGCCGGGGTCTTTGACCAGGCCGCCAACGTTGCCTGCCTCCCGGGCATCCTCAACTATTCCTACTGTATGCCGGATGGGCATTGGGGGTACGGTTTTCCGATCGGCGGCGTGGCGGCTTTTGATCCGGCCACCGGCGTGATCTCACCGGGCGGAATCGGTTTCGACATCAACTGTGGCATGCGACTTTGCCTGACCACTCTTACGGAGGAAGAGGTGCGACCGCGTATCCGCGAACTGGTGGACCAGCTGTTTTTCGCGATCCCGACAGGCGTGGGCTGTACCGGTTTCGTCCGTTGTTCGCGCAGCAAATTCCGTCGGGTGATCGAGAACGGCTCCCGCTGGTGCCTGGAGAATGGTTTAGCGCTGCCGGAGGATCTGGAAATGACCGAGGAGGGTGGCTGTTTCGAGGGGGCCGACGCCGACGCATGCAGCGAAAAGGCCATAGAACGTGGATACGACCAGATCGGCACCCTGGGTTCCGGCAACCACTACTGCGAAATCCAGGTGGCGCGATCGGAGAACATTTTTGATGAAGCGACCGCCCGGGCCTTCGGCATCACCATCCCCAACCAGGTAGTGATCATGTTCCATTGCGGCAGCCGAGGCTTCGGCCATCAGGTGGCCAGCGACTACCTCCAGTCCTTTCTGAAGGTCATGACGACCAAATACGGGATAAAACTGCATGACCGCGAGTTGGCCTGCGCACCCTTCCGTTCTCCCGAGGGACAGGCCTACTTTGCGGCAATGAAATGTGCTGCCAACATGGGGTTTGCCAATCGCCAGGTTATTCTCCATCGCATCCGCGAGGTGTTTTCCCGGGTTTTCAGCCGTTCACCCGAGGATTTGGGGATGCGCGTGGTCTATGATGTGGCGCACAACACCGCCAAGCTGGAGAAGCATCTGATCGACGGCGAACAACGCGAGGTGCTGGTGCACCGCAAGGGAGCGACCCGTTCTTTTGGTCCCGGCATGCCCGGCCTCCCGGACTGTTACCGTGAGACCGGGCAGCCGGTCATCATCGGGGGCAGCATGGAGACCGGTTCCTACCTGCTGGCCGGGATGGCGAGCGCCGCCCCGACCTTCTACACCACCGCCCACGGGAGCGGCCGGACCATGAGCCGCCACCAGGCCAAAAAGATGGTTCAGGGCCGGAAGCTGCTGGATGATATGGAGCATCGAGGCATTCATGTCCGCACCGCCTCTTACGGCGGTCTGGCCGAGGAGGCCGGCCTGGCCTACAAGGACATTGACGTTGTGGCACTCGCAACCGAGGAGGCCGGACTAAGCAGAAGGGTTGTAAAACTTGTGCCAATCGGCAATATCAAGGGGTAAGCATGCCGTTTCGCTTTTTGGAAGAGATCGCCACCGCCGATGTTGCCTTCAAAGCCTGGGGGAATTCGCAGGAGGAACTGTTCATTTCGTGCGCCGCCGCACTGATGCGCACTATGGCAGAAGCGCCGGATCAGGTGGTACGGCGACAGGAAATTTCCATCCGGCTTGAACATGAGGAACTGGATCTGCTGCTGTTTTCATTCCTGCAGGAATTGATCTTCTTCAAGGATGCCCGCCGACTGCTGCTGCATGCCGACAAGGTGGTGATAGAAGAGCATGATGGTATATTCATTCTGAATGCAATCGTCAGCGGTGAACAGATCGACGGCGGCAAGCATCACCTGCTTATAGATGTCAAGGCGGTCACGCTGCACCGCTTTCAAGTTTTGTACAAAGGAAATGTCTGGAAAGCCGTGGTTGTGTTGGATGTGTAGATAGTTAGTAAATGACAAAGGTAGAATTCTTCATTTTGATCGGTGATCTATTCGAATCTCCCCGTTCCTCCCACCACTGAACATAAAATATCCAGACGTAATCAATCGTTATTGCAACGAATTCCCTGATCAGGTGATATAAATCACAACATTCAATTCTGTTCCCATGCTATGGTAACAGCTGCAAAGCCTCTCACGGTCCGGATAACTACGGATTCTCCTGATAATCAGCAGCACTCGACAAAGGTCCAACGTGCGTCTTTTTTTCTATATAATTTTTCTCTGCCTGTTTTTTCCTACCTCTATCCTGTTTGCATCGGACGAAGCACCGGTTTTCGACCGTACAGCTTCCATAGATCTTCTCGTAGATTGGGCCATTTCCAACAAGCTCATATCAGGCGGAGTTGTCGTAATAGGCAACCACGCAGGCATTCTCTCCAGTACTGCACACGGGCGGCTGTCTGGCCGACCGGATGCGCCGTTGCTCAACCAGCAGAGCATCTTCGATCTTGCCTCATTGACTAAGGTTATTGCAACCACGCCAGCGGTGATGAAACTGTTGGACGAGGGAAAAATCACCCTGTCGGACCCCCTTTCTCGCTGGTTTCCTGAATTCAAGGGATCGGATCGTGAAAATGTCACAATCCTCAATTTGCTGACTCATACTTCTGGACTTACTGACTTTGATATGGGTACGGAACAGACCATGAAAACGGCCATTTTCAAGGCAGCAGCGGAGAAAAACAGACATCGAACGGGCAACAGCTTCAACTATGCCGATATCAACTTCATTCTGCTGGGAGAACTCGTCCATCGGGCTTCAGGGAAAACTTTGGATGTCTACTGCCGCGACGAACTATTTGAGCCGCTTGTAACCCCTGAGACCATGTTTCTGCCGACATTGAATCTCACTGCCCGGATTGCACCGACGCTTGGAATTGACAGTGGAACCGTTCAAGACAGGAATGCACGCCGTCTTGGCAGTGTGGCGGGACATGCAGGTCTCTTCAGTTCAGCACAGGACCTCTCAAGGTTTGCCCGTCTGCTGCTCGCCGGAGGTGCAATTGACGGCAGGCGCATCCTGTCAGAACGGGCGGTTGAACAAATGACCTCCCCGTTTCTTTGCAGCAACGGTTCCGTGGTGCGAGGCCTGGGATGGGACAAAAGCTCCCCCTTTTCAGCTCCGAAAGGGAAGTTGTTCTCAGATGCTTCCTTCGGTCACACCGGATACAGCGGAGCTTCAATATGGATAGATCCGGGGCAGGATTTATTCGTAATTATGCTGACAAACCGCCTGAACTACAGGGATATCAGAAGATTCAATCAGTTGCGCAGTGATATCTCCACCCTGGCCGTCGCAGAGTTCGGGAAACCCTGCGACATTCAACAGCTGGCTGCAGTGCCGATAATCACAAATATATCATCGAACCTGCAACATAAGGCAAAGCGAAACATTCCAGCCGTTTCACGCGGTATCACGCTGGTAGCGGCTTCATCCGAAGCAAATTCCAAAACGTATCGTCATTATCACTACAGCAAGAAAACCGGCAAAAGACTTCGGCGATCCCTCCATCAACATCAACGGGCTTAGAACACTTGAAACACGCACTACAAGACTAAACCAGGTGGGGTGGTCGCAGCCACTCATCTGCATCACTAGCCATGAGCAACGCGGATGCGAGGTGGTTCGGAGTCAAGTTCTTCATATAAATCCACTAACATCTCCCCCTCAATTATGTTTCTAAAGTAGTCATGCATAAATTTTTACATTTATGATGGCAGCTTTATCGTGCCTGACTTTCTCACAAATAAACCATCGTCATGTTCACTTCTTATAACATAAACAGATTAACTTCTATTTGCGCAACACTCTGTTATTTAAGAGTTTAATCAGGGCAATGATTGGCATATTTCGTGATAATAATCATTCAGGTATTATATTCCCTCTGGAGGTGTTGTCATGAAGAAAATGGTTATGAGTTTAGTGCTGGCAGTGGCATGTATGGGTCTTGGAACCGCTTTTGCTGAAGAAACTGAAATGTCTAAAGCACAAAAGGATGAATGTCTGCTTATATCTAAACAGTGCAAAGATGAAACTATGTCCATTCAGGATAAGATGCAGAAACTTCAGGCGGAAATTCAAAAGGGTAAAAGAGTTTATACTCCCGAGGAACTTAAGAAGCTTGAAAACAAATTGAATGAAACTCAAAAGATGCTTGATGAATTACTTACAGGACCTTAACCGGTTTTTAGCAGAAAGACTCTGATAAGAAACCGTTTGGGATATTATGTGAACGTAGTTGATTTGTTGATCAGCCGTCACTTTGACCGTTACATCAACAAGTCAACTATGTCACCTTTTCCTTAGGTACCATTTGTTGGCAGCTCTTTTGGGATCGGTTCTACTGGTGGCGTTTCTTTCGGCGCAGCATCGCTAGGTGTCAGCTCCTTTGCCGGGACATGATCCGGTTGCGGAAGTTGTTGTTTAGGGTGGGTGTCTTTGGGCAACTCTTTCGGCCTGTGCGGTTCTTCCTCTTTGGTTGCCGCAAGGACATCTATGTCACCATAATAGCCTACTGTAGTCTCACCGGTATTGTCACTATCTGTCAAAATAGCGATGGCGCCTACTTTGGGAGCTTCCTCACCGAAAGCCTTGCGGTAATCGTCGGCATAATTACGTCTGTGCGTCACCCATTTCCCGGCCATTTCATTACCTGAATCAACGGCGATCATCACGGCATTTTTAGAATAGGGGCTGCGCAATGACTCACCTTTGGTCATCACGTTGCCCCACACATATTCAATTGCCCTGGTCCGCGAAAACAGTCCTCGTGAAAAAACCACATACAGGCGTGCGGCAAAATCGTGCCCATCTTTAGTACGTTCATTACCTTTCTTGACCGTGTGGTCAATCTTCCAACTCCAGCGAATGTCCGGATAGCTTTTGGGATCGATGTTGATCTTGTGCAGCAGCCCGGAGGCCGAATTGACGCTTTTACCGATCAACACGCTTTTTCCGTTTTCCTTGATGAAGGAGTAATTGGTTTTTTTGGTGCCCCAAATGGTCTCTTCTTTCCAGCCATTCAGATCACCGGAACTGAATTTCCCAATATGCAGTTCCGGATCGCTGCCATAAACACGGCACATCGTGCCGGTCAGAGAGAGGAACAGGGCCGTAGCGGTAATGATGCGTTGCAGCTGTATTCGTTCCATCAGACGTCCTTTGTCATTAATGATTTGCGTATATATTTAAAAAACATAATACCATCAGATAGTAACATAGCTCGCGCCGAATGCACTAGCAACTGCATATATTTTGCAGAAGCTTTTCGGCCGTATGCAATCGGAACAAGACTCGACCTCGTCACAGATGTAATTATCAGAGCCTACGGTAAAACAATTAACTTCCAGAAAAAACGCCTGCTGTCCGTCAGATCTCAACAAAATGAATATATGACCATCTGACCTCGCACATTTGCTTACCATCCAGTCAATTGAAAAAATGTAGTAACAAGGCGATATCGTACATTATTTTTATAACTACCTTGGCACAACAAGTGTAAACGCAATTCTTACGTACATATCTGGGCCGGTACGATTAGTAACCAGATAGCGCACAGGAGGAAAACATGAATCTGGAAATACATGACGTCAAGATTGATTATCCCGAGGGGTGCGGCATCATCATCGGTCAGTCCCATTTCATCAAGACCGCTGAGGATTTGTACGAGATTATTGTTACAACTGTGCCGCATGCACGCTTCGGGATCGCTTTCAGCGAGGCGTCCGGTCCCTGCTTGATACGCACCGAGGGAAACGACGATGACCTGGTAAAAGAGTGCATCACCGCACTTAAGTCAATCGGCGCTGGACATGTATTCTGCATCCTGCTGCGTGGAGCCTATCCTATCAATATTCTCAATCAAATCAAAAACTGCCCGGAAGTATGCACCATCTACTGCGCTACGGCAAATTCGCTGCAGGTACTGGTTGCTTCAACGCTTCAGGGTTGGGGGGTCATCGGGGTAATAGACGGCATGCCGCCCAAAGGCGTGGAAACGGACGAAGAACGACAGGGACGCCACGAAATGCTGCGCAAAATCGGATATAAATTATGAAACCCGACCCCGCACCGGCTCTACTGCGGCCGCAGGGAGACCACAGGCGCTACCCGTCACTTCTGACAGATTTGTATGAACTGACTATGATGGCCGGTTATCTGGAGAAGGGTATGGCGGAAAAGCATGCTGTCTTTGACCTGTTCTACCGCAAGAACCCCTTCGAGGGCGGCTATGCCGTATTTGCCGGGTTGGAGCCGGCACTTGACTACCTGGAGGGATTGAGCTTTCAACCTGATGAACTTGAATACCTGCAGAGTTTAAGAATATTCAAGCCTCAGTTCATCGAATTTTTGCGCGAGTTTCGCTTCCGCTGCAAAGTGACTGCACCGCCAGAGGGAACGGTGGTCTTTGCCAACGAGCCGCTGCTGACGGTTGAAGGATCGCTGGCCGAGGCGCAGTTTGTGGAGACGGCGCTGCTCAATATCATTAACTTCCAGACCCTGGTGGCCACCAAGGCGGCCCGGATCACCCATGCCGCCGCCGGTGCTCCGGTGATCGAATTCGGGCTGCGCCGGGCCCACGGTCCGAATGGCGCCCTCTCCTGCGCCCGGGCTGCCTGTGTCGGGGGTGTGCGCAGCACCAGCAACGTTCAGGCGGGGATGGTCTATGATCTGCCGGTGCGCGGCACTCATGCACACAGCTGGGTGCAGGCCTTTTCGGATGAGCTGACCGCTTTTCGCGCCTACGCAGATGTTTTCCCCGACAACACGATATTATTGGTAGATACCTACGACACCCTGAAGAGCGGGCTTCCCAACGCCATCACCGTTGCCCGCGAACTGCGGTCGAAGGGCCATGAGCTGAATGGTATCCGCCTTGATTCGGGAGACCTTGCATTTCTCTCACGAGAGAGTCGCCGAATGTTTGACGAGGCAGGCTTCCCGTTGGTCAAGATCGTGGCATCCAACGAACTTGACGAATTCGTGATAGATTCGATCATGGACGAGGGTGGACAGGTGGATATCTACGGTGTCGGCACAAAGCTGGCAACCTGTGCAGGTTCGGGCGGCAGTGCTCTGGGCGGCGTCTACAAGCTTGTGTCAGTTAACGGCCTGCCAAAATTAAAGCTTACCAGCGACATCGCAAAGGCAACACTTCCAGGAAGCAAACAGCTCATGAGGGCGTTGGGACCGGATGGCCGTTTTATCCAGGATATTATCTGCCTTGAGCAGGGCGATCCGTGCGGCGGCAAGTTGGTCTATGACCCCTGCAATCCTCTCCAGCACACACTGCTTCCGGCACATGTAACACTGCATAATATGCGGCAGGTTGTAATGGAAAAGGGTAGTCGAACACTTCCCCCGGAAACTCTGAAAGTAATGGCAGAACGAAGCGCGCGGGAATTGGCCGCGTTACCGCAGGGATGCCTCCGTTTCATCAACCCTCACCGCTACAAGGTGTCAATATCAGGGAGATTGAATGATCTGCGGAACAGGCTTATTGACCAGGTGCGAAGGAGCATGGGCCATGATTGAGAATGCAGCATTACTGATAGTGGATGTACAAAACGATTTCTGTTCCGGTGGCACACTGGCGGTGCCGGATGGTGACCGCGTAATTGAGCCGATAAATCGCGCTGTGAAATATTTTACCGCAGCAGACCTGCCGATACTGGCCAGTCGTGATTATCATCCACCTGTTACTAAACATTTCAGAGAGTTCGGCGGCATCTGGCCGTCTCATTGTGTCCATGGCACCGATGGGGCTTCTTTTCATCCCGACCTTCGCCTCCCTAAAGAAACGATAGTGCTCACAAAAGGGATTAATCCTGAACTGGACGGTTACTCGGCATTAGAGGGGATAACCAGCGACGGCAGAATGCTGTCCGAATTATTACACGACCTGGGGGTAAGAAGGCTCTATATCTGCGGCCTTGCCACCGATTATTGCGTACTGTGCACAACCATGGAAGCTTTGCGTAGCGGGTTCGATGTTACCATCCTGACTGACGCCGTGGCTGGTGTGGACGTAGTTCCAGGAGAATCGGCCTGCGCCATTGAAGACATGAAAAACGCTGGGGCGCAACTGGCCACAGTGGAAGAGTTGCATACATGAACTAACACTGTAGCTTTATGCAGCTAAACTGTTATTTTTGAGCCAATATCATATTGTGAACATACTAAAAATTATGGCATATTATCGATCATAAGCACAAACTGGAAAAGCCCCGGGAAAATTCCGGGGCTTTTCTATAAACGCTGATTGACGCTACATAGAGAATCTTTCTTCTAATCCGTCGGTAAACAGACTACTCGGGCCGAATTACATGTTCCATTAAGACCACATAACCCGGTAGACCTTTTGGCGGCCCCCTTTTTCAAGCAGTTGTTACACGCCTGGCGGATGTGAATACAAGCCTTCGGCCTCATCTCACGTGCGTCAATCAGCGCCATGTCTGGAATTCCATCTACCCGTTTACGTAACTACCCATTGTCTCAATATATCCCGGGAAGACGCTTCAGGCTTCCCTCTACGACGAGGGCTTGCACACCACGCTTGCAACAGGTTTACAAGAATCTATAAGTATCGGCAGATAACACAACGGCGTCCAACGTGAATCCCAGAACAATTTTTCAAAGAGCAATTTTCTCTTCTGATTATATTTTACGCCAATGCATAAATGAGTCAAGCAGGTGAAGTATAAAAATATCTATCAAGCCATTCCGACTGAATCATCTGTTGCCAGCGGAAAAGGCCTGACTGGAATATGTACTGCGCCTTGCGGAGTCATGCGACTCTGAAAAAGAATGAATTCATGCACGTTAAACGGTTTGAAGTTCAATTTCATATTATGTTCGAGAAATACATCAATCTCCCGTGAGGGTGACAGCTTCAGTCGGGCCAGAGTTATATGCGGAGAGAAGGGGCGTTCCTCCAGTTGAATGCCGCAAGAAAGCACAGATTTGCGTACCATGGCGGCAAGCGTCTCCAGATGAGGCTGCGGCTCCAACCCCATCCAGAGCACACGTGGCCGCCGACTATCGGGAAAGCAGCCGGTACCGCTGACATAAAGCCTGAAATCAGGCTGGTGAATCAGGGCGAGATTCATATTCAGGGACTCTAGGGTGCTATCTTCCACTTCACCCAGAAAAGCCAGGGTCAGGTGAATCTGTTCTGGAGATACCCACCTGGCACCCGGAATATCTGCCTGAAGACGGCCGATCATTCTTTTGAGATCGCCAGGGAGTTCTATGGCGATAAAAAGTCGCATGCAGCGACCTCCCGTCGAGCGCCCGGAGTGTGTGGCACCCATTCTGGATTCAGCCGCTTCTGATCGGAATGCAGAAACCAACGATCCAACACGACATGACGGGTAAACTTGCTGCAGGAGAGAAGCCTGGCACCGAGGAATCTCAAAAGCCCTGAGGAAACTGATGAAGAAGCAACTTTAAAGCTTCCGCTGCCGAAGTGAAGCTCCATCCGTGCCGCATACGGTTCAAGGTTCTCACGCCTGTAATCTCTGTTGGCCGCAAGGATCGTATCAGCGGCCAGCAGCGCCGATTCAATCGAAGGTAGAATCCCTTCGCCGCTTTGTGGATGTGCGACACCGGCTGCATCACCGATCAGCAGTACTCCATCTCCCACACAGCTGCGCCTGTCTTGACCTCCGAAGACACGATAGGCATGTCCCTGGAATCTGCCGTCAAAGCCGGAGGGGATGTCTCTGCGCACTGTGAGAAAACTGCAGAAGTCTCTCATATGCCGGGAAAAGTTACTGGTGTCCATACGTCCCAAACCGACATTGATATAGTTCGCTTTCCGGAACATCCATCCGTACCCCTTCATATCATGACAGAAATAGAGTGCCGGAGTGTCCGGCTTAATCTGACAAAATTGTTCCTCTTCCGGACTCATGGCGAATTCCGCAACCTGGGCGACGACTGCCTGCTCCCGACCGATGTCCGCTCCAAGCAGACGCGCTACCGGGCAAAAATGCCCACCCGCCCCCACCAGCAATCTGGCTTTGATACGCCCGTTCACCAACCACCATCCGCCTTTATGACTCAATGATGTAACCGCTTTTCCCAGTAACAGCCGTACTTTACTGCGCTGCAGAAGAAAATGATCAAATTCACTGCGCCGGATGCCGTAGCTGACAGTTGCGCCAAAGCGGGTAACGGCTGTTGCCCGGTCTATAAGGCCGGTGCGGAAGTTGCTGATATCCTGGAGTACCCTTCCCTGACGATATTCGTCCACATTAAGCGCCAGTGTTTCAAACACTGCCGGGGTTATCCAGCCTGCACAAGGTTTCTGACGTGGGAACATCTCTTTGTCCATCAGAAGTACATCAAGCCCACCCTGCCTCAACCTGCCAGCACAGGTAGAACCCGCCGGGCCGCCTCCGACAACTAGAACGTCACAGGTTTTCATCAGGATTTACCGACAGGAGCCATGAGATGGGCTCTGTTCCATGGGATCTGGTTGTTGGAAGGGCGAGAAAATACAACCTGAAACAGCTGCAAGGATCCTACTCTGAAATTGGCAACACAGCCGGACAGATAGAGGCGCCAGGCCCGTATGAAAACCTCGTCGAACATTTCTCGTACCTTGTTCAGGTTCTGTTCAAAACGCTCAAGCCAATGCTCGCATGTTTTTACATAATGCAGACGCAGATTTTCAATATCCAGAACGGTGAACGCCCAGGGCTCGAAAATCGCCATCATCTCCTTGAGAGTCGGCGGGTAACTGCCGGGAAACATCCTTTTCAGAAACCAGGGGCTCATAGGTTTCGCATAGTTTTGACCGATGGTATGAATCAGGCCGACGCCCTGCCCTGTCAAGGAACGATCTATTATCGTACCAAGTTCATGATAATGGTCAGGCCCGACATGCTCAAGCATACCCACTGATACAAAGGCGTCATATGATCCGGTAATATTGCGGTAATCGTCCTCAACATATTCGACCTGGCCCTCCAGGCCTTCATCTCTGGCTCGTTGGCGCGCATAATTGATCTGCTCATGCGAAATATTGTACGCCCTTACTTTGACCCCATACTGTTTAGCCATATAACGCGCAAGGGCACCCCACCCACACCCGGCCTCCACCACGGTCTGCCCCGGTTGCAGGCGCAATTTGCGGCAGATCAGATCCATCTTGGCAATCTGGGCGACATCCAGAGAGTCGTCCGGTTCAGGAAAATAAGCGCAGGTATAGAGCATTTCAGCGTCCAGCCATAGCTGGTAAAATTCGTTGCCGATATCATAGTGATGATGGATATTCCGGCGTGATCCAGTAAGTGAGTTAAGACCCGGCTGATGACGGCGATACGCTTCAGGATCGGATATACGCCGGAATTTAGGCGATTTTTCCATTGACCTGTAGACGGTTTCCATGAATTGCACCAGCCCACCCTCGATCTCGATCCGACCGGCGCTGTATTCATCGCCGAAATGGAGGAGCGGGTTGGTCATGAGCCGCCAGAGAGTGGACCTGTCATGAATTACCATACCTGCGGTCGAGTTAGCTCCTGGAGCAGGAAGTATCTTTCCATCCCACAGAACTATCCGCAACGACGGATTACCAATGGCATGCAGGAATGTATGCACCATTAACGTATCGGTACCGTAAACCCTGCCACGATTGTTTGCCCGGCCCGCTAACTTATGGAACGGAACAGCAAATGTGTTTGCCTTTGGATCATTCATGTTATCTATCCTTGTAGCTGCGGCTCATATCCGACATATTCGCACCGTTCCCTATGACAGTGACGAAAAACGGCTAAACTTTCCGGACGTTTTCCGCCTGAAGCCCTTTCGGCCCCTTGACAACATCAAACGTTACCTTGTCGCCCTCGACCAGTGACTTGAACCCCTCACCGGTAATCGCGGAAAAGTGTACAAACACATCAGCGCTGCCATCTTCCTGCTCAATAAATCCAAAGCCCTTACTGTCGTTAAACCATTTAACTGTCCCATTTGCCATTCGAGTTCTCCTGTTAGTTCTGGATTTGAAATCATCTGTGTTACGCAGTACATCGCTGACTGGTAAATCGAATAGCAATAATGATACTGACAACCAGACGGCGATATCTGTCTACACACTTTGTGCCAAAAGCATCTCCACACAACATGTAAGATATCAGCTAGTTAAAGAATTGATGTAAATTTTGATTGTAAAATATTTATTCGGGATTTGAAGAGAGATTAGTGTTTGATGCCGGTAAATTAACTTCGGCTGGAATTGTTTACAGAATAAATTATTTACATGCGGCTCATTTTATAACATTACCAAAAACGAGAAAAGTCCCGGATTCGATTCGGAGAGGTATATTAGAATCAGATGTTAAGCAAATGAATCAGAGAGGATATGCGAGGGGAAAGGTAAGTTATACATTGATAAATAATAAAGGGACTCAGCATAATTGCTGAGTCCCTTTATTTATTGGTGGAGGTTAACGGGATCGAACCGATGACCTCGTCGCTGCCAGCGACGCGCTCTCCCAGCTGAGCTAAACCCCCACAAGCTAAAGATTTATCAAGTTACGACTGCAAATCCGCTTTGCTAATCGTGCGATCCGAAGTTGGCGCTCCAAGGTCGTCCGATGTTAATACAACAAAACAGCGACCCTCGTCAACATATATTTCGATAAACAGGTGTAGTTAGTAACTGACACATCACACCTCCTGACGATTCACATTTAACGCACCAAGGTAGGCTCAAAAATACCCACCCGCACTATATTTAACATACTGAGCGATTAAGGCAGTACAGGCGCCTTTACGTAACCGGGCAGATGCCTGGCGTAAAAAACAGACACCCGGCATCTGCCCGGCCTATTCTGCAACGTGGCGTGATTACAGATTAATTGCAATTTAGCCGTTAGGCATAATTCGTGGATTTAAAACCGGAACGAAGAACAGAAACGTCTTGAAGGGAGATCGCTATGACCTGGGAATACAAAATCATCTATATAGGCTTGGAAACTGAGGACGAAGATGAATATGAAACCAGGTTGCACAATGGCGTCCACGTTTTGAACGAACTGGGAAGCGAGGGATGGGAGCTGATCGGCTACCTGCCGCACCTAATAACTGGAAAGCGCGCTAAATATCATGCCGTATTGAAGCGGCAATGCTGATTTGAATTAACCCGGAGGAATAGCAATGTCAGGAGGAACAATCTGGAAAGGATCGGTCCATTTCGGGGATATGGATGTGCCGGTGAAGCTTCATACTGCGGTCAAGGAAGAGCGGATTCAGTTTCATCTCCTTCACCGGCGCGATCGTGTGAGATTGCACCAGCAGATGATCTGTGTATATGAAAAAACACCCGTACAGCCGGAAGCTCAGATCAAAGGATTTGAAGTGGAGGAAGGGAAATATGTCATCGTCGATCAGGAGGAACTGGAACAAACCACACCTGAAAGCAGCCGAATGATAGAAGTCCACGAATTCGTCAAGAGTTCACAGATCTATCCTCTCTTCCTCGATCACGTCTACTATCTGGAGCCGGATTCAGAAATCTACGCATCAAGATATAACGAGCTTGTCGGGGCTTTGCAACGTATGTCCATGGCAGGGATCTGCACCTGGACCATGAGAAAGCGCTCCTATCTCGGAGCCGTTCAGGCAAGGGGAAAAATTCTGCGCCTGAGTACCTTGCGTTATGCCGATGAAGTGATTTCGGCGGCATCTCTGGAACTGCAGGAAATTCCCGTGTCCGAAAAGGAACTGAACATCGGGAGCGAGTTGATCAACCAGTTGACCGCGCCTTTTGAACCGCAGAAATTTAAGAATGAGCACCAGAAAAGGTTGCAGCAACTGATTGATAAAAAAGCCCGCGGCGAAAAAGTTGTACTCCTGCGCCCCAGGATCTTGCAGCCAACGGCACAGGACAAACTGCTTGAGGTTCTTGAAGCGAGTCTGAAAAAAGCCGCCTGAAGGAGAAAATATCATGTGGAGCGGGACGGTCAGTTTCAGCCTGGTTGCGATTCCGGTGCGGTTGGTTAAAGCCGTCAAGCCCGGCCACATCACGTTTCGCACACTTCACCGCACAGATTACTCCCCCCTCGCGCGAAGGATGTACTGTCCAAAACACGAACAGATCGTCCCCCCTGATGAGATTGTCAGGGGCTACGAAATTGTTCCCGACCGATACCTGCCGATAACGGATGAGGAACTGGAGTCAGTGTCTCCGGAACGTAGTCGCACCATCGAGATTATCGAGTTCATCGATATGGATGAGGTTGATCCGATTTATTATGACCATCCATATTATCTCGTTCCATTGAAAGGGGGCGAAAAAGCATATCGGCTGCTGGCCGAGGTGATGCGCCGGACGAACAGGGCCGGGCTCGCGAAATTCGTCATGGTTGAACGTGAATATCTCGTGGCGGTCATAAGCACCGAGGGGGCGCTGGCCATGATAACCCTCCATTACAGTGAGGAAGTACTGCCGGATGATGGCATTGCACCGAAGGAAGAGAAGATGGACGCCAAAGAGCTAAGCCTTATGGAACAAAGCATCAGGAACATGACAGCAGACTTTGATCCGGGAAAATATGCGAACAATCGCCGGGAAAGTGTCATGGAGCTTGTGAAGCTGAAGATGAAGGAACACGCTCCGGTGGAGGCCCCTGCAGTCGAAGAAGAAGCGGGAGTGGGCCCACCCGATCTGGTCGCGGCGCTGGAGGAAATCATGCGTGACGTGAAGAAGAGCCGATGAGCCGCAAAGTCATTGAAATAGCCGGGAGAAGACTCGCCCTTTCCAACCTTGAAAAAGATCTCTACCCTTCCTGGGGTTTCACCAAGGCACACGTCCTGGATTATTACCGCCGGATTGCTGCGTTCATGCTGCCGCACCTGAAAGACCGGGCCTTGACCCTGAAGCGCTATCCCGATGGAGTGGGAAAGGCCTTCTTTTTTGTGAAACGTTGTCCTGACTACCATCCGGTCTGGGCGAAAACGGCCGAGGTCCGTCGCGGCAGCAGCAAAATGATGACGGTCTGTCTTGCCAACAATCTGGAAACACTGCTCTGGGTGGAGAACCTTGCGTCCCTTGAGCTCCATGTGCCGCTGTCCAGAACAGGTTCCCCTGAAACGCCCGATGCCATGGTCTTCGACCTGGATCCCGGCGAGCAGGCCACCATTCTGGATTGCGCCATTGTAGCGCTGATACTGCGGATACTGCTCACCAGGCTGCGGCTTGCAAGCTATCCCAAAACCTCGGGCCAGAAGGGACTTCATGTCTATGTTCCCTTGAACTACCGGGAGGCGACGTTTGAGGACACAAAGATCTTTTCAAAAACGGTAGCGGTGATCATGCAGAAAAATTATCCGGATCTGGTGACCGCAAAAATGGCGAAGGAACAACGTACGGGAAAGGTCTTTATCAACTGGTCCCAGAACGATGCGTCCAAGACGATGATCTGCGTCTAT
Source organism: Geobacter sp. (assembly GCA_025360785.1). Lineage (GTDB taxonomy): Bacteria > Desulfobacterota > Desulfuromonadia > Geobacterales > Pseudopelobacteraceae > JACRCG01. Next base: position 24,064 of record JANYBN010000207.1, read on the forward strand.
TCCCTGAGGGCCCGGGAAAAGCCTTTTGTTTCGTTTCCGTTAGAATGGAAGGAACTGGAGCGTCTGGTCAGGCAAGGTAAACCGGAAAGCCTGCAGGTCATGTATTCGGAAGCCGTGAGCAGGGTCGAAGAAAGTGGTGACCTGTTTCGGCAGGTGCTGATTAAAAAGCAGAAGCTGCCGCATCTATAACATATTCGCAAAAACCTAAACCGGACAATGCTGACACAAACAAAACTTGTATGTTGTTATAAAGTTTTGCTCATATCAAATACTCATTGGACTTTCAAAGATGGGATTACGGGAATATACAGCCAAACGGCAATTCGAGAAAACGCCCGAACCGAAGCCGGACTCTCATCAAGAGAAGCACCGTCTCGTGTTTGTTTTGCATAAGCACGCAGCCCGGGCTCTTCATTACGATCTCAGGCTGGAATTGGGAGGGGTTCTGAAAAGCTGGGCGGTGCCGAAGGGTCCCTCGCTTGATCCTGCCGTAAAAAGGCTGGCCGTTATGGTTGAAGACCACCCGTTTGATTACAAGGATTTCGAAGGCGTCATCCCGGAGGGGAATTACGGCGCGGGCAGCGTCATCATCTGGGACCGGGGCTTTTATCACCATCCTTTTGCAGGAGATGAGAACGAAAACGAGCAGCTTCTTCTGAACGGATTACGAAAAGGTGATCTGAAGTTTGTGCTCGAAGGGGAAAAGCTTCATGGCGAATTTGCGCTGGTCAAGACGGGCAAAGACGGGAAGTCGTGGCTGCTCCTGAAAAAGAAAGATCGATATGCGGCCACAGGAGACATCCTCAAGGAGAACCTTTCTGTCGTGTCCCGCAAAACGCTGGAGGAGACACTCGAAGCCGGCACTCAGAAATCTTTTCGACAAAAAAAAACAAGTCAGATCAGACTTCACGAAGCAATGGAAAACGAAGAGCTGAAGGATGCGCCGGTTAAGCCGATGCCGCACAATATAAAACCGATGCTCGCGACCCTGGTCAAGGAACCGTTTGACGATCCGGATTGGCTTTTTGAAGTTAAATGGGACGGTTACCGCGCCGTAGCCGATATCCGGGACGGAAAAGCCTTTCTTTATTCCCGGAACGGGATCTCGTTCGAAGAAAAGTTTTATCCTGTTGTGGAGTCGTTGCGGAAATTCAGATTCGATGCCGTTCTGGACGGTGAAATCGTAGTCGTGGATGACCTTGGGATCCCTGATTTCCAGCTGCTGCAGCATTACCGGAAGTCGGAAAACGGTCATCTGCTCTACTACGTCTTTGACCTGCTGTACTTCCAGGGGCATGACCTGACCAACCTTCCCCTACTCAGGAGAAAAGAACTCCTGAAAAAAATTCTCCCGGTTCTCCCGAACATACGCTTCAGCGATCACGTATTGAAGGAGGGAGTCCTTTTTTTCAATGTCGTCAGGAAAAAAGGACTGGAAGGGATCATCGCCAAACATGCTCAGAGTACTTACCAAACAGCCGGAAGGAGCCGGCAATGGCTGAAGGTGAAGACGCGGCTCACGCAGGAAGGAGTGATTGCAGGATTCACGGAACCGGGAGTTGGAAGAAAGCATTTCGGCACCCTTATCCTGGGGGTATTCAAGGAGCAAGAACTGACCTGCATCGGTCATGCGGGAGGCGGCTTCACCACGAAGGAGCTGCAAGATATACACGAAAAGCTGGAACCCCTGATCCAAAAGGAATGCCCGTTTGACGTGAAGCCGGTTACCAATACCCCCGCCACCTGGGTGAAGCCGGAGCTGGTCTGCGAGGTTGTTTTCCACGGCTGGACCGACGAGGGAGTCATGAGACAGCCGGTATTCCTCCGGATGCGCGAGGACAAAACCGCCGGCGAAGTGGTGCAGGGCAACGACGGCAAAGGAGCTAAACCATGAAGCTACATATTGGCACAAGCGGATATGGGTATAAGGAATGGAAAGGGATTTTTTACCCTGAAAAGATCACGCCCAAGGAGATGCTGCACTTCTACGGAGAGCGTTTCAACGCGGTTGAAATTAATTATACATTCTATCACATGCCCACTGTGGCAGGCCTGTCATCATGGGCGGAACAGGTCCCCGACGATTTTTACTTCGCGCTCAAGGCGCCCCAGGTCATAACGCATCAGAAGCTGTTGAAAAATGTTGGCGAGGAGGCAAAGTATTTCTTCAAGACGCTGACAGTCCTGGAAAGGAAAATGGGGCCGGCCCTGTTCCAGTTCCCGGGGAGTTTTCGTTCTAATCCAACGTCACTGGAAGAATTTATCGCCCTGATTCCTGCAAATGTACACTGCGCCTTCGAGTTCCGCAGCAAGAGCTGGTTTAACAAGGAAGTTCTGGAACTTCTCCGTGCAAGGGGGTGCAGCCTGTGCACTGCGGATACTAACGAGAAACCGACAAACGAGATCATCAGCACGGCCCCATGGGGGTACCTGCGCCTGCGCCGAACCGATTATACCGAGGCTGATCTGTCCCAATGGCTGGACAGAATTTTGGCGCAGAAGTGGGAACAGGCTTTTGTATTTTTCAAGCACGAGGAAGAAGCCAAAGGGCCCGAACTGGCGCGGCAGTTTCGTGGGCTTGCCGATGCAAGGTGAACCTTTACCCTGCCTGGATGGTTCTGCGCGCGACAATGATTATTCCGATTTCAAATCAAGATACTTCGCCCGATAATTGGAAATATCCATGGAAATGGTGGTTGTCTTTATAAAAAACGAAAAACCGCCCTGCTACGAAGCACTGACGGCGCCGAACGTGCGTATCGAGTTCATACCGTTCCATGCGGCGGCTTCTGTCCGGGAACACACTATTGATCTGGCAGTTATTGACTGCGGCAACGATTTTGAAGCCGGCTTGCGCGTTCTGAAAGAAATAAAACAGTGTCGTCCCGACCTACCTGTCATCTTCATAGCTGAGGCAAGTTCCGAAGAAGTAGTCCTGGAGGCTTTCAAGCTTGGTGCCAGGGACTACTTCAGGAAACCGCTCGACCTGTTCGCGTTAAGAGAAACTGCAGCAAAGATCCTGGGATTCAAACGGATTCGGACGGAAAACGGTCCGGAGCAATCCGGCAGGAGTAATGATGTGATCCGGGCGCAATTCCCTCTTTCCGATAATCTGCCGGAAAAAGTGCTGCGCGCAATCAGCTACATTAATGACAATCTGTTTACCCCACTCTGTCTGGATTTGATTGCCCGGCAGGCCTGTCTGAGTAAATTTCATTTCTGCCGCCTGTTCAAACTCAACGTAGGGGTGAGTCCTAAGCAGTACTGCGTATTCCGGCGGATAGAGTACGCCAAACAGATTCTCTGCAGGCAAGGTCAGAATATTACTAATGCCGCTTTTGAATCCGGCTTCAACGACGTTACGGGGTTCATCAGACAATTCAAAAAAGCAACCGGAGTAACTCCCGGCGCCTACCGGGAATCCCAGGGTTCGGCTCTCACCAAAAACAGCAATATCCTCCGATAGAAAAGCAACTCCCGCCAAGCATTATTCCACGCCTTCGTATGATAATTGTACCGACAGATCTATTGACGGGAATCGTTTTCCCTAAAAAAAGGAAAAGGAGATTTTTATGAAAACAAGCGAGAGGTCAGTTGCACTGAGTTTCTTAGCGGCAGTATTTATTATGGCTCAAATGCTGGGTGGTGAGGCATTGGCGCAATCGAGCTATTACACAGGTCAAGGGTGTAATGGCTGCCATACCTCGGTTGTTACATGTAATGGTTGCCATGGACATGGAGCCCATCCGAGCAGCGCCAAAAATGCCATCAATGTTGCAGGGACAACCAACAAAAGCTCCTATGCTCCCGGTGAGACCGTGACAGTCACCATTACCGGCGGATACCGTACCGGTTGGTTTAGGGCTGTTCTTTATAATCAGAACATGGTTGAACTGGCGAGATCAACCGGAAACGACAGCGGCGTAGGTAGCTCAACCACATATCCCGCTACGTTGAGCGCTCCGGCGCCTACATCACCGGGCAGTTACAATTGGAAAGTTGCCTGGTACGGAAACCAGTATGATTCAGGAGGGGCTACCTTCGGCTCCGGCTGGACCCCTGACGCCAATAATCCTGACCATGGCTCAGAGATTGTCAACATCGGCGCTGCTTTTACCGTTGCCACAGCCACTCTGCCTGCGCCAACAATCAGCTTGATTGACACCAACAGCCTTGTTCAGGGGACAACAAACCAGATCATTGCCATTACCGGTACCAACCTGACCGGCGCCACGATTAAATTCAGTAATACCGGGATCAGTGCCGGACCCGCAACTGTCACCGCCACTTCAATACGTCTGCCGGTTAGTGTTGCCATCAACGCCGCCACCGGAGCGGGAACTGTCAGCATCTCCACCGGCAGCGGCAGCGCCTCTGTCCCCTTCAGCGTAACTTCTATAGCCATTCAGGCGCCGGCAATCAGTATGGTTACCCCCGACAGCCTCATCCAGGGAGCAATCAATCAACCCGTAACCATTGCCGGAGCAAACCTTACCGGCGCCACAGTCAGCTTCAGCAACTCAGGCATCACCGGAGGCCAGGCTTCCGTCGCGGCAACGTCGATCAGACTCCCGGTCAATATAGCTGCCAATGCATCGAGCGGCGCGGGTATCATTACCGTCACCACGGCAGGAGGAAGCGCTTCCGGCACCTTCAGTGTCATGCCAAGAGCCAGTGCGCCGGTCCTGACAGTCTCTGCGCTCGTCAACGGGTCATACACAAATAACGCCACACTCAACATCAGCGGCACCGTAACAGCTGCCGGCGGCGTTCAATCCGTCACTGTCAACAACCAGCCAGTTACTGTCATGTCCGACGGGTCTTTCACTACCGCCCTTACCCTTAATGCCGGTGCCAATACCATCACGGTTATCGCCACGGACAACAACGGCAATCAGAAAAGCGATATCCGCAGCATCAACTATGATCCGATTGCTCCAGTCCTGGCGGTTTCAACTCCAGCTGACAATAGTTCAAGTATTTTGTCCTATGTATTAGTGAGCGGCAGCATTAACGAGACTTCCACGATCGCCATCACTGATAACGAAGGCAGCCCGCAATCCGCCACCGTAAATGGCAACAATTTCAGCTCCACCATTAATCTGGCACCAGGTGTGAATACTATTAACATAATAGCAACCGATCTGGCCGGCAACACATCCAGCGCCAAGCGAACCGTGGCCTACGATACCTCCAAGTTTATGCTTGCAATAACCAACCCTCCCCAGGATATGACCACCAACCGGTCTGCACTGGTCCTGATGGGCAATGTCACTAATAGCTCAAAAGACATAACCGTTACCATCACCATGGCCGGCAAGTCTTACACCCAATTGGTCACAAACGGCATCTTCAAACAACGGCTTACCCTGACAAAGGCAGGGTTGTATCCCATCGCCGTCTCCGCCAAAGATGCTGCCGGTAACAACAGTACTGTAACCCGCAACGTGATTTACCGTCCTGCCAAAACAGGTGAGCGTGAAGACGACAATGGCTCAACCAGTGGCACAACAGGCGGCACAACCAATGGAACGACAGGTGGCACAACCAATGGTACAACCGGAACCGTCACCAGTCACCCCTTCGGCTGGACCAACCCGAAGAGCAGCCACCCGAATTATGTGGAAAAAAATGGTGTCAACGGCTGTGTCAGCTGCCACAGCATCGATCCGGCTTCCAAAGGACAGACAATGAGCTGCTACAATTGCCACGGCAAGCAATGGTAAAGGGAGCCTGAAAATGCCGATTGTTATGACTACGATGCATACCCCTGTGACAACCTGCAGGTTGTCACAGGGGTTATAGGTGTTATAATTCCGTGTGAGTGTGAGATGGAGGTAAGGGTGAGATCGGTCGACACTCGAAAGGAGAAACAGATATGGATCTCAACCTGAGCAATAAATGCGCCCTGGTGTCCGGTTCGACCAAAGGGATCGGGCAGGCAATCGCCATGGAACTGGCCGGCGAAGGCGCCAGGGTCATCGTTACCGGTCGTTCCAATGCAACGGTATTCATGGCTTTGGAGAACATCAGACAGCGTTTTCCAGAGGCCAGGCTTGAATGTTTCTCAGGCGACCTCACCGATGCCGCCACAGTTGCCGAACTGGTTGGATGCTTTCCCGATGTTGACATCCTCGTGAACAACCTGGGCATCTATGAACCCAAACCGTTCGAAGAGATCACCGACGATGACTGGGTTAGATTGTTCGAGATCAATGTATTGAGTGGCGTACGCCTGTCCCGGGCCTACCTGCCGGGGATGAAAAAACGCAACTGGGGCCGCATTGTCTTTATCAGCAGCGAAAGCGGTGTTCAGATTCCCACCGAGATGATTCATTACGGCATGACCAAGACGGCGCAACTTGCTGTTTCGCGCGGGCTGGCGGAAACCTGCATCGGCACTGGAGTTACGGTGAATGCCGTTCTTCCCGGGCCGACCCGCTCTGAAGGGGTGGAATCTTTTGTGGCTACATTGAGTGACGGCAAGCCATTTGAAGAGTTTCAAAAGGAATTTTTCCAAAACATCCGGCCATTCTCTCTGCTGCAGCGGTTCGCCGCTCCCGTAGAGGTGGCAAATCTGGTGGCCTATCTGTGCAGCCCGCTCTCATCCGCTACCAACGGGGCCGCCTTGCGGGTTGATGGCGGTATAATCAAGTCCTGTTTCTAATACCTCAGACTTACTTAAAGGGAGATTCACGTGTCGATTCTTAGGCATCAATTGTTCCGTCACGCCTCAAGCCTTCCTCAACTTCTGCCCGACACATACCACTTCAGATAGGAAGTACCAGCTGTTGCCCAGTAATTCAACTCTCCCCACGAGCGGATAGAAGCCAGCCGCGCTAGTATGTAGGATGGTTTCAGATAGAACGAGCGGGTGAGGGAGCGCTGATGCTGCAACAGGTCTTCGGCACTGAAATGCTCTGTGCGCCAGCCGGGGCGTTTCCCGAAGATGACATAGTCCTCCCACCCGGTATTTTCATCGATATAACCTGCGGACATCATCTGTTCCCGCACCGGAGTACCTGGATAGGGAACAATCACGGCAACCGATACAAACGTCCATGGCAGCATGGTAATTAGTTTCCGCGTTTCTTCCAGATCTTCCCATGTTTCAGAAGGGTCGCATCCAATAATAAAGTTACCCTCGATATGTTTGATACCTGCCTGCTTTGCCCATGTTACTGCGTTCCGCACTTGATCAACTGTGATTTTTTTTCCAATCAGATCAAGCATTCGCTGACTGCCTGACTCAACCCCGAAGGCGACTTTCTCGCAACCGCAGCGTTTCATGGTTTTTAGCAGATCAAGGGAGACCGTATTCACCCTGGTGTCACAATTCCATGAGTTGATGCCGCTCCTCCCGAGAATTTCGCAGATGATCTCCGCCCGGTCCGGCATCAGCGTGAAGGTGTCATCTGCAATGACAATATGATTGAAGTGATGATCCCGCACCATTTGGCTTACCTCGTCTTCAATAAATGACGGTTCGCGAAAGCGCACGGTTCTGCCAAAAGTCGCCTGGATGGCACAAAAGGAGCACCCCACCGGGCAGCCTCTGGAGGTGAATAGTTCCGTTGAATGCAGTTTGTTGGAGAAACCGCGACTGGAGTGTCCGGCTTGTGTGGAATAATCAATCAGATCCCGTGCCGGGAATGGAATACTATCCAGGTCTGCTATCAGTTTCCTGGATTCAGTCACGGTCACGGTTTCGTTTTCTCGAAAGGCTAGCCCGTCAATATCACTATCGTTTCCGCCGTCACGGATCCGGATGCAGAGTTCCAGCAGCGTTCTCTCACCCTCACCAAATATCAGATAATCGAATGCCGAAAAACCTTGCAAGGTATGTTCCGGTAATGCGCTCGCATGGGAACCGCCAATCACCGTTTTTGTATCCGGTGACTGTGTTTTGATCGCTGCAGCGAGTTGGGCAGCGGATATAACTGTAGGAGTAGCACAGGTAATACCAGCGACTGCCGGACGCATTCTTTGCAGGGCCTGCCGAAGATGGTGTTCATTAAATAGGGTGGTCTCATAATCGATAATAGCCACATCGAAACCGACCGTCCGGAGCATGGCAGCAAGGTATGCCAGGTTCATGGGTCGTGTATGGCTTAACAATGCTGAATCCTGCAGCGGATCAGACGGGCGAAACAATAGTATTTGATTGGGATTAATAGCCATGTTCATCTTTCGGCCAGCTTTTTTAGTTTGTCGATGGTATCAGTGTCACCTGGCAAAAGTTGCAATATACTCATGTATTGAGAAATAGCCTGTTCTCGATGCCCCATTAATTCGTACAGTTCAGCAAGTTTTACGCGAGCCTCCGGTAAGGTGGGATTTAATCGCACCGTCTGCTGTAATAGCGGCAACGCCTTGCTGTGCTTTTTCTGCAGCATGTATAACCGTACCAGGCTGTTGTATAGTTGCCCATCAGCAGGATGAATTTTTAATGCCCTTAAATATTCGGTTTCAGCCTCGTCAAAGCGGTTAATTGCAAGATAGATGCTGGTAATATTAAGGCTCGCCTGAATGTTGTCCGGCTCAAGGCGCACGGCGGTGGAAAGTGCATCCAGAGCTTTTTGGAACATCCTCTTATCGAAGTAGTGAGCACCTAAATTGAGATATGGCCTGATATCTCGTTGACATTTTTGTGCCGTATCCAACCAGAGCAGAATTGGATACCTCCAGAGGCTGTTTCTTACGGAGGCAAACGTTGACAGAGTTACAACAACTAAACCAAGAACGACCGTGAACATGGAGACCCTGACTCGTCGCCGGTTATCGAAAATCAGTGCCATGACGGTGACGAAGACCCATATTAAACCGACAGATGGGAGGTACACCCTCTGCTCGACCAGATAATCATCGAGCGGAATGACGCTGGACTCGACCGAAAGAACTATAAAAAACCACAAGGCACCGAAAGCAATCAGACGAAGTCTGGTCCTGTAGGGTTCTTCAGCGGTTTTAGAACTATGGAGCAGATAAACTCCTGTTCCCAAAATGGCAACAATGAGTGAGAACGATAGTACCACTGAGGGCTGTAAGATGGACGTGTACAGGTTATTGTCATAGACGAGGCGCTGGTTGATCGGCATGATCAGAAGACGGATATAGGTGACAATGACCCGGAATTGGGTAATGAGATAATCCCATTTTGAGATCCCTGTGTAGTTGACAAGATTCATTGATTGTCCGACGGACGAATCGGTTGCATGTAAAAATACGGTATTAAGTTTCATGACCGTAACCGGTATTATCGACATTGTCAGCATGAAGGGAGCAAGTTTGATAATCCGCAGCTTCAAGCTGCCGCTAAAGAAGGTGAATTCGTAAACAAGGATTATCATGGGAAGCGTAAAAGCTATTTCCTTGGTCTTCATCGCTATACAAGCGACGATAAAAGAGCCGGCATAAAACAGGGAGCGTCGCAACCTGGTCTGTGACCGTTCTGATACTATATAAAGAGCAAGCGACAAGAGATAAAAAAGTGCGGCAAGCGATGTAAAACGCTGGGTGATATAAGTAACAGATTGTATCTGAAGCGGATGGCCTACAAATAGAAGAGCGGCAAAAAGCGGAACCAGACGTGTGATACTCAGGGATGGTTCCCCTGATTTATCCATGACTGGAGTACGGGTATCGAGCGTATAACGGGTTATCAAATAAACCAGGAGGGCGTTGATAAAATGGACAAAAACATTGAATAGATGGTAACCAACAACATTGAAGCCATGCAGATAATAGTTTACCGCAAAGGTCCAGTAGGCAACGGGGCGCAACACCATATTTTTGTAAATATCTTCATTGAGCAGACTCTTGAAAGGTGTCATATCCGTGACAAAACTAAAGTTGCAGATTGCAGGGTTCAGAACAATGCATCCAAAGTCATCGTACACAAATGGTGCTGAAATAATTCTCGAATAAATAACACTTCCGACAGCCAAAATAAGAGCGACGTGAACAGTTGTGTTCTGCCACCATCGTTTCATATCCGGAACTTTTTGCTCCACATGTTTCGTGTTGTTGTCTTCCGGTTCATTTACCACGCCATTACTCCCTGTTTTCGTGCGGCCTTAGCGCCCTCACTAACCGGTTCATAAATGAATCAACCTATTGATTGGTCTTTTCATTCTGTAATAAGAACGGTTCAGACAATGTTTGTTCTACGGTTCTAATTCCGCAAATGACATCAAATGTGGCAACCTGCTTTGTCGTAGGTTCAAGTATTAATTCGGTCGTTTCATGATCGCATTTCAGCTTAACTCCTTCAGCCGTATAGCTTATAGAGCTTATTGACGCTAATTTTCTATTTTTGCAGTCTGCTATAAGTTGCAGAACCATAGATGAAGTTCCTTGATACCGCTCCGGATCAATAAAGTTCCATCTCACAGATGCCACTCTTATGTTGACCCCATTTTTAATATTATCCATATCAATGAAACAGGTATTGCCGTTATTAGGGTTATAAAAATATCTTACCTCTGCTGCTAAAACGAACGAGCTTAAAGCAAATATTAAAGAAAAGGTCGTTAGTGCAATTATTTTAAGTCGTTTCTTCATAAATTCCCCTTTTATTATATTGTCATAATTTTATTCCAAAAAGTTCACATTGATTTAAACCTGACTCATTGCAATGTTACCTCGCCCGACTTTCGGGCGGCCGGCGTGCTTCCACAAAAAGTGAACTACCCAGAGGCATGGGAAAATATGGTAACAAGATATTCTCCACTTCAATAGTTTTCAGCAACAGGAAATTAAGAAACGAATTTTGCGGTGAGACATCCGAATCCACAGAGCCGGCATCTGCCTGGTTCCGGCTGCTATATCCTGATAACAGCCGATACATGGCAATGAAGGGAAAGAGAATGCTGACCCGATAACTTGCATATTTGATATTGAATCCGGACTCTCGCAGCCGCATCAACAAAGTATCTTTTGTATAACGTTCTCTGGTATGAACAGCAACATCGTGGGTGCTACGCAGAAACTCGTGGGCGACCAAATTCAGAATTAGCATGGCGCCAGGCTTGAGGGAATTACGCAAACGCCCCATAACCGCAACATCTTCTTTAATACCAGTGTGATACAGAACATCAATAGAGGTTATGACATCAAAAACTTCCGGCTCAAGTTCGAGTGTGTTCAGGTCAGCCTGAAAAACATTGCTGATGCCGCGTTGATGGCAAAGCCGTAGCGCCTCCTCCGACGCGTCGCACCCACTCACGTTGTGGCCATTTTCGGCCAAAAGCTGACAGAGCCTTCCAGTACCGCAACCGGCATCGAATATTTTTAGAGGACGCCCCAAACGTTGCGATTCCAGCTTTATGGTCGCCAAAACAAGCTTATGAAGTCCGACATACCACCAATGGGAATCCTCGACTTCAAACATGCGTCTGTACTCAACCGGATTCATCTGGAGCCCCGTAAAAAAAGGCGAATCGCGTCAACCACACGCAGAGCGTCCTCTTCAGGGAGTTCCGGGTAGATTGGAAGTGAAAGAATGGAGTGCGCAAGCCGCTCCGTCACAGGAAGATCACCTTCACAACCACCGAGAAAAGCATACCCCCGCATCAAATGGACCGGCCAGGGATAGTTGATCTTCGACTCTATCCCCTGTCCCGCCAGAAAGTTCATCAAATCGTCCCGTCGCTCCGACCGGATGGTATATAGGTAATACTGGTGCGTACGCCCATCCCTGGTGGCAGGAAGACCTATACCGTCCAATCCGGCCAACCCCTCGTCATATATACTGGCAATGCGCCGCCGACGTTCTATCGATGCATCCAAACCCGGCATCCTGATGTTGAGAATGGCGGCCTGAACTTCATCCAACCGGGAGTTGTACCCTTCTTCCTCTGCATAATAGAGGTTATCCATGCCGTACATCCGCAACCGCTTCAGCCGTAAAGCAAGATCAGGACGGGATGTAGTAAGCGCACCACCGTCGCCGAAGGCCCCCAATACCTTGGTTGGATAAAATGAAAACGCACCGGCGTCTCCAAGTGACCCGGCCATTTTCCCGTGGTATGTGGCACCGCAAGCCTGGGCGCAGTCTTCAACTATGCTGAGATTGTTTTGCAGGGCAATTTTGAGCAGCGGTTGCATGTCAACCATCTGTCCGCACAGATGTACTGGCACAATGCAGCGGGTTCTTCTGGTCAGCTTTGCTTCCACAAGAGAAGCATCCATAAGGTAAGTGTCTTCCTCTACATCCACGAACACCGGCACGGCACCAACAGCCCGGATAGCGGCCACGGTAGGTACCGCAGTGTTGGAAACCGTTATCACTTCGTCACCCGGACCGACTCCAAGTGCCTTAAGGGCGAGAAAAGTGGCATCGGTGCAAGAATTGACACCCACTGCGGCCGAAACGCCACAATATGCAGCTAACTGTTCTTCGAAGTATGTAACCTGCTGGCCCAGAACAAGACGGCCGGATGAAAAAACACCGTCAACAGCCCGCAGATAGTCATCGCGATGGGTGTTATATTCCGAAAGATAGTCCCAGTAACGAACCTTTGATGTGTTGTTTGCCATTCTTTTCCCTTCTAAATGTGAATGCACTTTAAATGAGCGATAATCGCTGCAACATGCATCTTTCTCCTATAGTTCGCAGTTGTCATGAAACATCCCGGCCAACTCCGCCAGTTGCATGGTACGCAAATGTTCATTTCCCCATTGACCGCCATGTATCAAACTGCAGACATGCTCGATGGCGCCAAGAAAATGGTCGCTCGGCGGAGCGGTAAATGACTCGTCCCTGCCATTTACCGTCATAGTGATCCTGTTCTCCATATCAGCCGGGGTAGTGAAGGCCCGCTCGACTCTTATGTTCCCCAGTTCGCCGGTGATATCATAGAAAGATCTATAAGTCAGGCCAAATGCTGTTAAGAACGAGAAATTTTCTCCTGCTTCGGTGATAGAATCGGCCTGTAGCGACATGGTGAGGCCTTCACTTGCTTCCACGCTTCCGCGGAGGAAACGGTGCTTCTTCCCTTCAAGGAAATACAGGGCAGCGCTCAGCGGATAACGATTCATGTCATGGAATGCGCCGCCCCCCATATCCTGGTCAAGCCGGAAATCGCCATCACCAGGACCCGGAAAAGCGAATTCGCTACGTAAGGAGAGAACCCGACCGATTCGTCCCGCTGCGATAAACTCCTTAACAATTTTATGCTGTGGATGCTGCAGGTACATGAGGTTTTCGTAAAGGAGCCTGCCGTGATGTTCTGCTGCCTCCAGCATGCATTTGACTGAACCAGCGCTCAGACCAAGTGGCTTTTCGCACAGAACATGTTTTCCATGCTCCAGAGCGTTTATGCACCACTCTTCATGGAGATGATTTGGAAGCGATATATAAACCAGGTCAATTTCAGGGTCGCTAAGTAGTTCCCGATACGACATTATCGCTGCCGGTAAATCGGCGGCCATGGATGCGATCTTTTCCTGGCGCATACTCGCCAGAGCTGTAAGGCGCACATGATCACTCTTCAACAGAGCCGGGATGAACTTGCGGCGAGCGATATCGGAACAACCCAGGATACCGATCCGGATCGCGACATCACCAGTCACAGAAGGCATGACAGAATACTTCGCGCACAAGAATTGACCTGTTCACCAAGGTGCAGCATAAAAATGACGTGCTCCAGGGGTAGCCATCGATAGTCCGTGGGAATAGACAACTCGGAACCGTGCGGCAACATAAGAATGCGGTGCTGGTGATATTCCCGATAGAAGCGCGCTCCCTCTTCCGTCTGTCGGCTATCATGGATCAGGCGAAAATGGACCGGGTTTACAAACTCCTCGAACAGGAAGGGTTTTATCAGTTTTCGGCTCCCCTCATAATTACCCTGGGTGAATTGAACAGTCGGCCCCAACTGCACAGTAGTCCGATTGCCGACTTCAGCCTTGGCCTGCATCAGCAACTCGATGCCATTGTCGCCGTTTCTGACCAATAACCCTATGATCCCGGCAGCCAGGTTCTCGATGATCGGTTGCCCCCAACCCTGAGCCTCCCTTGTTCCTGAAGATACTTTGAGGCCGACAATCCTGAAAAAACGGTTTTCACGGTGAGAGAAGAATCCTTTTCCGTCAACTTCCCATTCCTTGAGATTGTTCAGCCCGATACGTCTTGCCAACATGTGATTTGCTGCTTTTCTGTCATCCAGCCACTGAAACGTTGCCCATATTTCTTCAGGATCACGAGCGGAGGTACGTTTCTTGATATTTTCCCCGCATGGCTTGGCTTCAATCACCTGAGCTGCAGAAAAGATAAGGCTTGACAGTATGCTGCGTGTGCAGGCGTTAACAAGATTCTCCCACTCAATCAGGCTGGCCACCTGCTTCAGTGTCAGCCAGATGAAGCCGACTGGAAGCTCCACCGGAAAATCGTCATCTACGGCTACGATCATGTTTCTATTTGACTTGTAGAGAAAGCGACCTCCATCTTCGGTCTGCATTCTGGCAAATATGACCCGCTCAGAAGCTGTAGGCATAAAGTGTTCCAGGAATAGTGGCTTTGATCCACCATGAGCGCCGGTATAATTACTGTAGGTAGCCTGAAGAGTCGGTGAAAGCTGTATTCCTCCGATGTTCCCGGGTTCTTCCTTGGACTGCAGGCAAAAATGTAAGACACCATTAATAGATTTAGCCAAAATCCCGAGGATCCCGGTTTCAGGCTGCTCGATAATCGGCTGGTCCCATTCAAGCTCATTTTGATCAACCCTGTGACGACAATGGATACCTATTACACTGAAAAAACGCCCGGTTTCATGCCTGATACTGCCGGTGTTTAAATCCCGTTTCCAGCCATCTATGGAATCAAGTGGAATAAGCATGGTCTTCAGGGACGCTGTTTGTCTGGCACGCATGATCCAGTCATTCACATAGGCGTCATCATGGAGCGTCAAATTGCTGCAATGCGAAGCAATGACTGCCGAAACATCGTCCGGGCGAATTCCGATAGCAGCGGTTAATCCTTCGGAATAAACATTACTCATCTGTTACGCTCCTTTTCAGCTGCATAACATTCAGGTTGGACAAGCTTTATCTCCCTGATAATAAACTGTGGTTCCTGATTGAGTTTAAGGTAGATTCTGCCAACATATTCGCCAACGATGCCGGTAGCCAAAAGCTGAAATCCCCTGAAGAACATGGTAACAGAGGTTAACTGCTCCATGTCGCTTGGGTCGCTCATATTAGGCAGCAGGTTCCTGATCATCAGGTCGGCTACGGAGTAGAGTCCCAACAGAGTCAGAATGAAGCCTACCACAGCCAATATCCGGATCGGAATCAGCGAATAGCTGACAATCATGTCTCCCCAGAGAGCCGCCAGCTTTTTCAAGGTATAGCCGGAAGTACCCGTCATACGATGGTCGTGGCGAATCTCTACTGTCCCGATGTTTTTGGTTATGCGTAGAATAATGGCATCAATATAGGGGTTTGGGTTTTTATAGGTGATGAGCTCATCCACAAGAAAACGGTTCATGGCCTTAAAGCTTGACAGGTAGAGATTGGCAGGCTTATCCAGAATAACCCGTGCCATGCTTCCGTTAAGGTAGCTGCCAAGGTTCCGGAACAGACTATCCTTCTTATCGGAATACTGACTGTACACCACGTCATAACCCTTCTGAATCTCAGACACAAGTTTGTAAACCTCTTCAGGTGGGTTCTGGAAATCGTCATCCATAATGACCACATAATCACCCTTCGTAAGGTGAAGGCCGGCCATAACGGCATTGTGTTCGCCGAAATTGCGTGAAAGACGGGCATAGGTGATTGTCTCTGGGAACTCCGTCTGGATCCGCTTACAGACTGCATCGGTTTCGTCTAGGCTTAAGTCATTAATCAACACAATTTCAAGGAGATAGTCGGCAGCAAGATTTGTAATTAGTGCCAGACAAAGTTCTCCTATGGTTTTTTCCGCATTGTAGACCGGTATGACAATCGAAAGCGACGTCATGAAATCTCCTCTGTGTGGGGTACAAGCTTCACTAAAAAACACTTAGAGCGGCATGATACCGTTATATTGCAGCTATATGCCGAACCTAAACAAAATCATTTGAATGCTAAACAGTTTTGGCGGCAATTAGAAATTGGAAAAAATGGGAATTAAAATCAGCAGACTGGTGGTGAGCGGCCATGTAAAAGTCGAATATCGTTTGATATAACCGGATTAGAGAAGTATTTTTTGCAGATGTTGGACGATATGAACATTGGAATATGGTATTCTATTAATTCGTGCAGAACGTAGAAAGCAGGAGTGAAGTCATTTGTTGCAGAGCAGAGAAAACTTGAAGCTGATTTAGCATGGTAACTTAGTACTGCTCGGGGCCGGGATTTGGGCTTTGATGATTTGTCGAGTAAAGAAATCCGCATCCCAAGAAATATCTGGAAAAAAACTACCAAAACAATGGTTGCTCTTATGATGCTACGGTTTCTAATCATATTTTATTTTCTCTAAACATTATTTATAACATATCAAAATACTTGTCAATCTATACATTAGAAAACACATTATTTCAGCATATTGGTTGATACATTGTGAATACATAAATGCAATTGGTGGCGCATACGATGACGCCATAATAACAAAAATTTAAAACAAAACAAGCCTCTGGACTATATAAATTGAGAATTGTTTGCTTTTCTCGCATATAAAAAAGGGGATGGCCAAAGCCATCCCCACTATATCACAATCAATAGAAATTATAAATCAGTGATCGATAGCTTTGGCCATGCCGAGTCCGGTATTCTGGCGGACATAGACCTCGTCGAACATCTCTTCAGAACGTTTGTTGGGGAACATCAGGCATCCCAAAATAGCGGCGATGAAGCCGAGTGGGATCGAGATGAGGCCAGGGTTCTTCAGTTTCAGAATCGGCTCACTCAGACCCATGATGGATTTGCCGTCTTTGTCCAGCACATCTTTCTGTGCTTTGACAAGGGCCTTGGTGTCTTTCTCTGTCAGTACCTGACCAGATGCCTGTTTCTTCTCCATGGCTACAATGATTTTCTCGGCGCCTTTGGCGACCAGTTTCGGATAAGTCATGTTAGGGGAAACCATAACCAGACCGATGGAGGCGACCGTACCTACGACCAGGCCGGAGATGACACCGGCGGTATTGAACTTGCGCCAGAACAGCGACAGCACAACAACCGGCAGGTTACCGGAGGAGGCCACGGCGAAAGCCAGAGCAACCAGGTGGGCAACGTTGGCTTTTTCAGCCATGAGGCCGATGCCGATACCGACAACGCCGACTACCAGCGAGGTGATGCGGGCAGCCATAACCTGCTCATGCTGATCAGCATGGCCGTCCTTTACTACGTTAACCCAGATGTCGTGGGCGATAGCAGCGGATGCTGCCAGAACCAGACCGGAGACAACCGCCAGGATGGTGGCGAAGGCAACCGAGCAGAGGAACGCCAGGAAGAGGTCGCCAAGTATCGGAGCAATATCTGCACCCAGCTGCTGTGCCAGCATCAGAGTAGCCATGTTGCCACCCGGATCAACCGAGATGATCCCTTGTGGGGTCAGGTTGACGGCTGCGCCGAAACCGAGCAGGGTGGTCAGTACGTAGAAGCCGCCGATGATGAACATGGCGATGATAACGGATTTGCGTGCTGCCTGTGCGGTCGGTACGGTGAAGAAGCGCATCAGGATGTGCGGCATACCGGCTGTGCCCAGAACAAGAGCCATACCGAGGGAAATCTGGTCGAGCGGTGACTTCATGAACAGACCAGGCTCAAGGAAGCGTTGTCCGGCCTCAATACCGTTGAGGGTAATACCGTCTTTCAGCACCAGCTTGGATACATGATCCTGAATATCCGGGCTGTTGACGATTGTTTCAAAGAAGTAAATCGGATTGAAACCGGCCTTGGCCAGAACCAGTACCGACAACAGGAAGGCGCCAGACATGAGCAGGCCGGCCTTGATGATCTGTACCCAGGTAGTAGCGGTCATGCCGCCGAAGACGACGTAACCTACCATCAGGATACCAACGCCGATGATGGCGGTTTTGTACGGTACACCGACCAGAAGTGCCATCAGCTTGCCTGCACCGACCATCTGGGCGGTCAGGTAGAAGGTGGAGACGGCTACGGTGGAGATGGCTGCTACGGCGCGAACCGGCTTAGGGTTGGTACGAAAGGAGAGGATGTCTCCCAGTGTGTACTTGCCGGCGTTACGGCAAGGCTCGGCAACAATCAGCAGAACCGTGATGTAGGCAACCAGCCAGCCGACCGAGTACATGAAACCATCGTAACCGTACAGCGAGATCAGGCCGGAAATACCCAAAAACGATGCAGCTGACATGTAGTCACCGGCAATGGCCCAGCCGTTCTGTGTTCCGGTGATACCACCGCCGGCGGCGTAAAAGTCGGCAGCGGTTTTAGTCTGGCGGGCGGCCCAGACAACAACGCCGAGGGTGATACCGATGATGACGGCAAACATGGAGAGGGTGATAACCTTATTGGCTTTCAGCTCTCTCTTTTTAGCCAGTGGCGGTGCGACCGCAGGGGCCGGTGTCGTGGCGCCTGGAGCCGCTACTACAGCAGCGCCTGGTGCGGCCGGAGCCGAAACAGCGGGAGTTGAACCTGGAGCGACCGGGGCTGTCTTCGGCTCTTCAGCAAAGGCGGCTGCGGCAAAAGTAAGGGTTAAGCTTGCGGCGATGATGAAATTTTTATAAGTCATGTCGTATCCTCCTTTTCTAAAGATGAAGTTCGTCGATCAGTTCCCTGGTCAAACGGTCAAAGTCCTTGTTGGCCACGTGGGCATAGTACAGTGCCAGTGCCCAGGAGACAAAAAACTGGGAGAGGGCAAATACATATCCGAAGTTGATGACACCTATCATCTTGATCTTGAACAGACCCGGTGCATAGGCAGCTCCGATAGGGAGCAGGAAGTAATACACGCTGGAGAAGATCCACCAGCCAAAAAGAAATGCCTGTTTTTTGTGATGCAACTCTACAAATTTCGGGTTCTTTGCAATTGCTGCCCAGTCATACTGTTTATCTGCCATTAGTTACTCCTTTCACATAAAGTTAATAGCCCAACTACGTAACTTCACAATTGCCGGTTGAAACCTCCTTTCATAAGGGATTTAACTCATAATCCTGATTAAGCCGATATTTTCATATAACCGAACTTCATGGATAGCTCATCAGCTCCTTCAATCATGGATGGAATAATTTCCAGCTCAAGCCTTTCCTGAAGCATCCTGAAAGACGGGGCAAGCAGGGTCAAGGCTCCGACAACTTTTCCAGCGTAATCTCTGATGACTACCGCAACTGCACAAATTCCTTCCCCAAGTCCGCCAAAATCTACCGCAACACCATTTTTTCTGATTTCATCCAATTCAATTTCCAGCAATTGCGGATCGGGGATATTTCGCTTTTTATTACCCCTGCTACGCAGATCAATAGATGAAACCGATTTCAGAACTTTTCCTGCAGCGTTAGTAAAAAACGGGAAACGTTTTCCAACCAGGTCTATCGCTTTCACCTGCTGGAATGAGTCCACCATGTCAAGAAACAACACCTCATCATTATTCATAACTGTAATATAAACAGCCTCGTTCAACTTGTGAGCCAGTTCCTCCATAACAGGATGGGCCAAGCGAATCAGATTAGTACTTTTTAGAATATGCTGTGCCATTTGAAAAGCCTGAAGACCGAGACTGTAGGTACCTGTCTGAATATCCTTCTCAACCAGACCTTTGTCTTCAAGTGTAGCCAACAATCGAAAGGCCTTATTGTGACTTAATTCCAGTTTTTTTTCTATAACTGTAATCGAAGGACTATCCCCATCCTGTGCAAGAGTTTCGAGCAGGTCGATGGCCTTGATAACGGCTTGTACCGAATAGGCACCCTTTTCTCTTGTCATAAAATAATCCTCTCATTGGCTATCATCAAAATCCAGGTAAATATAAAACCGTATTACATTTGAAACAAGTATTTAGTACGATGTTATATATTTGTCAATAAGTTTTATTTATTTTATTTTTATTTAAATATAATGCTGCAATATCAGCATAGTACAATCAAAAATCTAATTGTTAAGTCGTCAGTATTAAAAACATATTTCGTAATATTTATTCATACTGGCTCATGTTACAGCCATCAACAACGGTCAGATTTATAAACTATCAAACGGGTTTTAAAATATTTTTGATGTAAAAATATAACTGTAATTATGTGGTGAGAGTTCTATGAAACCTACCGTAATAGTATTCCATATAGTGGCAAGCAAGAAAAGAAGGCAGTGTTAATAATTTGATTTCAAACTAATCAAAAACTTAATGATGCACCGCAAAATTATTTTCAATAAAAAGGGTCAGAGAATCGACAAGGAGAGGAACCGCATATTCTACAAGAGGACTAAGTTCAGTGCATATTTTCCGTGGTGGATCCACCGTAATACCCCATACATCCCAATCGGGAAATGGGACTATATAATTGAGTGACTTGAGACCTCTCATCACTGCGCCGATATCAGTTTGATGAAACGATGGAGCAAGCGCTCGCGGCATATCAACTCCGCGAATAATTTCACCGGCTGTGTATCCAGCTACAGCATCTACAAAAATGAAATGTTCAGCCTGATTAAGATAATCACTGATTTCGTAAAGATCCCCCTCAAGACAGTGAAAAACCAATCTGGAATTAGTGGAAATGCTTTCTTGCAGATTTTGCACGACCCTGATTCCCACCCCATCGTCACCAGCAAGGATGTTGCCAATACCGACAATTGCGAGCTTTGACTCATTCAGTTCTATCATCGATGCATTATCTTTACTTCGTAGCTGCACGATTCCGCAGATCTTTCTGCAGTAACAAGTTTCAACTGGGTTTTTGACATTTTCCCCAGATAACCTGACAGATAATTGAAAAAGAGCACGCAAAGTTCACCTCCAAGCGAGATGTTCTCCTGCTTACAAAGCCCCCTAACAAAACATTCCTTCACGCAAACCTTTAAGTTGTCTGAGTCTTGCTTAAATTCAAGCCCCCATGCCGGAGCAAACTCTTTAATTGCGAGCTCAAAAGCTTCTTCCAGGTTTTTTGGTGGTCTGTATCGGGGCAGTTGAGTTGCAAGTGATCTCCCCGCCATAAGCCCCACAGAAGGAAGCCCAGCTCCGACTACATCTTTAAGCACTGTTCCGACCGACAGAAGACGCACTGAAATATCACGCATGGCCTCATCGAGTCCAGTGGCGCTGGCGATATCTTCAAAGCTGGCCGGTTCGGAGACTGCAAGCTTGCTGACGATATTAGTGCAGTATGTATCATGATGAAAGCAGCTAGACAGGGCTGCACCCGTATGCTGTATAGCATCTGACGGACAAATCTCGCTGCAACTTAGACATCCGAAACATTCTTTGGGCAGCGCCACTTCGGGAAGATCCTTGACGCTGTTAAAGCTGAAAACCTTTGTAGGGCAGATATCAACGCAGAGGCTGCAGCTTACGCACGCTTTCTCATCAATGCTGATAGTAATCATGAATCCGATCTCCTTGTGATTTTCCGGATTTCACAGCCGTTGTGTTGAATAGAAACATCCATAGGCATTCTACCGTAGACATGCGTTGCACATGACAAACATGGGTCAAAGCAGCGCAAGGCAAATTCCATTCCGTTCATCAGAAGGTTATTGTCACCGGTTTTCAACAGATTTCTGGCAAGATTAGTGATTGACGCATCCATGACATCATAATTGTTTTGCGTTGCGACAATAAGATTGGCCTGAAGCACTTTCCCATCCTTATCAGTGGTGTAATCATGAACCAGAATTCCGCGAGGAGCTTCAACTGCCCCAATATATCTGCCCTCCCGGGGTTCGGCCGGCGTTCTGAGAGGACCGCCGGAAAGCTCATGACCCGCTATCTCGGTCATTCTTTCTGCGGTATGAATCATTTCAACCAGCCGTGCTTCTATATAATCAAGAGCAGAAGGTTGGGTACACCGTTTTTCGCGGAACGACTCAAGTGCTTCGTACGCCTTTGGCGTTGAAATCATGCCATTTACCAACAAGCGAGCCAATGGACCAACAAAGTAGCTCTGTTCCGGCTCTCCCCGTAAGCGAACAGACTTCATATATGACCCAGGCATTACATGTTCTACAAAGTACTTGTCATATTCGGCGACTGGAATGCGTTGTTTCTTGCCTGTAGTGCTTGTGAGGACGAAATCGCCATGCAGATAGCTGTGACCGCCATCTTCGGAAAGCGCTAATGCAGGGAAATTAAGAGGTATTCCATTTCTGATTTCTTCCATTCCCGCCAGTCTCTGATGTAATGGCACGGCTATTTCTGAAATAAGCTCCAGAGCTTCACTGCCCCAAGCTGCAATAGTATCTAGTTCCTGTTTATCTGGCCGGCTCGACATACCACCGGCAATTACCGTTACCGGATGGATTCCGCGACCACCGACAATTTCAACCGTGCGCTGACCAATACTTCGCAGCCGCAGCATTTTTTTGGCAATCTCTGGTTCAAGTCGAAGTAATTCAAATATATTGCGGGTTTTTGGATCAGCTCCGATTCCAAGTAGAAGATCAGGGCCGGCAAGAACAAAGCAGCTTAGAGCGTGGGAGTGAAGCATATGTCCAGAATATAGAAGCTCCCGAAGTAACACAGCTTCGCGAGGTGGCGATATTCCCAGGCCTGTCTCGATTGCATTCACAGCGGCCA
The DNA here is from genome assembly GCA_025360785.1 of Geobacter sp. Classification (GTDB taxonomy): domain Bacteria; phylum Desulfobacterota; class Desulfuromonadia; order Geobacterales; family Pseudopelobacteraceae; genus JACRCG01. Next base: position 46,752 of record JANYBN010000207.1, read on the forward strand.
AAGTATGGGCAGCCGGGCAAACACCACATAATCGCGCGGTAATCTGCGGCATCTTGAAAAGTTCCATTCCTTCAAGAAGTTTTTCAAAACCTCTAATTTCCATTACCTGCAAGTGACCTTTTTCAACCTGTCCTTGATCATCCAGATCAAGGACTATTTTAGCGTGGCCCTCAATACGGGTAACCGGGTTGATAACGATTTGTTGCGCCATCTATAGCCCCCTAACTAATTTAACTTCGTGGTCTCGCCTGTCCATTCCATTATCTCGACAGTAGGTTTCTTGTAGATTGCCGGTGATGCAAGTGCATATGCGTAGAATGTTTTGGCGTTTTGCTCAATGTATGATGTTACATCCGTCGTGTCTATTCCTGTCAGCATGTTCATTCGTTTTGCCACAAGAGTCCTTATATCAAGCTGTGGCTCATTGACAATATCGAGAGATGGGCCGGCGCAACCGCTACAAGCTGTCCCTCGTTTTGGACATGGAGCCAGGCAACGATTAAGTGTTACTGAGCCTAAACAAACCACCCCCTGGCTTAAGAAGCAGATTTCCTGATCCTCTGCAGTCAACTCACCACGTTTAAGAGTGATATTTTCGCTTTTGCGCATTTTACGGGTGCAATCGGAACAGACCGGTTTTCCGGTTATTCTGGGAGCGCACGGATCAAGTACCGCCTTGATTGCAGCCGCGATAAAATAGGGGTGTGGTGGACAACCCGGCAGATATATATCTACCGGCACAACCTCATCAATCGGAACGACGCACTCTTCCAGAGGGACAGCATTCATATCGGGACTCTCAGTGCCGGAATTGGTTGGGCCTGATCTATAAGCACAATTCATGACATCACTGGATTCGTGCAGCCAACCAATGCCGGAGGGGCCTCCATATACGGCGCAGGTGCCAAAGGCAATCAAGGTTTTTACTTTGGATCGCATTTTTTTCAACGCTACACGATCATGTTCGCTGCGTACAGCGCCCTCAACAATACCAATATCCGCCTCTGGGTAATCCTTTTCGTCCATAAGCACCGGAATTCTGACAAACTCAACATTTTCTAAGAGACCCAGCAGCTTTTCGTGGAGATCGACAACAGCCACGTGACACCCGGAACACCCGGAAAGCCATTCGGTTGCAATAGTTGCCTTCATTTAGCTACCTCCCAGATCATCTCCTTCAGACAGGCATTAGGGCCGGCATGAAGAATATCAAGTTTTACCTTAGTATTTGGCATAACCATTTCCATTGCGCCTGCGAAAACACCGTGGGACATATAGCAGAGGAGCATTTTTTGCTCATGAGCATATCTAAAAAGCGCATTTCGCACCATACATGTATGGAAAACAAGCCTCATACGTTTTTCTTCGCCGACCTCCTCAACCAGGGAATTTTTCTCGCCTTGAAATGGCTCAAAATCCCACCAGATACCTTTTTTGGCCAGCGCATTTTTTAATATTTCAACAGCCTTCACCGGATCGTCTGTTTTTTCAGCATCACGCACGGCTTCGATACCGAATTTCTTGCCCGCCAGAAAACCAAAGGACATACTGCCGCGCCCCAGATTTTTCTCGGCGCCATGCGCAAGTGCTCCTATAAAATAGGAAACCTTATGCAGCTTCTCAATTTGATTTTTCACTAAGTACCTCCTGAACACCGGATTCGAAGCAATATTTTATATCCTTTAGTGAAACTTAGCTAAAGTACATGGCGAGTTATTTTTTGTCAACACCCTTAGAACCGGACTTGACAATTTGTATACAATAGAATAAGAAGTAAGATGTTGTATAAGTTAAATTAAACTGTTTTGTTAACATTATTCCATTTACAAAAATCACTGAAAGAATCCGTGACAAATAACCGAGAAAAAAAAGTACTTATCGTAGATGACAATGAGTCCCTCCTGATGGCTTTGGAATATAGTATCCAACAGGCTGGGTATACTGTGTTAAAAGCTATTGATGGAGAGATAGCTTTCAAGATAGCCAACTCCGAAAATCCAGACATAATAGTTTCCGACATCACCATGCCTGAAATGGATGGCATTGAACTCTGCAAGAAAATCCGTTCTGTCCCTCGACTTTCCGAGACTCCTTTCATTTTGCTTACAGCTCTCGGAGAACCAGATGAAAGGGTTAAAGGATTACGTTCCGGTGCAGATGATTATATCGTCAAACCTTTCGATATCGAGGAATTGATTGCTCGAATAGATATCATGTACAAAAACATTCAAAAAAGGCAATTTTCCAATACACTTTCAGGCAATCTCAAGGAATTGCCAATTATTGATATGTTACAGATATTGGCTCAAGCTCAGAAAGAAGGTGTACTTCGCATAAGTGCCGGTGACAAATCAGGACATATTTCTATCCGTGATGGAAATATTATGGATGCGTCATTTATGAATCACACAGGGGAAGATGCAATTGTCGAACTTTTCGGTCTTAGTGAAGGGCATTTCAACTACGAGCCTCAAAAAATAACGACCGAAGCAATGTCAGAGCCGGTTACATTCATCATTTTAGAAGTAATACGACTAATCGATGAGCGCCATGACCTTAATGACTACATCCCTAACTTTACTGATAAACTTGTTATTAATAGTACAACTTCCAAAACTGCTGATTCAGATGGGTTGGTTTTGGCGATACAAAGAGGCGCGTATACCGGGCATGACCTCCGGAAAGCGGTAGGACTATCACTTATCAGAGCTGAACTAGGTATTGCCAGGCTAATACGTGACGGGGTGGTACAGCTTGAACAGGATGAAAACAGGACTTTGATAACGCCTGTATTAAATTCTAAACCAATGCGTATACTGCTGGCTTTTGTCGACGCACCTTCCGCTAAATTATTTCTCGAAAAGACCGCCAGCGCTTTTAATGTTCCCAACACAGGCGGAATAAAGTCTGGAATTGCGGATTTTCTGAAGATAAACGTATCTAATGTGAATCTCCAGATCTTTTCTCTCAGGGGTGAAAAGAAATTTTCCTTTTTATGGGAACCGATGCTTCAGTCTTCACATGCAGTTATTTTTGTATCATGTTCTGTAGAGGACATAGAACATATCGAATTTTTTAAAAACAAACTATCAGCAACTAAGAAGATTCCATTTTGCTTGGTTTCTTCAGATAACACGCCGGTTCTTGATGAGGTTGAATACTTGAATACCACTGATAAGATTACCGCTTTTTTTAACAAGCTCATAATAAACCATTGCCTCTAACTCATATTACTGTATAAAAGACAACTAATTTAATAGGGAGAATGTAATGGCGCTTTCCAAAGAAGAACTATTGACTCAAATTTTGAAAAATCTTCACACAAGCACTCCGGATATCGAAGGGGCTGCTGTCATTAGTCTTGATGGGCTTATAATGGCAAGTTCACTGCCAGCTTCAGTCGAAGAAGATACAGTTTCCGCAATGAGTGCTGCCCTCTATGGTATCGGTTCAAAAACTGCCGAAGAGTTGCAAAGAGGCGAAGTGGAACAGCTTTTTATCAAGGGCAGCAACGGGTATATGCTGATTACTCAGGCGGGCACCGAATCAGTACTTGGTGTCATGGCCAATGCGAAGGCCAAATTGGGCATAATTTTTCTTGATGTCAAAAGAGCTGCCGAAGAAATATCCAAGCTGATTTAATGGATATCCTTACAGTTAAAAATGTATTTACTTCGATTCAGGAAAATGTACTTGGCCTAAAGGCTCTTTTCCTGATTACAGATGACGGTTTTCCCGTTGTCAGCACTATCGAAACTGGTGATGAGGAGGTTCGTTCCACGGTAGTCGGGGCAATTTTGTGTGAGTCCGGCCAAAGAGGAATCAAAGAACTCAACCTTGGAACACTTGAGGCGGTTATAACTGTCGGGTCGGAGGGATATTTTGTTCTAACAAAACTACGGGACGGTATGCTCTTCATGGCTGTAGCATCCCAGGAAGCATCACTCGGATTGGTCCTTTTTCGAGTAAAAAGAGCTGTTCCGATTATTCTTGAAGCACTCGGTACCTGATAGGATTGCAACCCTAATCTCATCGACTGAGACATTTTACAAAGCAATATCCAAACTTCTTCCAGCATCCTTCCAGAATCATTAAGATTTAAACACCATCAGCATGAATCCAATATCTGATTTTGAATCAAATTGCATATCAAATATTTGGCTAAATTGGAGAGATCCATGAGAGAATTGAACATGCCATCTGAAATAGCACAAGTATATCCGACTGATTTGGAAAAGTTGGCTAAACAGATTTTTGTCAGTATTAACAGCGGCATTATCGTAGTAGCTGAAAACGGCAAGGTACTAACAGCTAATCCCTATGCACTTAACAAATTTGGATTTTCACTTGAAGAACTGACCAGTGACATTCTAGATACATTTATCCCTGGCCTGCTGTCAGTCGCAACCGAAACACGAGGTGAGCGCGTCTTTGTCTTAAGTAATCAAAGGGAAATCAATCTCGGTTTTAGTATATCCCAACTGCAATACAGCGATAATCAAACCGGGAAAATCATCCATTTCAGGGATATGACAGAAATTGTCACTTTACGGAATAAATTGGGAAGAAATGAGTATTTTTCCACCATTGGCAAAATTGCATCCTGGATTGCCCATGAAGTACGCAATCCAATATTTGTAATAGCTACCATTGCAAAAATCCTTTTAAAACAATTCAAGGATCCGGAACAGGTTAAATTTGTTTCCTCTATACTCAAAGAAACCAAATCCCTAAATAATCTGGTAGAAGACCTGTTGATTTATGGAAAGCCATTGGAGTTAAAGCTTGAAAGGGTACTTATTACAAAAGTCATATCTGAGATTGTTGAAGACATGGAATCATTCACCTCTGAATTGGGAGGGGTAATCGAGGTAGTATCAGACAGTAATTACCTTGTTGCCGATATTGATAAGGAAAGGTTAAAACAGGTTCTGTACAACCTGATAAAAAACGCCCTTGAGGCCGGAGCAACCAAAGTTATCATCGCAATAATTTCAGATATAAGAACGATTAAAATATCTGTCACTGACAATGGCAAAGGGATAAAAGCCTCGCATATTGATAAGATGTTTAACCCATTCATCTCAACTAAAAAAGGCGGCACCGGTCTTGGGTTATCTATCTGCAAAAAAATCATGGAAGATCACGGCGGGGATATTCAGATATTAAGCAAACCTGAAGAAGGGGTTCATATTCAAATAGAATTCAAAAGAGCTTCCGATCAGGTTACCTTTTAACCCTCGGATCAAGCGCATCACGGATCCCCTCCCCTAGCAGATTATAAGCCAATACCGTAAATAAGATTGATAAACCGGGAAAGAGCGACAACCACCAGGCAAATTCTATATAATCCTTGCCGGAGGTTAGGATGTTGCCCCAACTTGGAGTTGGGGGCTGCACACCGATTCCAAGAAACGACAGAGCCGATTCGGTAAGGATAGCCCCGGCAATGCCTAGTGTTGCGGAAACAAGTACCGGCGATATAGCGTTAGGCAGGATATGGCGGAAAATGATACGGGTGTTGGAGCAGCCGATACAGCGAGCAGCCAATATGTAATCCATCTCACGGATTGAAAGAGTTTCAGCTCGAACCAGACGCGCAACCCCCATCCATCCAGTCAGACCTATCACCATCATGATGTACCAAATCGATGGTTCCAAAAAGGTGATTATCGCTAGAATCAGAAAAAATGCCGGGAAACAAAGCATTATATCCACCAACCTCATTAGCGTGGCATCAACTATACCGCTGAAGTATCCTGAAACCAAACCAACCACGGTTCCTATTGAAACGGCAATTCCAACTGCCACAAAACCGACCTTTAGTGAAACCCGTGAGCCGAACAGAACCCGACTGAGAACATCTCTGCCAAGCTCATCGGTACCGAACCAATGCTGCCAAGATGGTGGTGACAGAACCTTAAATGCATTGATGGCGCTAGGATCGTAAGGTGAAATGAGCGGAGCCAGCATCGAGACAACAAACAATGCCAGTACTATAATGCCGCCGAAGAGAGCCATGCGGTTACGCTTTAGATGAGGCCAGAAGATCGAAATAAGATATGAATGTTTATAGTCCATCCCCTACCCCTCTCCATGACGGATACGCGGATCAGCTAGGGCATAGCATAGATCTGCAATAAGATTGCCTATCAATGTCAAAAATGCGCCAATCACCAAGATACCCATGACTACGGGATAGTCTCGCGACATAACACCTTGATAAAATAGCTGCCCCATGCCTGGAATGGCAAAAATGGTTTCAAAGATTACACTGCCGCCAATCAAGCCGGGAATCGAAAAACCAAGCAGCGTGATCAGAGGCAGCAGCGCATTGCGCAAGGCATGCTTCCAGATCACAACACGCTCAGACAGGCCTTTGGCACGTGCGGTGGTAATGTAATCCTGGCTGATAACATTCAGCATGGCAGAGCGCATGTAGCGCGACAGTCCCGCCAGGCTACCGAAAGATGCCACCATCACCGGCATAATCAGATGTTTTGCCATATCCCAGAGATAGTGCACCGTTCCCCAGGAATCACTACCCAGAGTATGCAGACCGGAAATGGGAAGCCAACCCAGTCTCACCCCAAAAAAGTACATCAGCAGCAGAGCCAGCCAGAAAGTCGGTATGGCAAAACCAATAAAAACAAATACGGTGATTCCTTTATCAAGCCACGTATCACGTCTGGTAGCAGCCAATATTCCAATCGGAATGGCCAGACCGAATTCAAGAATAAGGGCAATTACATTCAAAGAAATGGTGACAGGCAAGCGTTCCTTTATCTTGTCCACGACCGGACGATTGTCCGATGAAAACGACCGACCCAGATCAAGCTTGGCAATATTAGCAACCCAGCTAAAGTACTGCTCATGCAACGGTTTATCTAGACCATAAAATTTAGTCAATCGTTCACGGGCTTCTTTACCAACTTTGGGATTCATTGCCATCTGCATTTCTACCGGTTCACCTGGCGCCAGATGAATCACAGAGAAAGTGATCAGGGTAATGCCGACCATCAGCGGAATCAGAATGAAAATGCGCTTTATTAGATAGGTTGTCATGACAGTGGATCTTTCATGGGTGTGGACCTCCTACAATTACAAAAAAAAGCCAAGCATGACGCCTAACTCATTTTCATATTTGCCGAGGTTGGAAGGGATCGAACTATATATACTTAAAAAAGCAAGCCTTGACAATACTATTCACTTTATTTTATCGACAATGTTTGCATTCATGAGTCGGCATCTAACCGGAATTACTGTAGTTATTTAATTATAGCCGAGTTTCTATTCATCATTATTTCCTGTGGTTTATCTGACAAGGTAAGGTCTTTAAGTTCCTCATCGCCAGACATGTTTGCAGCACTCGATTTTGGTGATTTATATCGGTAGTCCCCTTTTGCATCTAATAGATCAACGGCCAGATCCACTTCAGATACATCTGGAGTCAAAGGACCTGATTTAGTCCGTAGTCTCTTTTTAGCTGCGTACGCAATGCTGCTTACAAGTAAAGCAGCAACAGTGATTGTAAAAATTGTTGAAAATCGTTTTTTCATATTAACTCGCCTCGGAGCTGTTGTGGCTATCGATTGGATTCTACCATAATGTAACAGAATGTCATTTTTGTTCAACAAGCATACCATATATACTTATGTTTCATGAATTAAGCATAAAAAAGGCCACATCCGAAGATGTAGCCTTTTTAAAGCATTATAAATAAGAATTACTTTGCAGCAGGAGCAGCTTCAACAGCAGCAGGAGCAGCAACTTCTTTTTTAGCTTTCTTTACTTTTTTAGCTTTCTTTACTTTCTTTACTTCTTTTTTCTCAGCTACAGCAGCATGAGTAGCGTCTGCTGGGGCAGCAACAGGAGCAGCATCAGCAGCAAAAACTACAGCAGAGAAAGACATAGCAACAAGAGCAGCAACGATTGTGGAAAGAACTTTTTTCATGGGTAATACCTCCAGATAATTTAGTGAATCTATTTGTTAGTAAAGCACATGTTGTGCCAAACGTTAAAATACACGTAACATACTAATGGAACTAACTTTATATATTTTTACAACGTCACTAAGACACTCAAATGCTCAATTCCATACCTTATTTAAGGCATATTCAAAACAGAACATTATCAGGTGTGTATCAACGCCATAATCTAACAATTACTTCTTAGCAGGTTGATGACAGGGCTACAAAGTAAGACAAGGCTAGTTCAAACAAGGTTCAAATACGTGTCTTCAATTAAGGTTCAGATTCTGAAAAACAATTGCATACAAATAACATGATTCTATAATGATTTGAAGGGATTTAATGTTTGAAGGGAACTAGGGTTTGAGGTGGAGATTGGTGAGTTATCGGATCTGAATCTATATTTCTTCCTTGCCTTATTGTGTCTATTCTTTTGTTATCACCATCGAGTGAAATAAGTCGCCAAATATGCCCACATTCACATTCTTTTATGGGGCTTTCCTTTGATGTAAATCCTCTAGCTTCATATACATCAAACTTCCTGCTTTGGCAATTCGGACATTTCATATCATCCTCTTTATATATAACTGTATATTGTGAATCAACCTCTTTTTGGCAATAAATAATAAGTATACTTGTTATAATTATTTTTTCAACAGACTGTTATTTTGAACAAGATGAGGTGGTATTCCCGAATAATCCCGATTAAATCACAAAAAAACGGGTTTCACAAAGCCTGTGAACCCGCTAGTTTAATGGCTGGGGCGGAAGGGATCGAACCTTCGAATGCTGGAATCAAAATCCAGTGCCTTACCGCTTGGCGACGCCCCAATAAGAAATATTGTAACCCAATTAGAGAGTTTCCACTGTTGCCACAAACCAGTTTGTGCCATTAATAATTTCATGACACGCAGTTTCTGCGACATCCAAACTTTTAAATATTCCAAAAACAGTTGGTCCACTGCCAGACATCATGCTGCCAATTGCACCTAAATCCATCAATCGGGACTTGATGTCGGCAATTATCGGAAATGCCGATATTGTTACCGATTCAAGGTCATTTGATAATATGGAAACTACATCTTCAATTGACCCGAAAAACTCCGGCAGTTTATTCAGTTCACGCCTACTTGTCAACTGTAAAGATCGATAAACCCAGGCCGTTGAAACATGTACACCAGGATTTACCAACAGAATCCAGCACTTCGGTATATTGGGAAGAGGAGTGAGCTTTTCACCAACACCCTCCGCCAGCGCAGTTTTTTTGAAAATGAAAAAGGGAACATCAGCACCAAGTTTGCAGCCGATCTCCATAAGTTTTTTTTCAGTCAGGCGACATTGCAGCAGCTCATTCATTCCCATCAGAACTGAAGCCGCGTCGCTGCTTCCTCCACCCAGTCCAGCGGCTACAGGTATGTTCTTCTTGATCTCGATATTCACTCCGCATTCTGATCCGGTAATATCAAGCATTGCCCGCGCAGCTTTCCAAGTAATATTTCCAGGACCATCCGGAACTCCCTTTGAGTTACAGGAGACGTTGATTTCAGTGGAGTTTGTCACAGTAAGAGTTATTTCATCGCATAGATTCACGCGCTGCATGATCATGCGAAGATCATGATACCCATCGGGCCTCTTTCCAATGACATCAAGCAAATAGTTTATTTTTGCTGGTGCGAACAGGGTTAATGTATTCAAGTGAACTCCGTAATGAGGCTTTTAAGAATATCGTGCTTGTTATAAGAATAAACCGTATTTTTGTCGAGCAAGAAGTTGATCTCTTAAATGAATTTGACAGTTTTGCGGACATTGTGCTACCTGTGAAAATGTAATTGTAGATATAAAAGGAGTTGAATCAATGTTTAAAAATATTCGTGAGGACATCAATTCAGTTTTTGAACGCGATCCGGCAGCTCGAAATGTATGGGAGATAGTTTTCTGTTATCCTGGACTTCATGCGCTTTGGTTCTATCGGATAGCCCATTGGTTCTGGATTCACGAGTTCTTTTTTGCCGGTCGCTTTACGTCCCACCTCGGACGCTTCATGACCGGAGTTGAAATCCATCCAGGCGCCAAAATCGGTAGGAAGTTTTTTATTGATCACGGCATGGGTGTAGTTATTGGTGAAACGGCTGAGATCGGCGATAACGTTACACTCTACCACGGTGTTACCTTGGGAGGGGTTACCTGGGACAAGGTCAAGCGGCATCCAACCCTGGAAGATAATGTTGTGATAGGCTCCGGCGCCAAGATATTGGGGCCGTTTACAGTTGGCAAGGGGGCCAAGATCGGTTCCAACTCAGTTGTGGTCAAGGCGGTCCCGGAGAACGCTACTGTAGTTGGGATTCCCGGCAGGATAGTCATGGAACAAGAGAAAAAAGATGTTGGCAGGGCAGATCTGCAACATGGTCAACTACCTGACCCTGAGGCCAAGGCTATTGCCTGCCTGTTCGACCAGATTCGTGAACTTGAGCGAAAATATGATGTTCTCGCGGCAGAACATGCAGAACTTAAAAGCAAGGTTATGGCTAAATGATAAAACGACAGACCACCATAAATCGAATTTTTAAAGTTTCCGGCATCGGCTTGCACAGTGGCAAGGAAGTAACACTGGAGTTTCTACCCCGTCGTGAATTCGGCATCGCTTTTGTGTATGAAGGGCAACTTATTCCCGCCCGCTATGACATGGTTGGTGACACACGTCTCTCAACCCAGATTGGCTGCGGAGGAGTTTCTGTTTCAACGATAGAACACCTTATGGCTGCGCTCTACTTTTCCGGCATCACAAACTGTCTGGTCTATATCGACGGACCCGAAGTGCCGATTCTGGATGGTTCAGCCTGGGAGTTTTATCAGGGAATGTGGAAAGCCGGGGTGTACGAGTTCCCGGAGTCAGGAGTTTATTTAAAAGTACTGCGTCCCGTAGAAGTTCATCACAATGATTCCTGGGTCAAGGTCAAGCCGCTTAACACGCTGGAAATCACCATGTCAATTGAGTTTCGCCCACCAGTAGGAAAACAGAAAAAACGGGTGACAGACGTCGAAAACGCCTTTGCGATAATCAATTCCCGTACGTTTGTGCTTCAGGAGGAAATCGAAGCAATTCGCAAGATAGGTCTGGCCAGAGGTGGATCGCTTGAAAATGCTGTAGTAATCGGGAGTGATGAAATAATAAATCCACGAGGTCTGCGCTATAAAAAGGAACTGGTCAATCACAAGATACTGGATTTGATCGGTGATTTTTACACCAGCGGTTATCGAATTCTCGGAAAAGTAGACGCCAACAAGACCGGGCATTATCTCAACAATCTGCTGCTCAAGGAACTTTTCTCAGATCCTCAGAATTACAGTATCTATTGACCAAGAATTACTTCGCCGGTATCAGTAAAGAGTTTTACCGGCAATTCAAATGCCCTGATAAAAATATTCAAGATCCCCTTCCCCATAGATTTTACCGGAATGGCACTAACCTGAGGATCAGACCATTTTCCTTTAGCCTCGAAATATGCGGTCAGCAGATCCTTGTCTTTCCCTGTTAATAACCATCCAACAATCGGAATCCTGTTTACTATTTTGTCCACGGTTTGAAGCGGTTGGGCTCCGATGGTAAACTTCAACTCTTCTTTAACGATATCTGCACTGCCTATTATCGACATGTTGATGGCATTGCTGGTTATGAATAGATCCTGAGTGGAGAGGATGCCATCCTTAACTGCGAAACTCCCTTTAATGGAACTGTAAGGTATACCACCAGAAGCCATGTCAGGCAGCTTGAATTTGAGTAACTGAGAAACGTTTAAAATTGAAAACACTTTCGCTAGCGTGTTGAATTTTCGTAACGTCCCGTTGTTCATACTGAGACGAATATTCCCCAAAGCGTTCTTTTTAATTTCAACAAGAGTATTTCCTCGGGCCGTCAGATTTCCATTAAGTGTCAGAGCCCCTGTAATCTCACGAGTTATATCGAGAGCAGCGAAAAGCTTTTCTGCATCAGTTTTGAATATATCCACAGTAATATCATACCGATCACCCTGTACGCCACCCGGCGCTATTCTCCCCTTGGCGGCAAACTTGCCTCCAAATACTCCAGCAGTAAAGTTTTGCAGATAAACAGTGCCATTCTCCTGTTGTGCAGTGGCATTCAATTTACTGAACACCAACTTTCCAAAATTGCCTGTTTCGACATTGAGAGACAACTTAACATCTACTCCCTGACTTTTCTGGTTCTCAGACTTTTGTTGCGGTGACGCAAACATGCGCAGGTCATCCAGGTCAAGTTTTGAAGAGGTCACAGCTAATGTTGCCTGGCGTGTCCGACCGGTCATGTAAATACCATTAAGATTGAAATTGGATGAATTAAACAGGCCGGAAACACTGTGCAATGCAATGGAATCATTGTGGAGAGATAAATCAGCTTTGAATCTCCTGATACTGGCATCCGGGCGGTCTTCTGCAAGGTTCATGTCACGCAGGTAAAGCAGTGATGATGAAAGCATAATGTCACCTACAGGGTTTTTAAGGCTCTTAATAGATGCTTTAATACTGATCACTGAGTCGCCATAGCGTGCTGCAATAACAGACGATTCCAAACCGTTTCCCTTAAAAACAAGCATACCGCTGATGCCACTGACCTGTTTCATCTGCTCGTCAGGCAGGAAACTTAACCGGGTGAGATTTACCGTGCCATAATAATTCAGAGCACTCATATCGACTGGGTCCCCTCCGCCTTTAATGTTAGCCTGAATTATTCCATTGATATTATACTTTTTCCACATAGAGAGGATTGGCAGGGCTTCATTCATCAGGAACTTGTTGGTCTGGAGATCAAAGCCGAGATACGGCGTGTCTCCATAGCCGATCTGACCGCTACCGGTTACAACCATCGGTTGAAGATTATAGTTTAAGGATGTGATTTTAGTGGATTCCGCACCGATAACTGAGCTGAATTTCAGAGTATGCGGCATCGAGAGCGGTTTACTGACGTAGCCATGGAGTGCATAGGAGGCCTGTTTGAGATCCCAATCTCCGTTCAACCTGAAAGCTGAATAATGACCACTGCCGCTAAGATGCAATGAAGAACTGTTGGTGTATTCCAGTTTTGGTATGCCGGCCATTTTAGCCAGCCACGCCATTTCAGGGGCGCGAGGCGATATATTCATATTTATTGGATAATCGGCAGGCTTGTCGGTGTTATATTCCGTAATTGACCCATTAAGTGAAAATGGTGATGTTCCGAAGTTTCCGCTCATGCCGACCAGATTAAAGTTTTTACCTTTTAATTCAACTATTCCTTTCAAGTCATTGAAAGACGGTGCTTTGTCGCCATAACTCAAAACCCCTCTCTCGACTGTACCTCGTATCAAAAGGGTGTTGTAATTCTGCCCGATCTCCATATGTGCGATCTGGCTTATCCGGCCGTCAAGGACACCGGTATCAAGCTTGAATACACCTGATTTAATCTTGTTTTCGATATAGTCGGAGGTGCCGCTGTCAATAAGTTTATACGGCACATAGTTTCTGACATTTTCATAGAGAAATGTTGACGGGGTGCTGGCCTTGGCAAGGATGCGTGGATCTTTGGTCAAGTAATCGTGCAGCTGGAAACTCCCCTTGATCCTGAACCCTTCCATGCTTAGGTCTACTGAGGAAATGTCAATCAGCTGTTTATTCAGCTTAACTGTATAGTCAAGCTGAAGAGTCTTTGGCGAAAGGGCCGCATGGAATATGGTCGGCCAATTTACGGTAGCGGAACTGATCAGAACCTTGCCTTTGGCAGAGAAGTCCTGGGGCTTGCCTTTGAAACCGGCAGAAAAATCCAGTCTGCCGCCGGTGTTGCCAAACGGAACATACAGACCGAAATAGGGCCAGAACCTGCCAATTTCGACCTGTTTGAGCATCAGATCACCATCTATGACAGTTTCCATAAATGGTTTACCTTCAGGTGGGAGCTGAATGTCTCCGTTTATGGCTATGTGGGAAGGTGCACCGCTTGCTGCCGGGATGTCGCCGGCAAATTTAAGATGGCCTTTTTGACCGCGGCCCAGATTGTTGGCGGTAATGGAAATATTGCGCAGAATGGCGGTAAGAGGCTCTTTTCTCCCTGCAAGATCACTCCAAAGAATTGCCCCCTTGTTTATGCGGATCTTTTTGAAATTCAAACGCACACCATTATCTTTACCGGGTTTCAGCAGGTCGTCGATATTCAAAATGCCGTCTGCAGTTCGAAACAGTGAAATGGTTGTCTCATCAAGGATCAGGCTCTTTATCACGATTTTTTTTTCCAACAGCGGCAACAGAGCCAGTTGTAGGGTTATTTGACTGGCTGAAATAAAATCGGCGCCCCCGTCTCGTTCTTTGACGTTGAACGCTTTGAACTGTAAAGATGGGCCGAAATTCCAGGTGAATGATCCGGAACTGAATTTGACAGGCCGGTTGAGACTTTGCTGTAGAGCCGTCACTATTTCAGTGCGATATGCATTTACGTCCAACAGGTAGGGGAGAAATAAAGCCGTAGCAGTCACCATTGTCGCGACAATTACCAGAAGAATGCCTGATACTTTGATAAAACGGGATGTAATTTTCACGTCGTCATCCCCTCAGCTGTGACCCTTATACGGCGGATTCTTTTTCGATCGACACTTTCCACTGTGAAGCGGGTATCCTCAAACAGGATACTTTCACCTGGTTGCAGCAGGTGACCGGCCTGTGCGAGCAGGAATCCTGCAATAGTAGTATAAGGAGCGTCTTCCGGCAGATGAAGATTGAGCCTTAGATTTACATCGCGGACAGTCAGCATGCCATCAAGCAGATATTCATTATTATCCTCAACACACTGTTCAGGGGAAACATCGTCAAACTCGTCATCTATTTCTCCCACAATTTCCTCAAGCAAGTCTTCCAATGTTATGATTCCTTCAAATCCACCATATTCATCTACAACAAAAACCATGTGGGTGCGTGATGACTGCATCAGCTTCAATGCTGTACTTAATTGAGCATTGGCCGGGATAAAGGTGGGTGGGTGAATCAGCCTGGCAAGAACAAATTCGGTTTTTTGCATTTTGGACAAAAACGGTTCCAGATCTCTCCTGACAACAATGCCGATAATATTGTCGAGTTGATCCTGATAAACCGGCATGCGTGAAAATCCGAGCGAATTAAAGGCCATCTGCGTTTCATCAAGGGTTGCATTAACAGGAAGAGCAGCAACAGCATTTCGAGGTATCATGACTTCCTGTACTTCCGAGTCTGAAAACTCAAAAATACGATGAAGCATTTGCTGTTCATCTGCCTCCAACGTGCCGCTTGTGTGAGAAATATTAATAATTTGCCGTAGTTCATCTACAGTATATACACTGGCAGGGTTATCCGAGCTGTGTAACCCGAACAATCTAACTGTGCTTCTACCGGCAAAATCAAGAATCTGTATCGGCCAACTGAACAGAGTGTGGAAAAGTCGCAATGGCCATGCGACAGCAAGGGCTACACGTTCTGCGCGTTCAAGAGCCAGTGTTTTTGGTGCTAGTTCACCTAGTACAATATGAAGGAAGGTTATACATGTAAAAGCGCCGACAAAGGCAATTGTGTGTCGTACTGCATCAGAAACCAGACCTTTGAGTGGAAATTCCAGTAACCTGGAGAGAGCCGGTTCACCAATCCAGCCGAGTGCCAACGAAGCCATGGTGATACCGAGTTGAGTTGCGGATATGTATGAATTAAGATCGTCGAGCAACCCCAACAGAGTTACGGCACGAGCATTGCCACTTTCGACAAGAGAAACAACCCGGGATTTGCGAACTGAAACCAGCGAAAATTCAGCAGCTACGAAAAAACCGTTTGCTGCAACCAACAACAGAACTAGAAAAAGTAATAAAAATGTATCATTCATGGCTGCATATTCTATCGAGGAAGAGTGTGATGTCAACTGTAACATTCCAATTATTATTATCATTTGACCAATATTTTGATTCATGCTAGTTTTTCATACTTTATTTTCTTCGAAATGGAATTTCTTCTACGATGCACATGCGGCTGATCATACTACTGTTCCTTCTGCTTCTCACCGCGTGCGCCGGCGTCGCCCCGGCTCCCGAAAACTCTGTACCTGCAGTTCCCAGGGTACATGATAAACATTCTCATTCATTATACCTTTTTTCCAGAGCGAAAATCGCTGTCCATGAAGGTGACTACCCCACTGCACTGAATTTGCTGCGCGAAGCAATTTCGCTTGAACCGGATTCGGCCAGAATGCATACAGAGATCGCCGACATCAAGCTCAAAATCGGTCAGATACCTGAAGCCCTTGAATATATAAACAAGTCGATTGCACTTGACCCGACCTATCGCCCTCCGTATGTCCTTGGCGGCATCTTGATGTCATCAAGTGGAAAGGATTGGGAAGCGGCAGACTATTTGCGCAAAGCGGTCAAAATTGATCCCACCAAAGAAGATGCCTATCTACATCTGGCATTGTCTCTTACACGTCTATTTGAATACGAAGAGGCTGTTTCCACACTCAAGGCGCTGGTTAAGCTCAATCCGGATTCCATTCTCGGTTATTATTATCTTGGGCGCACCTATAGCCAGATGAAGCTTTATAAAGATGCACTCGGGTATTTCACCAAAGTACTTGAACTTCGTCCTGATTTTGACCAGGCGGTTATCGATATGGCTGCAACGTACGAGGCCATGGGCGACTATTCGCAAGCGATTGACACCTACCGTTCTCTGGTTGACCAGGAAGAACAACGTGCCGCCGTGCTGCAACGACTGATCCAGTTATTGCTTCAGCAGCGCCGTTTTACCGAAGCGCTTGACTATCTCCGTTTGGCCTCTAAATCCGGATTGGGTGGCCAGGAAACATTACGAAAAATAGGACTCGTACACCTTGAGCTTGAACAGTTTGATGAGGCAATTGCCGTATTTGGTGAGATGCTTGAAAAAGATCCTTCAGCTCATAATATCCGCATCTACCGTGGCATTGCATACGAGGAGAAAGGTGATCTTGATAATGCCTATTCCGAGTTCATTAAAGTTTCGCACAATTCTCCACAGTATTTTGAAGCGGTAAGTCATATCGCACTAATTATGAAGGAGCAGGGTAAAATAGACAGGGCGATTGCTGTTTTCAATGAAGCGATAAATGCAAACAGTGGAAATCTTGAGCTATATCTGAATTTTTCGTCTCTTTACGAATCAATCGACAGGCCCCAGGCCGGCCTTGACATTCTGCTTGAAAATGAACGTCCATTTCAAAAAGAGCCCCGACTGCATTTCAGAATTGGTGTGTTGATGGATAAACTTGGCAAACGCACCGAATCGATCAACAGGATGAAACAGGTATTGCTTCTTGACCCGAAAGATGCTCAGGCCCTCAATTATCTGGGGTATTCGTATGCGGAAATGGGAATACACCTGGATGAAGCCCTGAACTACATCAAGCAGGCTGTTGAAATCCGCCCTCGTGATGCATTTATACTCGACAGCCTCGGATGGACCTACTTTAAGCTCAAACGCTATGACGAAGCGATCAAAGCCCTGGAAGAGGCGATTAGCCTGGTTGACGATGATTCCACCATTATTGAACATCTTGGTGATGTTTATGCTGCACGCCGAAATATTAAAAAAGCCCTGAAGCAGTACCAAAAAGCTCTTGAATTAGCTCCTGAGCGCAGAGAGATCGTTGATAAGATGCACAAGCTTAAAGGGGAGCAGAGCGAAAGATGAGATCATCGCCTGGTGTGCGATGCCTGCTGATGTCGCTGATCTTATTAATTATAGTAGCATGCAACCGCACTGAAACTCTGCCGGCACCTGTCGTCCCTGCTTCCATTGTTGTACCCGCCACTGGAGATGCACTCGTAGAAGGTACAATTGGCGAAGCATCGACCCTCATTCCACTCCTAGCATCTGACGCATCATCCCATGCCGTCGCCGGTCAGATATACAACGGCCTCGTCAAATACGACAAAAACCTGAATATCACAGGTGATCTTGCTGAATCGTTTGATGTTTCCAAGAATGGTTTAATCATCACGTTTCACCTTCGTCATGGAGTGAAGTGGCATGACGGGGCTCCGCTGACGTCAAAAGATATTCTCTACACTTATCAAGTCACAATTGACCCAAAAACCCCTACTGCGTACGCTGAAGATTTCAAGCAGGTAAAAACCATTACTGCACCAGATTCACATACGATACGTGTTACTTACGACGCTCCTTTTGCACCAGCTCTGGCATCATGGGGAGTAAGCATTCTTCCTGCTCATCTTCTCGAAGGGAAGGATATTACCAAAAGCCCTCTGACGCGAAATCCGGTCGGCACCGGTCCCTACCGCTTTAAAGAATGGGTATCAGGTCAAAAGATTGTGCTGGAGGCAAATAAGGATTATTTTGAGGGGCGGCCCTATATTGACCGTTTTATCTATCGCATCATCCCGGACAGCTCCACCATGTATATGGAGCTCAAGGCGGGGGCCATTGACCTGATGACCCTTACTCCGGTTCAGTATGCGCGCCAGACTACATCGAAAAGTTTCACCAGCCGTTTCAATAAATACAGGTATCCCTCATCCAGTTATCTGTATATGGGCTACAATCTTCGCCACCCGCTCTTCGGCGACAAACGCATCCGGCAGGCCATTACCGCCGCCATAAACAAGGATGAACTGATTCAGGGTGTTCTGTTCGGTATGGGTCAAAGAGCGCATGGACCGATTGTACCAGGGCGTTGGGCATATAATCCTGCCGTCAAAGACATCGGTTATGATCCGAAACATGCTGCCGAACTGTTGGCTCAGGCTGGTTGGAAAGAAAAAAACAGCGATGGAATCCTGATGAAAGATGGCAAACCATTCAAATTTACTATCCTGACTAACCAGGGGAACCAGCAGCGTCTCATGACCGCCCAGATTGTGCAGCAGCGACTTCAGCAGGTCGGAATCGAAGTCAAAATACGGATTGTGGAATGGGCAGCTTTCCTGAAGGAGTTTGTCAATAAAGGTAATTTTGAAGTAGTACTGTTGGCCTGGAATATCTCACAGGATCCTGATATGTATGATGTTTGGCATTCAAGCAAGAACAAACCGGGAGAATTGAACTTCATCGGTTATAACAATTTCGAAGTTGATCGTTTACTGATAGAAGGTCGAAGCACCTTCGATATTGAAAAGCGCAAAAAGGCGTACTTCCGCATCCAGGACATACTTGCCGACGAACAGCCTTACACCTTTCTTTATGTACCGGATGCACTTCCGGTCGTAAGTTCCCGAATCCGCGGGGTAGAGCCGGCCCCGGCCGGTATAGGCCATAACCAGAATCGCTGGTTTGTGCCGAAAAACGAACAGGTATATGTTCAGTGATAGAAGCACAAATTAATAAATCCAGTGAAATGAGTACATGCAATTGACACATTCATATGCAGACAATAATTTAACAGAAGCTCTCCGGAAACTTTCACATCCTGTCCATCTTGCTGCTGCCGGACCGAACGGAAATCCTCTCGCCGTTTATGTTCCGTCGCTGACGCCGGAACAACTAGGCAACCAGGAGTTCTGCCGTGAAATAGATATCCGCTATCCTTATCTTGGCGGTTCCATGGCCAAGGGGATCAGCTCCGTTGCCATAGCAGAGGAGCTGGGACGGGCCGGAATGCTCGGTTTCTTCGGGGCTGCCGGACTACCTTTCTCCACAGTGGAAGCAGCCGTGGACCATCTGGCCGGCGCTGCTTTTCCCTGCGGTTTCAACCTGATCCATTCTCCTCACGAACCGGACCTGGAGGCCGCTCTTGCCGAACTGTACATCCGCAAAGGTGTTAGACTGGTGGAGGCTTCCGCTTTTCTGGCCCTGACACTGCCGCTGGTCCGCTACCGTACCCACGGTATCCATAGAGACGCAGAAGGCGCTATCATTGTGCCTAACCGGATAATTGCCAAGGTGTCGAGGGAAGAACTGGCCGAAAGGTTCTTTTCTCCACCGCCGGAGAAATACCTGCGTCAATTGCGGGACGAGGGCGCAATCACCGCTGAGCAGGCGGAACTGGCTGCTCAGATACCGATGGCGCAGTATATTACCGCCGAGGCCGATTCGGGCGGCCATACCGACAACCGCCCGGCCATGGCCCTGTTTCCGACCATCGCCTCCCTGGCCGGCCGGATGGAGCTGAAATTCGGCTATACCGTCAGACTGCAGGTCGGTCTGGCCGGCGGCATCGCCACCCCCACCGCCGCTGCCGCTGCGTTTGCCATGGGAGCCGCCTACATCATGACCGGCTCCGTCAACCAGGCCTGCGTAGAATCAGGAACGTCGGATACGGTGCGCCGGATGCTGGCAGAAACCCGCCAGGCCGACGTGACCATGGCACCGGCTGCGGACATGTTTGAAATGGGCGTCACGGTACAGGTGCTGAAACGCGGCACCATGTTTCCGATGCGAGCGGCAAAGCTCTACGAGATTTATCGTGCCTATGACGGAATGGACAGTATTCCTGTCGCCGAACGCGACAAACTCGAAAAGACTTTTTTCAAGGCGACGCTGGCCGACATCTGGCGAGACACTCACGCCTTTTTCCAGAAGCGCGATCCGCGCCAGGTTGAACGTGCAGAAAGGGAACCTAAGCATCGCATGGCGCTTGTGTTCCGCTGGTATCTGGGACAAGCCGCCCACTGGGCCAAGGATGGCGATCCTGACCGCACGATTGACTACCAGATCTGGTGCGGGCCTGCCATGGGGGCTTTCAATGAATGGGCCGCCGGCAGCTTTCTGGAGTCACCTGATCGGCGGCGTGTCGCGACAGTTGCCCGGAATATCCTGTTCGGTGCGGCTCTGCTCACCCGCGCAAACTTCCTCCGCTACCAGAACATCCTGCTCCCCGCAGATTTTATTATAAAACCGCTTGAAGACATACAGATCAAGGAGTATCTCGCGTGACACAGGACAATGCCAATAAGACAACTACCGCCAGCGCCGAGCCGCTGGCCATCATTGGAATCGGATGCCTCTTTCCCGGCGCCGAAGACAGCAGCACTTACTGGGCTAACATCCGCGAGGGGATCGACGCGATCAGCGACATTCCGGCGACCCATTGGCACGTGGAGGATTACCACAACCAGGATCCCAAATCTCCCGACATGACCTATGGACGCCGCGGCGGATTTCTTTCCGAAGTTCCTTTCAACCCGATGGAATACAACATCCCTCCCGCCACCATGGAGGCGATAGACAGTTCGCAGCTGCTGGGGCTGGTGGCTACCGGCCAGGCTCTGAAAGATGCCGGCTATGGCGCAGACCGAAAATATGACCGCGACCGGGTCAGCGTTATCCTTGGTGTTACCGGGACTCTCGAACTGGTCATCCCTCTGGCGGCTCGCCTCGGGCATCCCCATTGGCGGACAGCTCTCAAGGACGCCGGAGTGGACGAAACTACTGCAGCAGATGTCGTGCAGCGCATCTCCGACTCCTACGTTTCCTGGCAGGAAAATTCCTTTCCAGGCCTGCTCGGCAACGTGGTTGCAGGTAGGATCAGCAAACAGTTCGACCTGGGGGGAACCAACTGCGTAGTGGATGCCGCTTGCGCCAGCTCACTCAGCGCCCTGCACCTGGCCTCCATGGAACTGGCAACCGGCAAATCCGACATGGTTGTAACCGGCGGCATAGATACCTTCAACGACATTTTCATGTATATGTGTTTCAGCAAAACCCCGGCGCTTTCGCCAAGCGGCGACATTAAACCGTTTGACGCTTCCGGAGACGGCACTATTATTGGTGAAGGACTCGGCATCATGGTCATCAAACGTCTTGCCGATGCCGAACGCGACGGAGACCGGATCTACGCGGTGATTCGCGGCGTAGGTTCATCAAGCGACGGCAAGGGCGAAGCGATCTACACTCCCAGCGCTTCCGGCCAGAAAAAAGCATTACAAGACGCCTACCAGCGCTCCGGGGTTACCCCTGACAGCATTGGTCTGGTGGAAGCTCACGGCACCGGCACCAAGGTCGGCGATGCGGTAGAGGTATCGGCACTACGCGAGATCTACGGGAAATCAGACAGGCCGTGGTGCGCCCTCGGTTCGGTCAAGTCGCAGATCGGCCATACCAAGTCGGCAGCAGGATCAGCCGGGATGATCAAGGCCGCCCTGGCGCTGCACCACAAGGTTATTCCCCCCACCATCAAGGTGCAACAGCCACTGCGTGAAGTTTCGGAAGGACGATCACCGTTCTACCTCACCAGCCACAAGCGTCCGTGGCTATCCAGGAACGGACAGCCACGCCGGGCGGCGGTTAGCGCCCTCGGTTTCGGCGGCTCGAACTTCCATGTCGTGCTCGAAGAGTATCAACCTGCCGCAACAATGGCAGACTGGGACGGCTCCGTCCAGATTCTCCCCTTCTCCGCAGTCGACACCCCGGCATTGGAGAAAGCGCTTGCAGATGTTGCAGAGCTGCAGGTCTGGAATGACGTTCGCAGCCTGGCGGCATCCCTCAGAGCATCTTTTGACCCTGCCGCCCCCTGCCGTTTGGCACTGGTCGTCGAACGGGACAGGAGCTCGCTGAAATCGCTCTGCAACAATGCACTGACCATGCTCCGCAAACAACCGGCCACCCCGTGGAGCACCCCCGATGGCGCCTGGTATGCCGGTGGTGCCGTACCCGGCAAGCTCGGCATGATCTTCCCCGGCCAGGGA
>JANYBN010000007.1 GCA_025360785.1 Geobacter sp.
TAACAATCCGGAATTGATCGGCCAGTTCGGCGTCGGTTTTTATGCTTCATTCATGGTCGCAGACCGCGTGGTAATGGAAACCCGCAAAGGCGGAGCAACCACAGACGGCTGCCGCTGGGAATCGACCGGCGATGGCAGCTATACGGTCGAGGAGTGCACACGCGAACTGCGCGGCACCGAGATCACCCTGCATCTTAAAGAAGAATTCAAACAGTATCTGGACGAATGGAAGATCCGCTCGATCGTCAAAAAGTACTCCGACTACATTCAGTATCCGGTTGTCATGAATGTCTCCCGCTCTGAGCCGGCTAAAGATGCCGACGGCAAGGAAATAGAGGGCGCCGGCACTATCGACAAGACCGAAGAGCAGACCCTCAACTCGATGAAAGCGATCTGGGCACGCGCCAAGAGCGACGTCACCGAAGAAGAATACACCGAGTTCTACAAGCACGTCTCGCATGATTACGACGCGCCGTTCCGCACGATTCATTTCTCCGCCGAAGGGGCCAGCGAATTCAAGGCGCTTCTCTATCTGCCTGCCAAGAAGCCGTTCGACATGTTTATGAACGACCGGAAGAAGGGGCTCCAGCTGTACGTACGCCGCGTTTTCATCAGCGACAAGTGCGAAGAGCTGATCCCGGATTACCTCCGTTTCGTCAAGGGTGTCGTTGATTCGTCCGATCTGCCTTTGAATGTTTCACGCGAAGTCCTTCAGGAAGACGTTCAGATCAAGCGAATCCAGAAGAGTCTGGTCGGCAAGATTCTTTCAACACTTTCAGAGGTTAAGGACCAAAACTTCGATGAATACGTTACCTTCTGGAAGGAATTCGGCCAGGTAATCAAAGAGGGAATGCACTTTGACTATGCCAACAAGGAAAAGCTGCAGGAACTGATCCTGTTTGAAAGCACATCCACCGAAGCCGGCTCCTTTGTTTCCCTGAAAGAGTACGTAGGCAGGATGCCGGAAGGTCAGAAGGACATTTATTACATCACCGGCGCCAGCCGGGAGACACTGGAGCAGTCCCCACATCTGGAGGCGTTCCGCGCCAAAGGGTATGAAGTGCTGTTCCTGACAGATCCGGTCGATGAGTGGGTTGTGCAGTCACTGACCGAGTACAATGAAAAGGCGCTCAAAGCGGTTGACCGCGGCGATATCAGCCTGGACAGCGAAGAAGAGAAGCAGGTAAAGGAAAAGAAACGTGAAGAGGCCCAGAAGGAGTTCAGTGACCTGATCTCCCTGATGAGTGATCGCCTTAAGGATAAGGTCAAGGAAGTTCGCTTCTCCAACCGCCTGACCGACAGCGCCTGCTGCCTGGTAGCAGACGAGTTTGGCATGAACGCCAACATGGAGCGCATCATGAAGGCGATGAACCAAACTGTTCCTGAATCGAAGCGCATTCTGGAACTGAACCCGGACCACGCCATTCTTAAGGCCATGGCTTCAATCCACCAGAAAGATGCCTCAGCGGCAGCGCTGGCCGATTATGCCGACCTGCTCTACGATCAGGCCCTGCTGACTGAAGGTTCTACTATCAAAGATCCGCTCCGATTTACAAAGCTGGTAAGTGATCTGATGGTCAAAGCCGCCCAGTAGTTTCAAGGCAGAGAAGTTACACATTGAACGGCCTCCGGAAAGTTATATTCCGGAGGCCGTTTCTGTTTCAAATGCAGGTTATATAAGACATAGGTTTCAAACAGGCTAATACTATTCCAGCCTTTCCAGATACACGGCTGACGGTTTCAACCCGATATGGACCTTCTCAGCAGGCCTTAAAAAGAAGGATCTGAATACCGCTCAAGGATAGGGGTTGTCACGCCACTCTACTGCACCAAGCCGGGCATTTCCGAGATAGGTATAAACCAGAGTTAAGGTGCCTTCCGACTGTTGCCTGGTGCGGATGTTGTTATGTGTTGCGACTCGTATCGATTCTGTGAACTGAACACCAAGCGCATGCCTCCCCCAGACGCGAAAAGTGATCCCTGCGTTGGTGCGGAGAATGGACTCCGAACCCGATCCATCGTCGGACCCATGGCCGCTGACATAGTAACCGCGACCGGTAAGCTCAAGAATTGCCCTGTCTCCGCAGTGAAGCGCGGCAGTCATAAGCCACTGCGGAGTGATCCCGAAGTGGTAGTCCCTTGTAATGGTAGTTGTCTCGGCGGCATTGGTAACGGCATTTGTCCCGGCCGCACCGAAACCTACTCCTCCCAGAACAGAACCCTGCAGAGCCATACCCGGTGCGACCCAGTACTGACCGGTAGCCCCAAATGAAACAGCCGTCGATGACACCCGAAAGAGATATGGAGAAATATAGTCGTAGCTCCCATACAGACCCCAGATACCGCGAAAGTTCTGTCCCGCTTCATATTTCCTGCCAAGCAGCATGCCGCGCAGCATGACGTTTTCCACAGGATTCTGGCTGTCGGCAAGGAAAGTGACTTGGAAGTCGAAATAGTCCAGTGGGCGAACATACGAATACCCCGGTTTGCCCGGCTGGCCATAGGCCATATAGAAATCCATGGCGGTGTTATTCTTGAGATTCGTGGAGAAGATGTCACTCTTTTGGGTATTCAGACTTGCCCCCAGGGTGACGCGCCAGAAGTTTGCCGGGGAGACCGCCGGAAGATTTGCAGCAAAGCGCTTGTAAAATACCAGTTCGTTAACTCCAGAAGTGGGAGAGATCAGCATTGCTCCTGTTTCACGCAGGAAACCGGGGGCACTGCTGTCTCCCAGTGCCAGATTGGACATACGGTACAGAGCCTCACCCAGGAGGCTGCCGGCATTGCCGGTGGTGATCTGGTCATTAACTGAAGGCGCCTGATCCTCTCCTGCCATTTCCCAGGTAAAACTTCCAAGATTACTGTATATGAGCGACTCCCAGAAGCTGAGACCTGACGACCTGGCAAAACCGTACATCATGGCGCCTTGATATGGGTGTGCGAACTGGTTGGTGTTAAAGGGGTCTGAATCGAATTTCCAGTCCTGGTTTCTCAGATGCGACCATGCCGTGGCCAGTGACGTATTATAGACCATGTGTCCGTTCTCGTCAGGGGTTGTATAGCGTTGCCGGTCATACAGGTTCAGAAGCGTCAGGAACCCCGGTATTTCAAGTGCCGGAAGCAGATAGCTCTTGTCCCCACGTTTCACTAAAGAGAGGTCCGGTCGTGCGGGTTCCTGAGCATTATTGTCAGCGGTTCTGTTGTCGCCGGATATGAAGTTTTCATCCACCCGTAGCTCCGTATGCAACAGGTTGGGTGTCCTGATTGTTTTGATGCTCGAAAGAGGAATCCGGTTCGGTGCTGTGGAAAGTCCGGTGCGTTCCAGGATGACAGGTTGTTCTGCAGCGTATGCCGCTGCCCACCTGGTATCAGCGTACATGAAAATCAGCATCGCAGGGAACAGCCAGATACCTGTGCGGACAAGGGCGCGTCTCAGTGATGACCGATTATTGGTACCGCAATACTTCAATACACTCGTCCTTTCCCATTGGAATAATGCCGCTGTTGATTTCCGCGAAGTATTATGACATTTCGCAACTGGCTGATAAAACAAAAGACCTTACGGGAAACCTGTAAGGTCTTTTGTTTTAGAACCGATTTCCATAATCACCAGACAATCAGGTTTTCATAACCGGCAAAGTTCTTTGTTGTGTGCAACATTACGTACAAGCATATATCACACATTTCAGTATGTTGCAAGAGACCGAGACTACTTTAATGACCAGTAATCATTCGAGCTGACGATTAGCACCAATCTCAGGAAAATTCCTTCTCCATACTGTAGATTGGTTCTACTCAGGTTTGTATGGTGTTGAAACAGTCCAACTGGCTCCGTCGGTGAGCAACTCGATCGTGCCGTCGCAATCAGTGCGCTGGGTAGCAATCTTTTTTGCTTTCAACAGCTCGACCGTCCGCGCCGCAGGCAGGCCAAAGCGGTTTCCGGCACCGGCGGAAATAAACGCCAATTCAGGGTGTACCAGTTCAAGAAAAGTCTCCGACGTCGAGTAGCGGCTGCCATGATGGCCGACTTTGAGAACCGTTGCTTTAAGTTTTTGCCGACCGGCAAGCATCTGCTGTTCGGCCTCGAAACCGGCGTCGGCGCAAAAAAGCATGCTGAAGGAGCCGTAATCGAGCCGAAAGACGAGCGACTGTTCATTGACACTCAATTCGCTGCTGTCTACCGACGACTGTACCGACCGGACCGGGGAAAGCACCGTTATAATAACCGGTCCGGGCAGCGTTAATACGTCACCGGCAGCAAGCGTACGCCGCGGGACTTTCCGGTTTGTCAACTCACTCAAGATTTCGTCTGACACATCCGTGCCGCTCCAGAATTCACCGACGCTGAAGTTCTTGATGACAAAGGGGAGTCCGCCGCTGTGGTCGGGATGATCATGCGTGGCGATCATCCGGTCGATACGCCCGGCATGCAACGCTCCCAGCGCCGGCGCCAGCACCCGCTGGCCGAAATCGTGACCGGTGTCGTGCAGGTAGCCGCCGCCGTCCACAAGTAGAGTGGAGCCATCCGGAAGCCGCACCAACAGGGATTCGGCCTGTCCGACACTGAGCATGCTGATATGCAGACGGCCATCTGTGGCATTTGCCGAGTAAGCATGCAGGGCAAGTGCGTTAACAGGTATCAGAACTCCCAACAGCAGGAGTGCCCTACCCTTCAAAAAAGTCATGCAGGTCAGGAACAGCAGGAAAAACATCATATCCCAGGAGGTGATGCCATAAAACGTAATAACCGGGAGGGCGGTACACCAGAGGATGAACTTGTTGGCAATAGCAACCAGTGTCGCTGCCGGCCAGAGAAGCAGCGGAGCGAAAGACGGGAACAGCATCATGAACGGCAATGCGATGAATCCGGCAAGCACCGCTCCGTAGCCCAGAAGCGGCACTATCACAAAATTGGTCAGAATGCCGTTGAGCGACGCAACTTTAAAAATATACAGCACCGGCAGCAGTGTTACGCATGACGCCGCAACAGACGCAGCGACAAACTGTACAAGAAGTCGCAGCCAGTTTGATTTTACGGACGCGGTATGCTTCATGATCAGCGGCGCCGCAGCAAGGATCCCCCACAGCGAGATAAACGAAAGTTGGAATGACACGTCAAACAGGGTTGGCGGATTGATCGCAACGAGAAAAAAGGCCGCCAGCAGCAGCGTATTTATTGAATCGCGTTCGCGCTCCGCAAACAGTGCCGCCGCAAATACCGTCAGCATGATCACCGAGCGTGCCGTTGCCGGAGCATTGCCGGTCAGGAAGAGATACGCCAGCATGGACGGAACGGCGATCAGAACGGCGACTCTGCGGACATTCCAGCGTAGCGCCGGATATTCAAAGCGGGTCAGAATCCATATCACCAGTAGTGTGATGAAAGCCGCGATAATGCCGACGTGGAAGCCGGATATCGAGAGGATATGATTGACTCCCGCCCTAGTATAGGCATCGGACAGATCACGGGGAATTCGTCTTTGATCTCCGATAAGCAGCGCTGTCACAATCGAGGAAATACGTTCATCAGGAATCGCGCGGCGGAGAGAATCGCCCAGAAGCCGTGCAGCCTGGTCAATGGTGCGCTGCAACGATTCAACGGCAGCCGCGCGGATAAGCACAATATCGTTTTGGGAGGCGACGCGACCTGTAGCCGAGATGCCCTGAAACGCCAGATAGCGGGCATAATCGAATTCGCCCGGCAAACCGAGACGACGCGGCACAGAGACACGGGAGATGAAGCGAATACGGTCTCCGCCCGCCAGCGAGATATCACCCTCACCAACATACAACATCAGCACACCGGTGACCGGTTCTGATATATCACCCCTGATTACGCGCTCAACCTGAACCTTCAGGCGACTTCCGTCCGGAGCCACTGATGGGCGTCCTGAAATAACACCTTCGATGTTTATCGGACTGTCAGAGGCCCTGGCGCGAATTGAGTTTTGAGGAATATCAGGATATAGCCAGGGATGCAGGGCAAACAGACCCCAGAACAAGAAAAACAGTGCGGTACACGCAGAAAACATCGTGGAGTTGGGCAGGAGGCATGTGAGCAGCAGACATAAAAAAACGGCTGCAACTGCTTTTATATCGCAATTATAGCCGCTGAAAACGGACAGCGCCATTCCAGCCGTCATGAACAAAAAGGGGATCAGGAACGGCCAGCGGCGTGACATGATGGCCGGTTATTTTCTGATGGTGATGGAACCCTGAATTTTCTTCAGTAACGCGGCCGCCTCTTCCGCTCCTATCAAGCGGGCAGCAGGGCCGGGCACACCGGCCAGTTTCAAATAATCATCCGGTGTAGATTGTTTTTTAATTATTTCAACAGTGTCTATTCCGCCCATTGGAGGAAGTGCAATGGTTAAAATATTATCCCCGGATTCCAGGCGGTAGACCCCGAGATTCAGTTTATTCAGATATGGTTTGGAGGCTAGTTTGAATTGAATATTATTGACACTCCCGGAGATAGTTTCCCCCATGGCATTGATCGTGAGTCCGTAATATCCAGTTTCTGCTATCTTAACAGGAAATTTGAGTGTAGCCCCCTTGTAGTCAGCCCGGACCCAATTTTTTGAAGAAAATGCGCCAAGATAAGCTGCTGCTGTAGGAAGGACATTTGATGGAAGAGTAATCTTTTCGAATGCAGCAATCGGTTTGGGTGATGCCTCCGGTCCTGCATCAGGCAACCGGTCATAACTATTTGCCAAAGCAACTGCAATTTCCGCCAGACGTACAGCATTTAATCCTTCTTTGAAACGCCACCCCATAATCGGCTGGATCGGAGTATAGTCGGGCGCTGTTAACAAGAATGAATCTATTGCCCCATCGGGGGGAATGGCCACATTGACTGTAACAGCTCCCGCTTTCAACGCCACCCTGCCAACGCTTATCTCTTGGAAATTTTTTGATTTTGAATCAGCCCTATACTCTTTACCATCGACATTCCAGACAAAACCGGCTCCTTTTATGACAACCTTAAGGTCATATTCGCCGGGAACAGGCAGCAAGATGGTAAAGGTTGCGCTCGATGTATCAGAAACGCCAAGAAGCCACCCCTTTCCGGTAAATTCTCCAAATAATTGGAAATCCCGCATGGTTACCCGATCTGTAAGTTCATTATATGCATTCTCGGCCTCATAACGATAAGTACGCTTGCCGCCAAGAATCATAAGATAATCACGATCGGCAGGCACTTTAGGCAGCCCGCTGGTCCATGACAGCTGTTCCAGAATCAGACGGGCAAAATCTTTTTGCGTAAAAACCGGCGCTTTGCTTGCACCCCATGAAACTGATTGAAACAATGACAAAACAGTAATTATTAAGAGTATATAGCGAAACATAAGTCCTCCATGAATAGTCAGTATTTTACTAATCTGCGAACGACAAACCGTGCGCTCTTGTATATCATAGGTTATGCCTCTTGAAAACATGACAATTGAATGATAGAAGATTGATAAAGGTTTCAGTATATACACTTATCCGTAAAATGAAGAGGGTGCCTGCGGGATGAATTCAGACCTTGCCATATCTGACGTAGTCAGCCAATTTGCTGAAACAGAATTGCGTAAGTTTTTACGTGCTTCAGAGATCGGTTCCGGACAGGTACTTATCACCGACAGCAAGGGAATCATAGAATATGTTAACCCCGCTTTTTGCCAGGTAACCGGATATTCTTCTCAAGAAGTTGTAGGGAAGACTCCATCGCTTCTCAAATCTGATCGGATGTCCGCCGCTTTTTACCAACGCCTGTGGGATTCTCTCCATTCTGGTGTCGAATGGCGAGGAGAATTCTTCAATCGCCGGAAAGACGGTACCTATTACCTTGAAAATGCAGCCATATCTGCAATTAAATCAAATGACGGATCAGTTTCCCATTTAATAAAAGTTTCCGAGGACATTACCGACCAGAAGCATTCAGAAGAGCATCAACAGCGCCAATTAAAACTGATTGAGTCTATCAACAGCGCTAATCTTATTTTTATGGAACATGGCAATCTGCACCAGATGGCTAATATAATCCTTGAAACCTGCATGACAATCACAAGCTCTTCCTTTGCAATTCTGTATGAAATGCTTCCAAACGGTAATGCTGGAGTATTGGCATTGTCTATGACGTCGCTTGATCCAATACCCGGTTTTCAGGAGGTACAATACGAACTCCTGCGCCACGGACAGTATGAAGTACCCATGCACGCATCACTTCTTATGGCGCCGGTCATTGAGAACAGATCTATTATCATTAACTCCCCTGATGAAAATCACTGGCAAGCTTGTTCCTGCCGCATCTGTTCGGCGACAATCGCTACCTTTGCCGGTTTTCCCTTAAAAATAGGCTCTGCCACAATAGGCATGATCGGCCTGGCAAACAGCGAACATGGCTACTCAAGCGACGATATAATCGACCTCGAAACTTTTTCGCACTCATGCGCACTAGCTATTTCTGCTGCCAGAGCCGAAACAATACGTAAATCAACACTTGATCAACTTCACCAGTCACAGAAAATGGAAGCGATCGGCCAACTCGCGGGAGGAATTTCCCACGATTTCAACAACCTGCTTACTGTTATCACCGGATATAGTACACTTGCCCTGCAAAAAATCGGCTCCGATCATCCGGCTTCAAAAGACATAGAACAGGTTATCAATGCCGGTGAACGGGCAACCGCTCTCATTCGTCAGCTGCTGGCATTTGGTCGGCGCCAGATACTTGAAGCACAACCGGTAAATGTAAATATCTTCATTACCAGTATTCACAAAATTCTATGTCGGCTTATTGGAGAAAATATATCCCTTACCAATCAGCTTTCACCGGATATCGACATGGTGCTGGCGGATCCAAGCCAGATCGAACAGATTATCATGAATCTGGTTATTAATGCCCGGGATGCAATGGAGCATGGCGGAATTATTACTATTGAAACAGCAAATCGTACCATTGATTCTACCTTTGTCCGCAATAACCGTGGGGCTCAGGTGGGCGATTATGTCGTCATTTCTGTTCGTGATACCGGCATGGGGATGAGCGACGAAGTGATTGACCATATTTTTGAACCGTTTTTCACCACCAAAGCTGAATCCGGAACCGGCCTTGGACTCGCAACGGTGTATGGTATTGTGAAACAGAACCATGGCTATATCCAGGTAATCAGCCAGGTAGGTATTGGAGCGGAGTTTAAAGTTCACATACCTCGTCTCCTGAATCACAATATGAAAAATGAAGTTTCCGGCACTCAAAAAAATTCTTCAATACCGGAGATGGGAGAAGGACTGATCCTGGTGGTCGAAGATGAACAGACAGTTCTTGATCTTGCCGCCGTATCGTTACGTTCACAGGGTTATGACGTACTTACCGCGAGTGGTCCGCTTGATGCTCTAAGGATTTTTGATCGGGCGGGCGAGAAAATCAACCTGGTTCTGACCGACATTATTATGCCTGACATGTCCGGACCCGAGATGGCCAAAGAAATGCGTCTTAAAAACCCGAACGTCAAGTTGCTGTTTATGTCCGGATATTCAGAAGAAAAACTGAATGATCTTGATTTCCCTGGGGAGCATATTCAGTTCATGACGAAACCTTTCAGTCCTGCAAATCTTGCCATACTTGTGCAGAAATGCTTATTTGATGGAACTTCCACATACGGAGAACCAAGGTAATGAAGGAACATATTTTAATTGTTGATGATGAAGAGATGATTAGAGATTTACTTTCATCCGCTTTAGCTCAGGATGAGTATATTTGCCATCAGGCTTCCAATGTTGATGAAGCATTTGTACTTCTGAGCGAACAACCGGTTGACCTGGTCATTTCAGATATCATGATGCCTGGCAGAAGTGGAGTTGAATTACTGCGTGATCTGAAAAAAGTTGACCCTGATATCGCAGTTCTGATGATCACAGGACTCTCTGATATGAATACTGCAATGGAATGCGTGCATCTAGGAGCTGATGATTATATAACCAAGCCGTTCGGCATAAACAGAGTCGTGCTGACAGTAAAAAACCTGATTGAACGGCGCTGCCTTGCTCTTGAAAAGAAAAACTATCAGGTGAGCCTAGAGTTTAAGGTGATGGAACAGACGACTCAAATCCGGAAAGCCATGACTGAGATTTCCAGCGCGTACGAAAACACTCTAACCGCACTGGTCAAAGCTCTGGATGCTCGTGAAAAAGAGGTTGGATCACACTCGGAAAGAGTCATGAATTACACCTCTTTCCTGGCAGGAAAGCTCGGGATGACTGGTAAGGAACTTCAGGAACTGGCGAAAGGCGCGCTGCTTCACGATATTGGAAAGATCGGCATTTCAGACAACATATTGCTCAAACCGGGGCAACTTGATGATGGTGAATGGATCGAGATGCGCAAACATCCTCAAGTTGGCTATGCCATTTTGTCCGAGATAGAATTTTTAAAAAAGCCAGCCGAAATAATCCTCAGCCACCATGAACGTTTCGATGGTTCCGGCTATCCGAAACAGCTCAAGGGGGAACAGATTCCGATCGGATCCCGCATCTTCGCTGTTGTTGATACTCTCGACGCCATGACGTCAGATCGGCCGTACCGTAAAGCACTCCCCTTCGCCGTAGTTGTAACAGAAATCATAAAATACCGGGGCACACAATTCGACCCTGAAATAGCAGACCTGTTTCTTTCAATTCCTCGTAAGCACTGGGAGGAATGCGCAGGAAACCGTTTTATATAGAAAAAGGGGGTCAGACGAATCCGACCCCCCAAATTAATTTTACTGACTACTCTTCATCTTCCCAACCATCGCCTTCATCGTTTGCAAAATCCTCCATCGCAAACTCACCACTCTCTTCACCATCACCGTCAATGTCACCCTCTTCCGAAACAATATCTTCAGAAACATAGCGTTCCGGAGTCCGGAGTTCATCCTCGGCTATCTTTTCAAAGCGGTTTAACAAGTCGGGATCAGAACAAAACCGTCCTTTCTTGTATCGGCACGAATTCAGATCACACAGATCGAATAGTTGAATCTCACTGCAAAGTCGCTGAGGCAGCATATTTGGTTTTTGCTCAGAACCAGGCATACGGATTCCTCTTTAACAGTCACCGTTTAAAAATTCTGCAGCCTTGGCGACCTCATCCCTACAGCCGATATATACCGGGCAGCGCTGTTCAAGACCTTCAGGAACAATATCAAGGATCGGAATTACACCATTTGTAGCCGCCCCCCCGGCCTGCTCAATCAGGTACGCCATCGGATTAAGCTCAAACAGCAGGCGCAACTTGCCATTGGGGCAATCACTGAGCGCCGGATACATGAAGACCCCCCTACCCTTCATCAGAATTTGATTAAAATCCGGCACGAAGCCTCCGGAATATCGCAATTTTGCACCTTTATCCTCAAGATATCTAATAAATCGCTCATTTCCCTCACTGTATTTCTTGCGCAGACCACCGGGAGAATAAATATCGCCTGACGGCTGCATCTGAATGTTTGCGCGGGTAAGCGTACATTCCATCAACTGATTCATCGTGAACTCGAAAACACCTTTACCGACCGAATAAACCAAAGAAACACGAGGACCATACAGAATATAAATTGAGCCTACCATCTTTCGACCGGGCTGAAGCAGATCATTCCCCTGGTAGATACCTACAATCGTGCCGACAGCCAGATTGACATCAACCAGCGAAGAGCCGTCCAATGGATCATATGCTACTGAAAACATCCCCTGCGGGTTGCTGGTAACCTGAAATATCTCCTCCATCTCTTCGGATGCTATGTTGCACACTACCCCTGAATGTTGCAGACGCTTGCGCATGATACGATCAGAGAGGACATCAAGTGCCAGCTGTTCTTCACCGTACAGATTGGAAGTACCGGCCACACCGAGATCACCGGTTCGAACAGCGTTAATCACATATTTGCTTGCTTCGGCAATTTCACAGATTAAGTGGACAAGATTACCGCTAATGTTCTGATCTCGCAGATGCTGACGCAGATCAACCTGAAATTTTGTCTTGCCTGCTTGTGTGGCCATACTTCCTCCGAGTTGAATGAAATTAGTGTTTTAAGCTACTCAACATACTGAAAAGTAGCAGTTTTAGCAAGATTAAAAGGAAATTTTACAGTGAATAAATATATTGCATTGGGTGCGACTTCATTCCTTTGAACTGCGTTATGGACTGGTGCTAAGTCAGATTTCATACACAGAACCATCGCGCAACAGTTCAATGCCGGCAATCGGCAACTTTTCGACTTCCCTGCGTATGATGTCGTAATACTGAGGTTTGGGGTGGGTAATAAGAATTCGTTTGGGCAATACTTCAATTTTTGCAAGTTCCAAAGCCAGCATTGACGAAGTTAAGTGTTTAGTCAGTTGCGCGAGATCCTTCATAGATTCAGGAAAAGACACTTCAACAATCAGTGTATCTGCACCAGAACAGTAAGTCCATATTTCCTCGGTCGGGCCGGTGTCACCGGTATAGACAAGTGTTTTTCCGCCGGATTTCACTTGATACCCCACTGTCGGAACGGTGTGGTTTACCGGAATGGCAGTAATCAGATAATCATTAACAGTGTACTCCTGATAAGGAGTGATGGTCGTAAACTTTATTACAGGATTCTCAGCAGAGGGGATTCTGGAAAAATCCGGCCAGATGACATTATTAAACAGATGGTCCTTTAGCGCCGTGATGACTTCAGCTGTACTCTGAACGGAAACGGAGTGAAGATTATTTTTAATGATAATGTTGTCAGCCAGAGCAGGGATACTTCGAATATGATCAAGATGAGAATGGGTAATAAAAATAGTATGGATTTTCCACTGTTCTTCTTCACTGAGCACTGAACCTATAGTACCGGCATCCAGAAGCAGCTGTTCATCAAGTAAAAATGCCGGCGGTCTGAAGTCAGGCAGTTCTGCGCCGGCACTTCCCAATACCCGCAATTTCATAAACCCTCCTTGGTACACAAGCAATAGGTGAATACTGTACGATGTTTTCTTTACCATTTTCACCATGCAAAGTCATCTCTAATTCCAGATTCATATAAAGGATATAATCATGACAATCAGGACTCAGGAAAATTATTGTACTTCGGTAACCAGCGGAAGTTCATTGAATAACGCTTGAGATATGCTCCGAATCTGCTACTCTAACAAAGTTAATTCCCTCAACCCCTGTCACACAGGATGGTGCCATGCTTCAGGAAACAGACGCTTTACGACAGCAGCTTGAATATCGAAAACGACTGATGGACAAAATCAATGAAATCCATTCAGCCGACAACCTCAACACCATCCTGATTAATATCAAGGATAGTATTGCGGGCCTTTTTAATGCTGAACGCATAACGATATATCTGGCAGATTCAAAGCGTAATCTGTTGATATCAAAAGTAATGAGCGGCACTGAAATTCAGCAGATCGTTATACCGATCAGCGACACGAGCCTTGCCGGTTACTGCGCCACCAGCGGAAACATGATCAACATCACAAATGCCTATGATCCGCATGAACTGAAGATGATCGGCAGCAACCTCAAGTTCGATGACAGCTGGGATAAAAAAACCGGCTTTGTCACCAGGCAAGTGTTGTGTGTACCGATGAAGTTTCAAAAAGCACTAATCGGCGTCATCCAGATCATCAATAAAAAGGGTAATGTTCCCTATAACGATACCGACATCAACTATGCCATGGAACTGGCAACCTCGCTCTCAATAGCCATCCACAACATCTACCGGCTTTCGGTTACAACAAAAGTTATTCGCCACAAAGAGCGCTACAATTATCTGCTGGACAAGAATCTGATTGACGACAAGCTTTTGGAAAAAGCTTCAACTCATCCGGATGTAGCAAAAGCCGGCATGGACACTATTTTGATGAGCGAGTTCGGGATCAGCAGGGAGGATATGGCTAAAAATCTCTCCTTCTATTTCGGCGCCGAGTTTATTGGTTATGACCCAACAGTACCGCCACTTGAAGAAGACTTACTCAAGCGAATCAAACCGGAACGACTAAACAAGGAATGGTGGGTTCCATTCAAGATTGAGAATGGTATTCTACATATCATAATTGATGATCCGACGGATCTTGGACGCCAGGATATGCTTAAGTTTGTGTATCCGGAATACAAACGCATTAGCTTTACAGCAGCCTTCCGGGAAGATATCCTGAGCTATATCAACCTGTTCTACTATCACGGTACATCAAGCTCTTCCAACAGCAGCATCGACGACATTCTGAACAAACTTGACTCCAGCGATGATCCGGAAATTGAATCAGAATCTCAGAGAGTGTCGGAGCAGGACAGTGTAATCGTCCAGCTGGTCAACAAAATTATCATTGATGCGGTTAACAATAAAGTTTCAGATATCCATATTGAACCATTCCCGGGCAAAGAAGATGTACAGGTCAGAATGAGAGTTGACGGGCGCTGCAAAGTCTACCAGAAAATCCCCTACAAATATAAATACGCTATCCCATCGCGTATCAAAATCATGTGCAACCTGGATATATCCGAGCGCCGCAAACCTCAGGACGGTAAAATCGACTTTAAAAAGTATGGACCGCTCAATGTGGAGTTACGCGTCGCGACGGTACCGACTGCCGGCCAACTCGAAGATGTCGTCATGCGTGTGCTGGCATCCGGGGAACCGATCCCTTATGACAAACTTGGTCTTACCGAGCGTAATTCACGAGTATTGGATGCCTGTGTCAGGCAGCCTTACGGCTTGGTGCTGGTCGTAGGGCCGACCGGCTCAGGCAAGACCACCACGCTTCATTCAGCCATTTCGGTTATTAATACTATTGATACGAAGATCTGGACCGCTGAAGACCCTGTAGAGATAACTCAGCGCGGTCTGCGACAGGTGCAGGTACACCCCAAGATCGGCTTCACCTTTGCCGCAGCCCTCCGCTCGTTCCTGCGTGCCGATCCGGATGTCATCATGGTTGGCGAAATGCGCGATCAGGAAACGGCAGAAATCGCAGTTGAATGTTCTCTGACCGGACACCTGGTTTTTTCAACTCTGCATACCAATTCTGCGCCGGAAACAATTACCCGTCTGCTTGACATGGAACTCGATCCGTTCAGTTTTTCTGATGCGATCCTATGCATTCTGGCTCAACGCCTGGCTCGCCGGCTCTGTTCCTGTAAAGAGGAGTACGTACCGTCTCAGAGTGAACTTGAAGATATTATTATTGAATACGGTGCAGAACATTTTGCCAAGACAGGCATTAATCCGGCCGATATCAAGCTTTTTAAAGCGGTAGGCTGTACGAAATGCGGGGATTCAGGCTACAAGGGGCGCTTGGGACTTCATGAATTGCTCGAAGGGACGGATGCCATCAAGGCATTAGTTAAAC
Source organism: Geobacter sp. (assembly GCA_025360785.1). Taxonomy (GTDB): domain Bacteria; phylum Desulfobacterota; class Desulfuromonadia; order Geobacterales; family Pseudopelobacteraceae; genus JACRCG01. Next base: position 15,343 of record JANYBN010000007.1, read on the forward strand.
GCAAGTCAGAAATTGAATTTATAAGAAAACAGGCGATTGAAGATGGCATGACAACTCTGAAGCAGGACGGGATACTTAAATGTCTCCAAGGGTTGACCGATATGAAGGAAGTCCGGAAGGTCTGTATTAAATAGCTGTACCGCAGTATTTGCATACTTTGTCTTTCCAGGGAAACGTTCGGTCACAATGAGCGCACTTCCGGAAATGCCCTGTTATTTCATGAGTGGGCTTGTGAAAATGCAAAACTACCAGAAAGAACGGAAATACCCCGGATAACATCCCCCAAAGCAAAGGGTTTTTACCACGTGAAAGCGCCAACTTGAATCCTACAGCGGCCGGAAGACCGAAAATCAGCAACAGAAAAATCATCTCACTCATATAATGCTCCAATTTTTATAAGAATTTAATTACTCGCCAGTGAATATCAGACACGTAGCACAATCAAGCTCATCCCCACTGACTAAGCATCATAGCCAAAAATGCGGCGGCGGCAGGAGACAGTTCTCTTCCTTCGCGCCGGGCTGCATAGAATTTTCGGCTGATTTGCACTCCTGGAATTCTGATGTCAGTCAACTGCCTGCTCGCCAGCTCTTCAGTGACAGCACGAGAAGATATGAAAGCGTAACCGACCCCATTCAGGAGTGCTCGCCTGATCGCATCACTGCTACCGAGACTGGCTATGATCGTAAGAGATTCCTTGTTGATCCATGTGCCGGTTAACGCTTCGTAGATCGCCTTTTGAGTTCCGGAACCGTCTTCTCTTATAATCAGCGGAACTTTGCAAAGTTCGGCCTGACTCATACTGTCATTGCTTCCCGTGCTCAAATCCGGCGACACGGCACAAATCAGGGAATCCTCCCCCATTGGCTCAAACAAAATACGCTCATCATCAATACGGCCTCCGACAAAACCAAGCTCCACCTCTTCTTCAACAAGCTGGCGCAAAACCGAGCGACTATTCCCCTGATGCACTACCAACCGCACTTTAGGATACTCTTTTTGAAATTTACCCAGCAGTGCCGGTATCATAAATGCGCCGGAAATATCACTTGCGCCAACATGAAGAGTAACATCCTCCATGCCGATAAAACGCTGTATAGCGGTAAGGGAACCGGCACAGTCGGAAAGTATCCTGACGGCACGGCCGAAGAACAGCTTACCGGCCTCAGTCATCAAGGCCCCTCCCCTGCCCCGATCAAATAGCCGTATACCCAGTTCCTCTTCCAACCCCTGAATATGCTGGCTGGCAGTGGACTGGGTAATGCCGTTCATTTCTGCACCTTTTGAAAAACTTCCCGTCTCGGCAATCGCTACGAGCACTTCCAACTGCTTTAAGGTCATGGATTCACGCCTTTATCTATTTAAACGATAGCACTAATTGGCTGTAATCAAAAAGATTGTTCTTCTTCCAAAATTTGTGTCCACCCGAAAACTTCGAATGGACACAAATTCAAAAAAATATTTCATCGTATCCAGGTAGATCAATACGAATAGGAAGATGAAACAAACAGAGTCCAGTTATTTGCAGTTACATCGTAAATACCATTATTCCCACCATTTACCTTTGATTCGCCTTTGCCATATTTATAGCTTCCGCCGCATGTTAGTGAGGTATTTTTCGTAAAGTGACTTAGCGTTAGGCTTTCACCAAAAAGATCGACATGCTCATACTGGTCAGACGTATCATTTACGATTTTGGGAGTATTTGCAAAGTCAGAAAACAGCCCGACACGAACAGCCCAACTCTTGTTGAAATAGTATTCTGCACCCATCGCGCCGTTTATGACCGCTTCTCTTTTGTTCTGTCTATTTACAAAAGTATAGTCAAAAGCAGAATAATAGCTTAGGTCACCTGAAAACAGTAAAGAAGGATTCACAAAATATGCTGCGCCTGCGGTTACTTGGTAAGGATATTTTCGCTTATCAGTATAAGAATCATATGATCTCGTCGGAAGTGTACTCGTATCAGTGGAAATTGTTGTTTGTGTCAAAATATCCGATTTAAAAATGACCGTTTTTGAAACTGTGAGACCAAATGAAAGTTTGTCGACGGGAGACCACATAGCTCCTACAATTGGCCTGATGCCCCATTCATCACTTTCCGTATAGCCGTTAGACCACACATAAGCACCTCCAGCATCTGAGACGATAGAGTTATTAAGAGCGGCTTCTGTACTTCGTTTGTGTACATACATGGTTGCTCCAACTGAAAACGAATCGCTTAATTGGACGGCAGCCGACGGACCGAACAGATTTGTATCATTTTTGTTATTGAAATTTATTATATGGGTTGCGCCAATATCGGATCTGACAAATTTCTGGTCCTGATCCTCCTGGTTACTATCTGGTACAGCATACGAAAAGCCGAGTTTAAATTTGCCAACAGGCTGAATGATCCCGAAGAAGTTCGGCAACAGCGTTGAAGAGGTTCTGGTCCAGTCCTGGCCGCCAATAACACCCTTGTAGGTTCTGTTCGACACACTATAGGCGTTGACGCTGGCAGAGAGGTTTTTTCCGGTTGAATAAGCAATCCCGGCGGGATTGTAATACATCCCGCCCGGATCGTCAGAAACAGCCGTGTATGCACCGCCCATCCCAGAGGCGCGATCTCCGATCAGAATATTGTTGTAATGGAATTCATCGGCTAAAGCAGTTGAAGAGAATGAGAACAATGCAAAAACAACAGCACTCTGAAGATATTTTTTAATCATGGAGTTCCTCCTGGAATAACATTACGAATCAGGTCAAGCGGGTTAACGCTTCTTTCGGGTATTTTCATGGCTGTGACAAAACGCTCCGTGTTCAAAGCCAGCTTCAATCCGGCAATCCCTTCATCTGACATCGCACGTTGAAGAGTAGCAAGACGCACGTCATACACCGGGTATGTTTTGCCGACGTCACTCTTGATCTTACCTACCTTGTCCAAAAACGTAACAAGTCCCGAAGGATCATACCCTGATAAAGCGCATAGCATAACAGCACCGCCATCAGCCTGCATCTCATCCTCTTTCTTGTAGCCATCACGCAGAATCAAGTCCACCGCTTTATCAACAGCCTGTGAAAACGCGATCCCGACCGTTTCTGAGGCTCCCCCTATCAAAGCGGCAATCGAAGACACAGCAGACTTTTCTGCACCCTTGAGACTTAGCTCTTTTACAATATGGCGTTCGGAAACATGTGCAATTTCATGGGCAAGCACACCGGCCAATTCCGCTTCATTTTCCATTTTTGCGAGAATTGCAGTAGTGATGAAGACATATCCACCTGGAGTTGAATAGGCATTTATTTCACTACTATCAACAACAATAAAATGAAACACAAGTTCAGGACGGCTGCAATTTTGTGTTAATGTTGTACCGACAAGATTGACATACTTTTGCAGCTTTTCATTTCCGGACATTTTGTACTGACCAAGCAGACGGGCTGCAATCTCACGACCAAAGTTCAACTCTTCATCAGTGTCAGAGTCCGAATATCTGTCTCGATCAGCAACCGAAGAGCGCGCTCGCCAATCAACCCCCTTGTTCTCTACTGCCTGGAGAATACTGGATTGAACAGTGATGAGAGCAGCAACTAAAGCAACAAGACTCAATACTTTCATCGTTTCCCCCCTTCAAGCTGAAATGACTTAAGTTCATCGGGTGATATTTTAAGAGATTCAACCTTGTCAAGAGCCTCGAAGTCACTCTGTTCACCTTTTGTAATCCTGGCCCGGTCTTCGTATGTGAGCCCCTTCATACCGGCGACTACAGCCGAAGAAGATGATGTCCGCGCCCTGGCGCCAAGCTTTGGAGAGGCATCCACGCTTTGAGCAGTATTTCTACCAAGGGGTGGGTTTATCGAGGTTTGAACCAAAGGTATAAAACCTTGCTTACCTTTAAAAGCAAGCTTTACCCAACTCCCCTCTTTACCACTGGATACAAACTTATAACCGGAATCAACCAAACCAAGAACTTCGGAGGCAATTGAAGGTTTGGCAAATATTTTTGCCTTGAACGGCTGGACAAACAGAGACTCCTCAGCGACAGAATGAGTAGCAGAAATCAATAACATCGAGACAATTGTCAGGATCATCAAAAGATTATTCTTCATATTGAGTACCTCACTAGATAAAATCTATTCTGTGCAAAGTTAGAAAGACATCGTAGTAATACAAATACATGTATCTTAAAAACAGGCTAAAGACGAATCAACTTTAATTCTCTCTTTATACAGAATAACCATCTCTGAAAGAAAGAGTTATTCTGTTATTCAAGAGTTATCCTGATTTGTTCTGATAAGGCGCTTTGTTATTCCGTATGACTTTTTCTGTCGCATGTCTCTGTTATCCTCCTGATATCAAGAATCAGGAGGATATACCATGGGAAAGAACAGTATTCAGTTACAAGCAGGTCTGAGCTTAA
>JANYBN010000051.1 GCA_025360785.1 Geobacter sp.
GGTATCTTAGCCCGGTGGTGAGCTGTTTGTATTGCTTCATCTGTGCACCTTTTTCTTGGTCGTTAAAGTGGCGCTGATAGTAACGCAGCTCACCACTTTAATTCACTTACAAAAGTTGCACTTCAGACTTGAATCCGCCATTATATATAGTATGCTTACACAGGTTTATTTCACACGAGAGGCTTCCCTTGTACTCTTCTCAAGCTACGACGATCACAGTTGGTGACAGTTTTCTTTCCCGAAGAATCAGGCTGTTCACCTGGATTTTAATAGTTTGTTGGACACTCTTGATCTCCTCTTCGTGGTTCTGGAATTTGCGGGCTGAACGAAAGATGTTGCATAAGGTCGCCTTGGCTGAAGCGCAAGCCGTCATCGAGCGGGATGCGCTTTATCGCCGTTGGGGCTCGGCTCACGGCGGTGTTTATGTTCCTGCCACTCCGCAATCCCCCCCCAATCCTTATCTATCTCATATACCGGAACGCGATATCGTCACCCCCTCCGGAAAACAACTTACCCTCATAAATCCTGCCTACATGACCCGACAAGTCAATGAACTGTCCAAAGAAGGGAGTGTGTTCCTCGGAAGAGCTCACATAACAAGTCTTAAGCCGCTTCGCCCTGAAAACGCTCCGGATCCCTGGGAAGCGAATGCACTTCGCTCATTCGAAAGCGGCGCTCATGAGGTAAGCGCTATTGTGACAATGGATGGCAAACCATTCATGCGGTTGATGAGACCCTTTGCTACCGACAAGCCGTGCCTGAAGTGCCACGCGGCGCAGGGATATACCGTCGGATCGGTACGCGGCGGGATAAGTGTTTCAATACCGATTCAACCGTTGATTGATGCAAGCCGCGGCCAGATCTTCGGTTCACTTGTCTTTCACGGCACTATCTGGTTGTTGGGCCTTGGTATGACCGGCTTGGGATCCCGCCAACTTTCACGGAGCGCCCGGGCGCAAAGACAAGTTGAAAATGAACTGCACCATCAAAATCTGCAGCTGGAAGGAGAAATCGCCGAACGCCAGATGGCGCAGGAGTCGCTTTTGGAGAGCGAGGCACACCTGAGGATTGTTGCTGATTATTCCTCTAACTGGGAATATTGGCGTTTGCCGGATGACAGCTTCGTTTACATGTCGCCCTCGGTAGCTATGTTAACCGGATACACTCCTCAGGAATTTGATGCTGACCTGCTAAAAACAATAATTCATCCTGACGACCGCGAACTGTTCCTGCACCACGCTCATGACATGGGTTCTAACGGTCAGATCCAGCCGATTGAAATAAGGATTGTACGCAAAGACGGTGACGTGCGCTGGATCAGCCACGTTTGTCAGCAGGTATTTACCCAAGACGGGCTCCCTTGGGGATGGCGAGCCAGTAATCAGGATATTACCGGGCGTAAGCAGATGGAACATGAACTTTTTGAACAGACCGAACAGTTGGAGGATGAGGTCGCTGAACGCGAGTCGATACAGACTGAACTGGAACGGCTAAATCGCTCTCTTGAAGAGCAGATAGATCTGGCTGTTGCCGATCTGCGGCACAAGGATCAGACGCTGATCCAGCAGGGGAGGCTGGCGGCAATGGGAGAGATGATCAACAACATCGCCCACCAGTGGCGGCAACCGCTCAACAATGTCGGTCTGATCATACAGAATCTGCAGTTTTCCTACGACGACGGCACCATCACGCATAACGAATTTGATCGGGAGATCGCTAAAGCGATGGAGGTCATCATGCATATGTCACGCACTATCGATGACTTCCGCAATTTCTTCCGCGAGGACAAACAAAAAGGTGGCTTCCTGGTAAGCACCGCGGTCCACCATGCTTTGGATTTTATCTCTGCAACATTATCGAGCCATGATATCCAGGTGGAACTTGACGATGATAAAGAAGTCTCCGCAATTGGCTATCAGAACGAGTATGCTCAAGTACTGCTTAACATACTCTCCAACGCCCGTGGGGCCTGCATCGAACGCTGTGTTACCGCGCCGCGCATTCTTATCCGTATAACAAGTGAAAACGGGCATTCAGTTGTTTACATCCGCGATAATTGCGGTGGCATCGCGGACGAAATCATGCCCAAGATTTTTGACCCCTATTTTACCACCCGCGCACCGGACAAAGGTACCGGCATTGGCCTCTATATGTCAAAGGTGATTATTGAGCAGAACATGGAGGGACATCTTACGGCCCGCAACACTGAAGATGGGGCTGAGTTCAGGATAGAGGTGTGACCGTACCCTTCGTACGATTAGTACAATATAAAAAAGGCGACCTTACCGGGCGCCTTTTTTGTTGTTGCTATTAAATATACTCTACAGCTTAAACCGTCCTACCAACTGTTCCAGATCAGCAGCCAGGCGGTTAAGCTCCGATGCAGCTTTTGCCGTTTCATGAGCACCGTTGGCCGTCTCTTGTACGACATCGGTGATCTGATTAATGTTTGATGAAATCTCTCCCGTAACCGCTGTCTGCTCTTCAGCGGCAGTTGCTATCTGGTGAACCTGTACGGTAACATCATTGATCGCATCCAGGATTTGCTGCAGCGCCTCTCCGGACTTGCGGGAACTTTCCATGCCCCGTTCAACCTCGGTAACACCATTTTCCATGCTGATAACGGCCCCGCTGGTCTCTTGCTGAATGCCTTTGATCATCGCCCCAATTTCTTTGGTGGCCCGTGTCGTACGTTCGGCCAGAGCCCGTACTTCATCGGCTACAACCGCAAAACCCCGCCCCTGCTCCCCAGCTCTCGCAGCTTCGATTGCGGCATTAAGCGCCAGCAGATTGGTCTGGTCGGCAATGTCTTCAATAGTGCCGACAATAGCACCGATCTGGTCTGAGCGAGCGCCCAAACTCTCAACGGTATGGGCCGACTCCCTAACTCGTTCAGCAATATTCTGCATCCCAACCAGGGTTTCCTGTACTACCTGCGCTCCGCCTCGGGCATTGTCGCTGGCACGGTTGGAGACTTCTGCGGCCAGCATGCAGTTGTGCGAGATATCATTGGAGGTGGCTGACATCTCTTCGCTGGCCGTTGCCACGGTTGTGGATTGGCACGCGACCTCCTCAGCTGCCGTGGCGATCTGCTCGGCAGTCCCGTGAAGCAACTCTGCCGATGTGGTTACTTGCTTTGTTGTGGTGGATACCTGAGAGATAATGCCGTGCACATTGCCCACAAAACGGTTGAACCATCGACATACTTCACCAATTTCATCCTGACGTGATTCATCAAGGCGACGGGTCAAGTCGCCCTCGCCCTCGGCAATATCTTTGAGCATGTACACCATGTTTTTAAGCGGCACCCTGATGCTGGCAAAGAGGATAAAACCGACTGCAAGGGCCGAAATGGTCATGAACAGGACAATAGCGATACTGATGGTTAACCCCATTTTTGCCGCTGAAACCAAATCATTGGCGCCCTCGATCAAACGTTTTGAGAAGTGATCCTCAACCTCTTTCATCGTGTTGATCTTTTCGGTAATCGTCGAAAACCAAATTTCTGGGGGGATGCCGAAATCTCCAGTTGCAGACTTGGCCAGTACCGTTGCACGCATCTCGTCAACCTTAACAGCAGCAGGCGTATTCAGTTTTTCGAGGGCATAGGCGAGATCGTTCTGGTGGGCAAACTTGGAAAACATGGCGAAATGCTCGTTCTGAGCCGCTATAACGCTCACAAAGCGACGGTAAGTTTCGTCCTCAAACCGGCCGGCACTCAGAACAGCATTCAAAGTTGCCCGCTCACGCCCAGCCTGTTCCTTCATGTTCAGAAATGAAAAATAGGTGACCGCATCGGCAACCACTCCGGCCTGATTACTGGTTGTAGCGATCGAAGCAATTATTTCCAGGTAGCCGCCGATAGCTTGAGTATAAAATGCAAATGATTCTTTTCCCTCCAGCTTAAAGCTGTCGGCGGAACTTCTGATATCGGAGAGTTTTTCCAGTTTGCCGCCGGCCTGTCCCAGTGAGGACTTTAGCAGCTCCAGCCGTGCAGAATTGGCACTAACAAATTCATTAAGGTTTTTAATCCTGGTGCTGGTCGCTTCCCGTTGTTTTGCCAACTCGGGCTTGAACTTCTCCCCTTTCGAGGCCAGAAAACCGGCCGTCATACCGCGTTCTTTCTGAAGTTCATGGATCAGGGAACTTGAAGCAACTGCAAGCGCTGCCTGTATCTGTGAGACCCCCGTATTGTTCACGGTATCATAACGTGAGGCCACATCCTTTGCGGAGAAGTAGAGCATACCCACAATCGGTAGCAGTAACATGATTAACATTTTGGTGCCGATTTTCAAGTTTTTCAGCATGAATGAGACTCCCTTGGCTCAGTCGTTATTGATCATAATGCCGCTAACTACCCCTCTGTCAGAACCCGCTCTTCATAAATTGCCTCTATTTTGCGGCGATGACCTAACTCGACGTCGGCAAAATTCATCAGTACCTTTTGCAGCTTCGGATCGTCAGTCATACCGGCAGCAGCCTTGTAGAGCTGGTAGGCGTTCTCTTCGGTTTTGAGAGCGAAGGCCAGGATCTCGCTGTAAGTCAGGTCAGCCCGAAAAGGGACATCGGCCAGATATTGGGCAATGCTGGATTCCGGGAGAGTGCAGAGTTTATGGTTTTCAGCCTTGTCCTCATCAATTTTGACAAAGACATCCTTGTGAGTGGCCTCTTCCTGCGCCAATTCCTCGAACATCTTTTTCGAAGAGATACTGGTGGAGAGTTCGGCAGCCCGCTTATAGAGCTTATAAGCCGTGTCTTCGCGCTCAACGGCAAATTTGATAATATCTTCAAGAGTAACAAATTTCATTTTCTGATAGCCTCCGCGTTAATAAAAATGGCAGGGATCAACCCCGCAGATATGCCAGCACCTGATCCGGGTGCTGCTCGGCTTTGGCAACTTTTACCCACTGTTTTTTTACAACCCCATCCGGCCCGACGATCACAGTCGAACGAATCGTTCCGATTGTTTTTTTACCGCATGCGAGCTTCTCGCCAAAGGCCTCGTAGACCTGCATCATAGAGGCGTCCGGATCGCTCAGCAGCACGAATGGCAGGCTGTAGTCAGTTATGAATTTGCCGTGTGCAGCGATACTGCCCTTGCTTACCCCCAGAACAACAACACTACTGTCATTCAATTCCTTGTAGTGATCCCGGAAACCACACGCTTCCTTGGTACATCCAGGTGTATTGTCCTTCGGGTAGAAATAGATAACTACCGTTTTGCCTGCATACTTCTTCAGCGTATGCTGCTGCCCGTCGCTCCCCGTCAACGAAAACTCAGGAGCTTTTTTCCCTTCCAACGCCATAACAGACCTCCATTAACCAAACAAGACAATTTACGTCCACATTACCATTCCGCATTAAAAGGTCAAGAAGAAAGTGACCTCAAATTTCCAGATCCGCATAGAAACATGCAGGAAAATATATACGGTAGAAATTTGACTTCCATCAAGGTTATTTGGGCCCGAATTGATAAAACTAATTCCAACAGTAATTATGAGGTTTTGGTCTGCTCCACTGGTTTGCACAACGGCAAAACGATGGTAACCTTGTTTAGCCAGGTAGATAGAGAGTCAATAAGAGGTGTTAGTATGCCGGTTTCAGGAATCGTTGTCCGCTGCCTTGATGGCTGCGCCGATGCCGTGGCAGGTCGGATAGCTACATTTGAAGGGGTTGAAGTGCATGGAGTACTTCCCGATGGCCAGATTGTCGCTGTTGTTGAGGCCGGTACGGTTCAGGGAGAGGTCGATATAGTGTCACAGCTTCACGACGTAAAAGATGTCATCACAGTGCAACTGGCCTACCATAATTTTGAAGATCTCTAGCCGCAGACTTTTTAGAACCACAACGACACACCAGGAGGAATACGATGGGACTTTCCAGACGGGATTTTCTGAAGGCCACCGCCGCTGCCGCCGCATTTGCCGCTGCCGGCGCAGCAGTGTTGAAGCCGAAAGTATCCGAGGCGGCTGATGGCGAAATCAAGTGGGACAAAGCGCCCTGTCGCTTCTGCGGAACCGGTTGCGGTGTGCTCGTAGGGGTCAAAGACGGCAAAATAGTCGCCACCAAGGGTGATCCGGAAGCTCCAGTTAACAAAGGGCTTAACTGCATCAAAGGTTATTTTCTTTCCAAGATTCTGTACGGCAAAGATCGCCTGACCAAGCCGCTCATCCGCAAGGGGGGTAAGATGGTTGAGTCTTCCTGGGAAGAGGCAATGACCCTGATCGCCAGCAAATTCAAGGAGTCCATAGAGAAGCATGGCCCTGATTCGGTAGCGATCTACGGCTCCGGCCAATGGACTGTATTCGAGGGGTATGCCGCCAGCAAACTCTTTAAAGGTGGGATTGGCACCAACAATGTCGAGCCGAATGCCAGACTCTGCATGGCTTCCGCAGTCACCGGCTTCATGACGACCTTCGCAAGCGATGAGCCGATGGGGTGTTATGACGATCTGGACCTGGGGGATACCTATTTTCTCTGGGGCGCCAACATGGCCGAGTGCCACCCGGTACTCTTCTCTCGCCTGATTGATAACCGCCTGAAAAACCCCAATGTCAAAATCATCGATTTTGGCACTCGCCGCACCCGTACCTCCCAGATGGCAGACAAGTACATCAGATTCAACCCTCAAACCGACCTGGCGCTCCTCAATGCAATCGCCCATGTCATCGTCAAGGAAAAATTGTACGACGAAAATTTCATCAAGAGCCATGTGGTCTTCAAAAAAGGGAAGACTAACATTGGCTACGGCCTGGAAGACAAGTTCCAGTTTGTTGACGATCCCAAACCGATCACCTTTGACGAATACACCGAGTTTCTCAAAACCTACACACCTGAATATGTCGCCAAACTGTCTGGCGTACCGGCGGCAACCATCGTGGAAATGGCGCGTCTCTACGCCGATAAGGACCGCAAGGTCACTTCGCTCTGGACCATGGGATTCAACCAGCATACTCGCGGCACCTGGGCCAACAACCTGGCCTACAATGTCCATCTCCTGACCGGAAAGATCTGCAAACCGGGAGAAAACCCGATGTCACTGACCGGGCAACCTTCCGCCTGTGGCACTACCCGTGAAGTAGGAACATTTACCCATCGCCTGCCAGCCGACATGATGGTTGCCAACCCGGAACACCGCGCCATCGCGGAAAAAATATGGGGAATCCCCGCCGGTAAAATTCCGGCCAAGCCTACCTATAACGCTACCGAGATGTTTCGCGCACTTGACCGGGGTGACATCAAAGTCGTCTGGACCCAGGTCACTAATCCCTTTCAATCACTGCCAAACCTGAACCGCTACCGCAAAGGTGCCCGTAAGGGGGATGGACGTTTTGTGATCGTATCCGATATGTACCCGACCAAGAGCACTGAAGTTGCCGACGTGATACTCCCATCCGCCTCCTGGGTAGAAAAAGAGGGGGTTTTCGGTAACGCTGAGCGGCGTACACAGCAGTGGTATAAGATGGTTGAGCCGCCAGGCGAAGCCAGGAATGACCTGTCCCAGACGATTGATCTGGCCGTTCGCCTCGGCCATGGGGGGCTATTCCCTTACAAATATGTCGAGAAAGAGATGTGGGAGGAGTACCGCAAGTTCAACGAAGGGCAAGGGAAGGATCTGGCGCCCTACGAAACCTATACCAAGGCAAGGGGCTTGCGCTGGCCTGTAGTGAATGGCAAGGAAACTCTGTATCGTTACGCTGAAGGGTACGATCCTTATGTCAAAGCCGGAGAGGGGATCAAATTTTATAAAAACAAGAAGGACGGTGGCAAAGCGGTCATCTGGGCTCGCCCTTACGAACCGGCTGCTGAAGTTCCTGACAAGAGCTACCCCTTCTGGCTCTGTACCGGCCGGGTCCTGGAGCACTGGCACACCGGCACCATGACCGGCCGGGTTCCAGAGCTCAAGAGGGCGTATCCGGCCGCTGTCTGCGAGATGCATCCTGATGATGCCAAGAAACTTGGCATAAAGAACCTGCAAAAGGTTAAAATTAGCTCGCGCCGCGGCACGATCACCTTGCCGGTGAGTCTTGACGGACGGGGGAAAGCTGAAAAGGGCAATATTTTTGTCGCATTTTTTGATGAAACCAAGCTTATAAACGAGTTGTGCATCGATGCCTACTGCCCGATCTCTGGTGAGCCGGATTACAAAAAGTGCGCGGTTAAAGTAGAAAAAGCATAAATAGATGAGCCACAAAACCCGATTTCAGGAGGCTTACCCCATGAAAATACTGTTCAACTGTTGCACAGTTGTGGCCCTCGTAGTATTCCTTGCTCTCCCGGTTGTCGTCAGTGCCGATGAAGCTAACAACTATGCCAAAGATGCCGAGTACGCTGAAGGCACCCCGCCGATGATACCGCATCGTTTTAAAGATACCTCCGATGGTGAATACTGCCTCGGCTGCCATAGAACCGGTGTAAAGGGTGCTCCCCTGTCTCCGCATCCGATCCGACTTAGTTGCACCGGCTGCCATGGGCAAGGTGAAATTAAGGATGTAACACCAGTCAAAAAAGGGAAAAAGACCAAATGAACATAAGTCGCAAAGATTTTTTCAAAAAAAGCCTGCTGTCACTCGGCGAAGCGGTCTGCACAGTTACCGATGTTCTGAAAGCTCCAGCTGCCGCCCCGATGGAAATACGTGACGCGGATGGTTTCAACGCTACGCCCCGAGAAGACCAGGTTGCCGCCCCCCATAACGACTACTGCCTCGCCAAGAACAGCGGCTGCTTCGCCTGCATGGAACACTGCGATTCCGGGGCCATAAAACTTATTCCGGGGGTGGGCGTTCGGATCAACCAGCAGCTATGTACCGGTTGCGGCACTTGCGAATATGTCTGTCCGGTAACCCCCAAGGCGATCAGGTTAGAGGCTCGCCCCACAAATCCAACAACATCTGCATATTAAGGGACTTGAAAGATGCTGATTTACTCCCTATGCAGAATCTTAATCACAGAAAGGAAATTCCCCATGCTGAAGAAGAATGTGACCATTGTTGCAGCCATTATCGGGGCTGTAGCCGTATTTTCAATCCCGGCAATAACGACTGCGGCCAAAGCAAAACCGGCAGCCAAGGCCGTAAATGACGGCCGCGCCAAGTGTTATGAGTGCCACGACGAGGTCAAGGCACTTAAAGAAGGCTCAAAACATGCCAAGCTTGCCTGTACGGTCTGCCATGACAAGCTGGCCGCCCACATGGATGATCCGGAGAAAAACAAGCCGGTAACGATCATCGATCAGGCGCTGTGCGGCAAGTGCCACAAAAACCAGTACGAAAGCTTCTTCAAAGTCAATTATGACGGCGGTGCCCGTAAAGAGAAGGGTACACCCACCGGTCGGTCGCCGATGCAGGACAAGCTGCTGGCCCCCTACGGCTTTACTTTTGAGCACAATGAGCCACGCGGTCACGCCTTCATGGTCATCGACCAGTTTGCCGTGGATCGTTTCCAGGGTGGCCGTTTCCAGTTCAAGGACGGCTGGAAAGGAATTGATAAAGTCGGCAAGACCTGGGACGTGCTGGAGGACAAGGGGAAGGATTACAAGCTGAAGGAATCCGCCATGGCCGGCAATCCGACCTGCATCCAGTGCAAGACCTCAGACCATATACTGAAGTGGAAATTCATGGGTGACAAGGATCCCAAGGCCAAGTGGGACCGCACCTCCAACATCGTAGATGTCGCCAAGGACACCAACAATGCAGTCGGCTGCATCCATTGCCACGATCCGCACGGCACCCAGCCCCGCGTGGTGCGTGACGGCCTGATTCAGGCCATCGAGAAGGATCCGGCCGCCAACATCTTTGCCAAGGGGGGCAAGACCGACCTCAAGGTGATCTCCTTCCGCGACGGTTTCCGCAAGATCGGCGTGATGCAGAAAACCGACTCCCGCATGATGTGCGCCCAGTGCCACGTCGAATATGCCTGCGGTGCCGGGACCCAGTGGAGCGACGGCAAGCCGGTCAAGTATGACGACCAGCGCACCAACCATTTCCCGCTCAAGAACGCCCTGCAGCTGTTGAAACATTACAAGGACCTGGACTTCTTCGACTTCAAGCATGCCGTCACCGGCGCCCGTCTGATAAAGTTCCAGCACCCCGAAGCTGAAACCTATGCCGGCAGCGTTCATGACAAGGCCGGAGTCCAGTGCCACCAGTGCCACATGCCCAAGATGAAGGGGAAAGACGGCAAGATATTCTCGACCCATGGTGTGGTCAAACCGAAGCAGAACATCAAGGCGGCCTGTCTCGGCTGTCATCCGGACAGCACGGTGGAGAAGAAGCAGTACGAAATGGAATCGGTCATCAACTACACCAAGGGGAAGATGCGCAAGGCCGAATACTGGCTGGGTCAGCTGATCGACAGTTACGCCGCCGCCCAGCGGATGGGCGTGGTTGAAGACGTGCTCAAGCAGGCCCGCGAGAAGCATGAAGAAGCCCATGTCCTGTGGGAATACTGGACCGCCGAGAACTCGGACGGCTTCCACAACCCGG
>JANYBN010000059.1 GCA_025360785.1 Geobacter sp.
ACCGGATGACGCAAAGCCACCTGCCCAGAACGGGTAGAGGGGCTACCGAAGCGGTTAGCAGATGTTGCTTGAATGCAACGTCTTATATGGCCTGCCTTTTCGAAAGAAATGCGGGTTTTTTTTTGCTGAGCACACATCAGGTCGGAAGGCTAATTTTAAACCCCGGATTGAACGATCTAATACCAAAGGAGGGAACAGTATATGTCACTGGCATTAACTGAAGTGCCCAAAGATGTCGAAGTCATAAGCCAGATCATTGAAAAAACGCTGACGAGTGGGATGATCGTTGAAGTCCATCTGGTCAAGTATCCCCAGCATTACGAGGCCGCCCTGTTTATCGACGGCCATTACAAGCACGGACCTCCTCTGCCGCGACCATTGGAAAATCCAACCGAAACTTCAGCCTACTGGATGGGAGTACGTCCCAAGGTAGGTTTGAGTCAGGAAGAGGGGGATGAAATTCTGGGTGCGGTGAATGTTCAGAATAAACTTCACCACTGCTTTTTCATTGATAAGTGGGGCGTTACCGAGGATTAGAAGCTGCCGCTCCACTACGCGCTGCAATAAAAATCAGGCGGTGATGGCATGAAGAGTGCATCATTATCAATCATTGATCTTCATAGAGAGTTGAGGTCTTCCATGGGAGACCGCAGTAAGTTGAGCAATTTGCACTCTGTTGTTACCGACATGATAAACAGCGCATTTGGCGAGGAAAAACAGATTCTTGTCAAATTCAGGCTGGAAATAAAGGACGCTCTCAACTGCCGGTTGCTTGATACATGGTGACCTGACGTAGTTCCCTGTTGAATGGAATTTGGTGATATATGAGTAAAGACCGTTACTGGCGGGCGATAAGCATAGATAGCATTTCACCGGATTATTTCCCGAGCGTGGCTCTTTATCTCCGGAGCGGCGGCAATTATGTGCTCTATAAAGACCCGGACAGGATGTTTACTGCCGTTGACTTTCAACGCCTGGAGAGAAGTTTTACCGAATTTCTTTATGTTCGAAGCGGCGACATGGATGTTCTTAGCGAATTCATGGAGAACAGCCTGACGGAACTGCTCGCCAGGGATGATCTCAGCAGCGTTGCCAAAGGGAGGATTCTCTATCAGACATCGGTGAACTATGTAATTGATCTGTTCGAATCACCTGAGACAACGGACAACCTGCCGCGATGCCGTAATCTGGTGCAGCATATCCTGCAGTATGTTGCCAAAGAACCACTCGCCATGGAATCGCTCCAGACGGTAACGAATAACAATTTTTATATCTTCGCCCATGCGGTCCAGGTTGCTGCTCTCTCCCTGCTGCTTCACGAAAAACTGTTCGATCTGGCTAATGATGAGATGATCGACGTGGGGATTGGCTCTCTTATTCACGATTACGGCATGATCTTCATCTCAGGTGAGATTCTCGATAAAAATGATGCCCTCTCCGATATTGAATATTACAAGGTTAAACAACATACCCAGAAAGGGTATGAATTTCTGAAGCGCAGTGGGAATTACAGCGAGGTTGTGCTTAATATTGTCCGTTACCATCATGAAAGATACGACGGGAACGGCTATCCGACCGGTATTAAAGGTGATGATATTCCGCGCAGCGGTCAAGTCGCGGCGATTTGTGACGTTTACAGCGCCTTGATTATGGACCGTGCGCACCGCAAGGCGAATACGCATGCCGATGCAATCAAGATCATGCGCGAAGAGGCTAAAAACGGGGCTTTTAATCCTGAAATTTTCAATCAGTTTGTTGAGATCATCAGCAAAAGAAATTCCGCTTAGAAACGTGGTGGCCGGGATAAGGTCCTCCCGGCCACCCGGCAATCACTTCTGACCGCATGGACCCTTGGCGCAGCCGCCCGTTCTGGTTTTGTCACATCCGCCCATCGTCTGATCGCATTCACCGTCACACTTGTCAACCGGTAGACCGCTCTTGCCGCGAAGAGCCAGAAGATTTGACTGAATGGCTTTGATATCGGCCTGCAGTGCAGCGATCTTTGCCTTGTCGGGTGTCCCTTTCAGATTCTCGCGTTGCACCTCGAAACGTTTGGTCATCAATTCCTGACGCAGATCAATGGTGTCGGCCTGAAACTTCCGGAAAGGGTCAGTAGGTTCACTCGCGCCACCCTTGGCACAGTTACCGCAGTCTCCATTCATGCCATGATTGTTGCCGGCGTTTGCAATGCTGAACAGGGAAACCGCCAGACTCAGTGTTATTACTGCTACGGACATTTTTTTCATAGTTAGTGCCTCCATTATTTTGTTGACTGATATTTTCTCACTACAGGGATCTTGAGAAGAGTATATGAAGGAATTGTGAACAATTGTGAAGGGAAATTTGAACGGTGTGAAATTTCAACAGTTCAAGCCAGCCCTGAAAAGCGTTGACAGCTCTGATCAACGCGGTGTATGCAAAAGGACAGTATCTTAAACCTGAAAAATAGTTAACCGCCAATGAACGCTGATTAACGCTGATAGATCCTGCATCGGCGCTTATCCATGTGTCTCTTGGTTAACTGCTGTTGTAAGGTTAAATGGAGCACCACTGTTTGTTTGTAATAATAATCAAAAGATTGTTTGTCTTTCTTGTTCCCGGATCGGTCCTGGCTGCTGCCTGCTTTGTCGTTCCCCGTGTCTCCGGCTTTTCCCCCGGCAGACAGGAACTTTTTCTGCTCGCCCCATACCTGATTACTGCCCTTGGAATGTACCTGTCCGTTCATTTTCACCGTGGTCGCCCCTTCATGGCGCTGTTGCTGCTCGTCATCTTCTACTGGAGCTCGCGCCGCTATCTTGTCGGCAGATCGCTTGAACTCAGCCTCAATGAAATTTATCAGGCCTTTGTCCTCCTCATTCCGGCCAACATCGCCCTGATCGCCCTGATGCGCGAACGGGGCGTCTTTACCCCGGCGGGCAAACTCCGCTTCTCGTTCCTGGCTGTGCAGATGTTCATCGCCTTCTGGTTCTTCCGCTATAACTTTATAGCCTCCCTTCCCGTCATCGCGGCAGACTTCGGACTGCCTGCATTCATGACGCCGGATATAGTTCCTGTAACGGCGATGTTCGCCGGATGCATCGCTTTCGTCATCACCGCCGCTCTGGCGGTGCGCCGTCAGGCTCCTGTCGATGCCGGACTGCTCGGGGCGTTGGCCGCATTCTGCATCGCCAGTAACTGGATCACAACTCCGGATATCCACACCGCCTTCTCGGCCGCCGGGGCGCTAGCCCTTACGCTCAGCGTGTTGCGCGATTCCTACAACATGGCTTTCAAGGATGACCTGACCAACATGCCGTCACGTCGGTCGCTGAATGAAAGCCTGAACGGGCTTGGCCGCAGATATGCGCTTGCCATGCTGGATGTTGACCATTTCAAGAAGTTCAACGATACCTACGGTCATGACGTCGGAGATCAGGTTTTGAAGATGGTGGCGCACAAGATGATGGCTGTTGGCGGGGGCGGAAAGGCGTACCGTTACGGCGGGGAAGAGTTTACGATACTCTTTCCGGGGCGGAGTGCGAAGGACATCATCCCGGAACTGGAAATAATCAGAAAGGCGATAGCCGATTACAAGCTTGCCCTGCGCAACGTCGAACGGCCAAAAAACGTTAAAGAGGGGAAGACGCAACGAGGCGCCAGGGGAGAGGTACCTCATGTTTCGGTCACCATCAGCATCGGGGTCGCGGAGCGGGGGGAAGATCCAACCACACCTGAAGAGGTGCTGAAGGCAGCGGATAAGGCGCTTTACAAGGCAAAAAACCGGGGAAGAAACCAGGTCTGCGCGTAGGGCTAAGGGTTCATTCATCAACTGCCGGTACAAATTGCGTTCTAATGAATGTGTCAGCTTTACAAATGTTACGGTTGTGTGACATGCGCTGTCAATAGTGGACACAATACCTATGGTCATGCTGCCTTAATTTCTTTGTAGTAGTTATTCTCGAAAGCTATCGGTGAAAGATAGCCCAGTCGCTTTTGCCGTCTCTGCCGATTATAGAATATTTCAATGTACTCTCTGATCTCTTGAATCGCTTCCTGCCGAGTCCGGTAATGTTGATGATGAACCAGTTCGTTTTTCAAAGTTCCCCAGAAACTTTCCATCAGTGCATTGTCATAGCAATTCCCTTTTCTGCTCATGGATGACTGTATTCCAAACTGCTTGAGTAACCTCTGATAATCATACGAACAATATTGACTGCCACGATCCGAATGATGGATCAGTCCCTCAGGCGGACGTTTTGCTTTTACCGCACTAAACAGCGCTTTACCAACCAACTCTCTGGTCATCCGTTCGCTCATTGCATAACCGACAATTTCACCATTGAAGAGATCTTTGATCCCTGCCAGGTACAGCCACCCCTCATCGGTCGCAATGTAGGTAATATCTGCCACCCAAACTTCACCTGGCCGGTTCGATGCAAAGTTCTGTTCCAGAAGATTGTCGGCAATCGGCAGCTTGTGTTTTGAATTTGTGGTGGCCTTGAACTTCCTCACCTGTTTGCATTTGATCCCAAGCTTTCTTCTGACGCGCTTCAGTTTGTCGCGACCAATGATTACTTTGTCAACCTTGGCAAGCTCCTCCTGCAATCGTTCAGGACCATAGGTGCCACGACCGCGTTCATGCGCTGCTTTGATTACTGTCTCAAGCCTGGCAGATTCCTCCTGCCTCTTCGAGCGATACCGCTGCAGCCAAGCGTAATAGCCGCTTTTGGAAACGTCAAAGACGTTGCTCATCTTTTCAACGGGATAGTCATATTCGAGTCGCAATCTCTTCATCGTCGCGTACCTGGCAGCAACTCCTTCGCATAGTACGCCATGGCCTTTTTTATGATTTCATTCTCAAGACGGGAATCTGCCAGTTCCTTACGCAAACGGGAGTTCTCAGCTTCAAGCTCGGTAACAGGGCGGCTTGGTCCACTACCAGTCTTTGGATTCTTGATGCGATATACCCAGTTTTTCAGCGTCATGGGCGGAATTGATAACCGACGGCCAGCCTCAGCTATACTCAAACCGGATTCTTTAACCAACTTTACCGCTTCCTGCTTAAATTTCTCTGTGTAGTGCTGTCGCGGGATCTCCATGTGAACTCCTCCTGTGGGGTGTCAACTTACCACATTTGGTGTCCACTTTTTTCAGCTTACGTCAGACAGGCAAAGGTCAATTGTCGTTGAATCCAGTGCATAGACAGTCTGTTCTATGTCGATTGCCAGTTGATCTTGCTGATACAGCTTTCGAGCAACACCAATCAAGTGATGGGCAAAGTCGGCATAGATGCGCCAGTCCCGAACTTCATTGGCGTCAGCCAGTGTGCTTTTAGAAACTTTACTGCGAATGCCCATCCGATACAGTTTGCTGCTCTGAGAGCGAAGACAGGTGACTGTATCCCGCAGGCTTTCACGATACGTCAGCTGAGCAAAAGCCATTACGCGGAACTGTTCCAAGCAGATGAACTGCTTAACGCTGAAATCACCTTGATAGCGTGCAACACAGCGATGGAACGTCTTCAGAGGCATGACGTCCATAACTTGTGTGAAGATCATCTGACCTGAGTTCATGTCCGCTCCCCGGAGTTTTTGGGGAACAATGCCAGATTTTAGCAAACGCTGAAATCGACGACATGAACAATTTACTTAATTCTCAAAGAACTTAAGTCGTTACGGAAGACCAAATGCAATTATTCCGGACGCCAATGACAAATTACATGAAAAAATAACGAAGCATTGTGATTCAAGCCCCACAAGCTCCCAAATTTGACACTTGACAGAAATAACCTCACGGGTTAGCGGTGTAGTGGTTGCGCTGGTTGGCGGGTGGTTCATGTGGCAGGGAATCCGGTAAAATCAAGGACAAACATAGTAAGCAAGGAGGCTATATGGACAACCTTTTGAAACAGTTGGTAAACAATGCGCCGGACGCGATTCTCATCTCGGACTTGAAAGGGTTTATCAGCTTCTGGAACAACGGCGCAGAGCAAATGTTCGGCTATACTTCAGCTGAGGCTGTGGGCCAATCTCTTGATCTGATTATTCCGGAAAATCTGCGGAGTCGGCACTGGGAAGGTTATTGGCGGGTGATGGCGTCCGGTGAAACAAAATACAAAATCGGGCTCCTCTCCTCTCCCGGCGTCCGCAAAGACGGCAGCCGCGTATCACTGGAATTCAGCATGGTGCTGCTGCGCGACGAAGCCGGGGTTATGATGGGGTGTGGCTCGATAATGAGGGATGTGACGGAGCGATGGAAAAAAGAGAAGGACTTGAAGACGCGCCTGATTGCTTGTGAAACAAAGCCGGCGGACATGGCAGAATAACTGATCGGATCAGAGTCTAATCAGAATTGTACGGCAACTACGCGGTTTCTGCCGGTCTGTTTTGCCCGGTACATACATTCGTCCGCTTTGCCCAGTATGGCATCCATCGACATCTCTTCAATCCGGCTGGTGTTCTCGACAGTAATTGCGCCGAAACTTACCGTCACAGTAATAGACCCCCCTGGAATCATCACCGGTGAATCGGCGATGATTTTCCTGATGCGTTCCGCCACGATCAGGCAGCCGGCCGGAGCCGTCTCCGGCAGGACAATAACAAACTCCTCACCCCCGTAACGGGCCACCCAGTCGTTTTCAAAACGGATGGTGCGGTTAACCAGAGTGACAAATTCCTTTAAAACCAGATCACCAGCCTGATGTCCGTATCGATCGTTTACCACTTTGAAATGGTCAATATCACACATCACAACCGAAAGCGGGTGGCCATACCGCCCGCTGCGCTGGATCTCCTTTGTCAGCTGCCGGTCAAGATAACCGCGATTGTAGGCACCGGTAAGCTGGTCAAACAGGGCCAGCTGTTTCAGCTTTGTTTCAAGATCCAGGATGCGCCGGGCCACTTTCAGACGTGCCGCCAGTTCGATCACATGAACAGGTTTGACGAGATATTCGTCTGCCCCCGCTTCAAGTCCGGCAATCAGTTCGTCCTTTTTATCATGTGACGTCAGCAGGAGAATAAAAGAATGCCTCTCTCGCAGGATCTGGCCTAATGTCAGCTAATAAATAAAGCATTGCCTTCCATTGTCGGTTACGATTGTTTTTACGAGAAACCATCAAACCAGCAAAAAGGAAGACAATGCTTATCAAGACGGTACTGAATCGT
>JANYBN010000052.1 GCA_025360785.1 Geobacter sp.
TCGGTCGAAATCGAATGTTTTGTACATGGTGCACTCTGCTTTTCCATCTCGGGGCAATGTTTTTTCTCCTCGTTGCTGGGTGGCCACAGTGGTAATCGCGGCCGCTGCGCCCAGCCCTGCCGCCGGCTGTACAGCCATCGCGGCAAGGAAGGGCACTACTTTTCCACCAGCGACCTGTCGGCCATTGATCTTCTCCCGGATATGATCAAGGCGGGGGTGAAGTCGCTCAAAATAGAGGGGCGGATGAAATCTGCCGAGTACGTTGCCACCGTGGTCGAAGCCTACCGCACCGTGCTCGATGCCCCGGAAAAGTCGCACAAGGAGGCGCTGACAGCCGCCAAGGGGATGCTTAAATATTCCTTCGGGCGCACTCCGACCAAGGGTTTCCTGGCATCACAGCAACCGGATGACATCGCCAATCCCTGGCAGAAGGGGGGCACCGGGCGCTTTATCGGCCAGATCAAAAGCATCAAAGGGAAGTGCCTGATCTTTGAAACCAGAGACTCTCTGCATGTCGGGGATCGTCTGCGGGCGCAGCCCAAAAGTGACATGGCAGGTCAAGCCTGGACACTGCGCGAGATGGTTCTCAATCGCAAGAAGAGCATGGAGGCTCCGGCCGGGAGTCTTGTTGAGGTCGAGACCCCATTCAGTTTTTCAGTAGGCGACTCGATTTATAAAGTATCATCCCGAGAAGCCTATACCCTCAGCGACAACGCCTGTCTGCGCAGGCTTGAGGGGAGCCATGGGGACAAGCTGCCCTGCAGTCTGGTCGTTTCACTGAAGGAGGAACAGCTCCATATATCCGCCACAGTAGCAGGATTCCATCATGAGTTCAGCTTCCCGCTCGGCCAGTTGGAACCGGCTCGCAGTGGCGACATGCAGGCGGTGCTGTCCGGCCAGTTTTCGAAATGCGGTGATACACCATTCCGGCTTGATTTACTGGTAGCGCCCGATTTCCCTGCTGTGCTCATTCCGTCGGCTCTGTTCAAGGATCTGCGCCGCCGATTTTACCAGCAGTTGTTCGAAACATTCTCGGCGGTTTCCCGCGAACAGATTTCAACTGCCCGCAAGGGAGCGCTTCAGGAGTTGAAGATGGTGCAGAATGTCCCACGCCGTCAGGCATCACGCGAGACACTGACGGTTGTCGTTGCCGAACCGAAGGAATGGCGCTTCCCGCTCCAAAACGGAGCAGACGCCGTGCTGCTGCTGCTCTCAAAGGCGGCCATCCACCAACTGGCTTCGACAGTCCCACGGATGCGCGATGCGGAAGAACAGATTCTCTGGCAGCTCCCCTTCATAATTTTTGATCGTGATATTCCCTTATACCGCGACACGCTTCGCACCCTGTACAAGGCCGGCTTCCGCCGTTTCGAGGCGGCCAATCTGTCCCATTTCGAGCTGTTGCACGGCTTTGAAGGGCTGCATATCTCGACGTGGCACCGCTGTTTTTCGCTCAACAGCCAAGCCCTTGCCGTCTGGAGGGAATTGGGGGCTGAAGCGGCAACACTCTATCTGGAGGACGACAGCAGCAACATTACCGAGTTGCTCTCGGCCGGGGTTGATATCGAACAGCGGGTGATGGTTTATTCATCACTTCCGGTTATGACCACCAAAATCCGCATTAAAGATGTGCATGCCAATACTCCGCTCCGTTCAGATCGGGGTGAGACCTATCGTGTCACAAGCCAGGACGGCCTGCAAACCATCAGTTCTACACTACCTTTTTCGCTGACGGCGCGGCACAGTGAATTAAGGCACAGAGGTTGCACATCGTTCGTAATCGACCTTGCTGAAGAACCGCGCGAGCGGTGGGGCGACATCATCGCCGCCTTCAAGTCAGGTCGGGAGCTCTCCGGCACCACGGAATTTAATTTCGCTTCGGAGCTTGTGTAAATGAAAATATATCTCATAATTATTGCGCAGATCGTGCTCCTGGTGGGCAACGCCTGGGCCGGAAGAATCGTCGAGGGCATGGTGCGGGCGGTCTACGACGGCGACACCGTGCTGTTGGCCACCCGAGAAGAGAGCCGGCTCAAGGTTAGGCTGTACGGCATTGATGCCCCCGAGACGAAAAAGCCTGACAAGCCGGGACAGCCGTTCGGAGATATAGCAAAGCGGACTCTGATGTACAAGATCATGGGTCGGCAGGTTAAGGCCGAAATTGTGGATATCGATCAGTACAAGCGTGCTGTGGCGGTTATCCGGTATTCAGGCAGGGATATTAATCGCGAGATGGTGGCGGAAGGGATGGCATGGGCATATCGCCAATATCTGCAAGGGGCTTACGAGTCGGAATATATCGACAGTGAAACGCGAGCCCGTTCACGCCGGGCCGGACTCTGGAGAGAGTCAAACCCGCAACCGCCGTGGGAATTCAGAAAAGTATATAAAGGTCGCGATAAACATTCCGGTAGTTGGTGATTAAATTTTGCACAGCGTCATGATATTTCGTAATACTAAATAATTATTGTGTAAGTATAATAAGTTGCATCTTGTAACTGAACTAAGGTAAGAGACGTCTCGTCGGTTTGTAGCTGTATTTTTATACAGCGTGCCGTTTTATTGTGCCCTCGGGCATAATAAACTATTTAATAGAGTTATTAATCTCGCAAGAGAGGGATTCATGCTGATAGTTGTCTGCATCAAACAGGTTCCTGACACAACCCAGGTTCAGATCGATCCTGTTACCAACACCCTGATTCGGGACGGCATTCCCTTTATAGTTAACCCGTATGATACTCATGCCCTGGAGGAGGCACTACGCCTGAAAGACCGCTTCGGCTGCAAGGTCGCTGCCATTTCGATGGGGCCTCCTAACGCTGAGGGTACTTTGAGGAAAGCTCTGGCGCTGGGGGTCGATCATGCGATTCTCCTCTCTGACCGTGTCTTCGGTGGCGCCGATACCCTTGCGACCAGCAAGGTTTTGGCTGCTGCAATAGCCAAACTTCATTCGGATGTAGAAGAGGTCGGTCTGGTTTTGTGTGGTAAACAGACAATTGACGGTGATACCGCTCAGGTTGGTCCGGGCATCGCCAGTCGCCTCGCCTATCGGCAATTGACGCTGGTAGACAAAATTGTAAATCTGGATCTTTCAGCAAGAAAGATCCGCGTCAGTCGCAAGCTGGAAGGGCGTCACGAAATTGTCGAAGCGCCTCTGCCCGCTATGTTGACCGTCGTGCGTGAACTGAACCGGCCCCGCTATCCCAAGGTGCAGATGCGGCTTGCTGCTGCTGAAGCGGTTGTCGAAGTTTGGAACA
Organism: Geobacter sp.; assembly: GCA_025360785.1. Classification (GTDB taxonomy): domain Bacteria; phylum Desulfobacterota; class Desulfuromonadia; order Geobacterales; family Pseudopelobacteraceae; genus JACRCG01. Next base: position 3,258 of record JANYBN010000052.1, read on the forward strand.
ACAAAACTCTGCAGCTGGATGAGCAAAAAATCGGTTTGAAAGGTTCCCCTACATGGGTGTCTAAAATCTTTTCACCGGAGCGCGACAAAGGGGAGATCCTGGGTGACGGCTACGCAGATCCCGATGGAGCCGCAGCGCAGCTGATAGATAAATTGATGGCGAAGGATATGTTACCGTTATGAGCGAACCACAACCGAAACCAAAAAAACCGCGCGGCATAGCCCGGTTGATCGCCGGCGCCTGCATCGCCTGCGGTGCCCGCTGTCAGGCCGTATGCCCGGTTAACTGCGTCGAAATGACCGACAGCGGCGAACCGGTCATCGACACCGCCAAATGCATCGGCTGCCAAAAGTGCGTCAAGATCTGTCCGGCATCTGCCCTGGAGATGTTCTTCACCCCTGAGGAGCAGAAGATCCTTGAACAGTTGGCCGCCTCAGCGATTCCGGTCGAAGAAGAAGTCGACCCGGAAGCGGCTGCCCTGGCATTAAAACTGGCGGAATATCGAGGCGTGTGGGTTTTTGTCGAACAGACCGAAGGTGAACCTGCCAAGGTTTCCTGGGAGCTGCTGGGGGTAGGCGCTGATCTGGCCGCCAAACTGGGCGTTGAACTCTGCGCCCTGGTGATCGGTGAGAGCGTAGAGCACCTTTGCAGTGAATCCTTCGCTTACGGCGCTGCAAAAACCTACCTATTGGATGCCCCGGTCTACAAGTACTACCGCACCGAAGCTTATGTGGAGGGGTGCTGCCACCTGATTGAGAAATACAAGCCGGAGATCATCCTCATGGGTGCTACCGGCATGGGGCGCGATCTTGCCGGGGCTATTGCCACCCGGGTTGCAACCGGCCTGACTGCAGACTGTACAGGTCTTGCCATCGACGAAAAGCGCAACCTGATGCAGACCCGCCCAGCTTTTGGCGGGAACATCATGGCAACCATCATGTGCGATAAATTCCGCCCCCAGATGTCCACCGTGCGCCCCAATGTCATGCCGATGCCGGAGCGGCGTGAAGGAGCAAAGGGGATCATCATCCGCGACCCGTTCACCGTTACCGAAGATAGTGTTCTTACCAAGGTGATCGAGATCATCCGCGATTCGCACAGCAAGGGTACGGTAGATATCACCGGTGCAGAGTTTATTATCTCCGGCGGTCGAGGTATGATGGCTCCCGAGAACTTTACCCTGCTGCAGGAGTTGGCTGATGAGCTGGGCGGCGTAGTGGGTGCTTCACGCAGTGCCGTGGATGCCGGCTGGATGCCGGGTGATCGTCAGGTCGGCCAGACCGGTAAGACCGTTCGCCCCAAGATCTACATAGCCTGCGGAATTTCCGGCGCCATCCAGCATCTGGTCGGTATGCAGGATTCCGATATTGTCATCGCCATCAACCGTGACAGCAGCGCCCCGATCTTTGAAGTTGCCACCTATGGTATTGTTGGTGACCTGTTTCAGGTGGTGCCGGCGATTACGAAGAGAATCCGGAAAATGAAGCAGGCAAGGCGCTAACAATCAACAAAATGTTGTTAAGAGGTTTTTCATGACACCAAATCCGACAATTTTCACACCGCTTCTGCTGATTTCCATGGCCAGCTTCGCCTGGGGCTGCTGGAAGCGTTTCAGTCTGATCTCGCTGGGGCGGTCGGAAGATCGTTTTGACAACATCGGAACCCGCTTTGGCGACATGCTGCTGTATGCGTTCGGCCAGAAACGGGTGGTCGCAAAGCCTTTCGGCATCAACCATTTCATTATTTTCTGGTCATTCATTATCCTGTTGGTTGCTAATACGGAATTTCTGCTGCATGGGGTGTTTCCTTCTGTCAGCCTGACAAATCTTCCGGACGGCATACTGATGCCGCTTCTTCTTCTGCTGGATATCGTATCGCTTCTGGCGTTGGCAGCGGTGGCAGCAGCCGCAGTTCGCAGACTTGTTGTGCCACCGTATCCGGAAGCTCGGACAATGGAGGCGTTTTTCATTCTTTTCCTTATTGCTACTCTGATGCTGGCATATTTCGGTATTAACGCCGCCAAAATTTCCACCATGCAGGAGGGGGGGCGTGTGCTGGCCAGAGTCTGGATGCCGGTATCCAGCGTCTTTGCCGGAATGGTGCCTGTTGCTGCCGGAGCTTATGTCTACGGCTTCAGCTGGTGGGCCCATGCCCTGGCGCTGCTTGCCTTCATGTGCTATCTGCCGAACAGCAAACATATGCACATTCTGACCGCGATTCCGAACTGTTTTTTCCAACGTCTGGGAAAGCCGAATACTCAGCCGAGAGAAGAGTTTACCGTCGGCAATACGTTTGGTGTTGACCGGGTTGATCACTACAGCTGGAAAGATCTGCTCGACTCCTTTTCCTGTACAGAATGCGGACGCTGCCAGAATGTCTGTCCTGCCAGTATCACCGGCAAACCGCTTAATCCGCGTGCCGTGATACATAATATCAAAGTCAACCTGCTGGAGAACGGCGCTGCTCTTAAAAAAGGGGGTGCTCCGCAGACTCCGCTGATCGGTGAAAGCGGTGAAGGGAGCGTGTCAGAGGAGTCGATCTGGGCCTGTACCACCTGCGGGGCCTGTATGGAAGCGTGTCCGGTCTTTATCGAACAGATGCCAAAGATAATCCAGCTTAGACGTCACCTCGTCGAGAGCGAAGCAAAGTTTCCCGAAGAGCTGCTGAACTTGTTTGAAAATATGGAGGGACGCAGCAATCCCTGGGGTATTGCACCGACAGAACGGACCAAATGGTGCAGCCAGTTGGATGTCAAGCCGTTCGATAAGGATAAGACTGAATACCTGTTCTATGTCGGCTGCGCCGGTTCGTTTGATTCGCGCAACAAGCATGTCAGCGTGGCAATGTCCCAGTTGCTGGACAGGGCCGGCATCTCGTGGGGAATCCTTGGCAAGGATGAAAAATGTTGCGGCGAGAGCGTACGCAGGCTCGGGAACGAATATGTCTTCGACAAGATGGCCAGGGAGAACGTAGCGATGTTCATCGAGCGCGGCGTCAAGAAGGTTATCACCCAGTGCCCGCACTGCTTCACTATTTTGAAAAACGACTATCGGCAGTTCGGTCTGGAGCTGGAAGTCATCCATCACAGCGAACTACTGCGAAATCTGGTTCAGGACGGTCGGCTCGTTCTGGATAAGACGACACAGTACATGGGTGCAACAGTTTTCCATGATTCCTGCTATCTGGGGCGGCATAATGATGTTTACGATGCCCCTCGGGAAGTGGTTAGGGCGGCCACGGGGCAGGCTCCGGCTGAAATGGGGCGCAACCGTAACAACGCCTTCTGTTGCGGTGCCGGAGGCGGCAGAATGTGGATGGAGGAACAGGTAGGGGAACGGATCAACTTGACGCGTGTCAAAGAGGCGCTTGAACAGAAGCCTGAAACTATCTGTGTCGCCTGCCCCTACTGCATGACTATGTTTGAAGACGGACTCAAAGACGTCAAGGCCGGTAGCGTCAAGGTACGGGATGTTGCAGAGGTGTTGGCTGAAGCTCTGCTGCGCTGAAGCCAGACCATGTATCGGAGATGGTTTCCGCTGATGCACAACCATACGAAACAGGATAATTGCGCTAAGGAGTTGTTTTCTGTAAAATTCAGAAGATAACTCCTTATTTATTTTATAGCGGTCTCCGGTTTCATTGTCCCTAAAACCTGTTTACCCACTCCCACCCCTGAATTACCCTACCTTAAATCTCAATCTCCTTGGCAGATCGCTGTGAAAAGTATTTTGTATACAGTACATATAAGTTCTTTTTTTTTAGTCATCGGTATGCTATTTAATCGAAACTAAATTTTAATACCTCAAATGGGGAGGCGGCATGAGTAACCAGGGTAAAAACGAGCAACTGACTAAGTGGGTAGAAGAAGTCGCGGCGCTGTGTGGACCTGAATCGATCCATTGGTGCAGTGGTTCGCAGGAGGAGTATGATTCGCTCTGCAAACAGCTGGTTGAGAGCGGAACCTTCAAAAAACTGAATCAGGAAAAACGTCCGAATAGTTATTTGGCCTGTTCTGATCCGGGTGATGTTGCGCGAGTTGAGGACCGTACCTATATCTGCAGTATATCCAAACAGGATGCCGGCCCGACCAACAACTGGATGGCCCCCAAAGAGATGAAGGAGACTCTGAATAAGCTCTTCAAAGGCTGCATGAAGGGCCGCACCATGTATGTCGTTCCTTTCAGCATGGGGCCGCTCGGCTCACCGATTGCAAAAATCGGGGTAGAAATTACTGATTCACCTTATGTCGCCGTTAATATGCGCATCATGACCCGTATGGGCACGGCAGTACTCGACGTGCTTGGCAATGGCGAATTCGTCCCATGCCTGCATTCGGTTGGGGCCCCGCTTGAACCAGGTCAGAAAGATGTGCCATGGCCCTGCAACAAAGAAAAATACATCGTTCACTTCCCCGAAGAACGCTCGATATGGTCTTACGGCAGCGGTTACGGCGGCAATGCCCTCCTCGGTAAAAAATGTCTGGCGCTGCGTATCGCTTCCAAGATAGCCAAGGATGAAGGGTGGCTGGCTGAACACATGCTGATCTTGGGAATTGAATCTCCGGAAGGGGAAAAAACCTATCTTGGTGCTGCATTTCCCAGCGCCTGCGGCAAGACAAACCTGGCGATGCTGGTACCGCCGGAAAGCTTTAACAAAAGCGGCTGGAAGATCACGACTGTCGGTGATGACATCGCCTGGATCAAGCCTGGTCAGGATGGCAGGTTGTACGCCATAAATCCGGAATACGGTTTTTTTGGTGTTGCTCCCGGCACGTCGGTCAAGACAAACCCGAACGCCATGATTTCATGCGCATCCAACTCTATTTTTACTAACGTAGCCCTGACTCCTGATGGCGATGTATGGTGGGAAGGGATGACTGATGTCAAACCGCCAATGCTTACTGATTGGCAGGGTAACAAATGGACGCCGGATTGCGGCAGGAATGCAGCGCATCCCAATTCTCGCTTTACCTCTCCTGCCGGCCAGTGCCCCTCTATTGATCCGGAATGGGAAAACCCCAAAGGTGTACCGATGGCAGCATTTATCTTCGGTGGCCGTCGTAATGGCGTAATACCGCTGGTCTATCAATCATTCAACTGGAGCTTCGGTGTCTATCTGGCAGCGACTATGGGATCTGAAACCACGGCAGCTGCAACCGGTGCCGTCGGAACCGTCCGTCGCGACCCGTTCGCCATGCTGCCTTTCTGCGGCTATCATGTTGCCGATTATTTCGCTCACTGGCTGCAGGTAGGACGGACTACCCCTGTGCCGCCACGCATCTTCAGTGTCAACTGGTTCCGCAAAGACGCTAACGGCAATTTCCTCTGGCCCGGTTATGGCGAGAACATGCGTATCTTGAAATGGGTGGTGGAACGCTGTAACGGGAACGCAGCTGCGGTAGAAAGTCCACTGGGGTGGATGCCGCGTTATGAGGATCTAGATTGGACCGGACTTGACAGTGTCAGCAAAGAGCAGTTCTATGAACTGATGTCGGTTGACCGTGATGTCTGGAAAGATGAGATCGTTTCCCATGAGGAGCTTTTCGTCAAGATGTATGACCGGCTGCCTAAAGAATTCCTGCACCTTCGTCAGTTGATCCTGTCGGGTCTGTGGCGTTCACCTGAGCATTGGGAACAGTTTCATCCCACAACAGAGGATTAAACTACGTCTCTTTTTGAACATTAAAAAGGGCTCTGCATTTGCAGAGCCCTTTTTAATCGTCAACTTCAATTTCCCGGACGCGCAGTTCCTCCCCTGTCAAGATGGTTATCCGGTTACTGCCGCAATGTTGACATGAACCGTACAGCTCCGTGAGCGGAGTTTCCTGCCCACATTCCAGGCATTGTCCCATGCCGGGGACACGAACGATGATCAGCCGGGCACCTTCCAAAGAGGTTCCACGGCTACATGCCTCAAAACAGAATTCAATTGACTCCGGCACTACACTGCTCAGTTCCCCTATTTCGACATTCAGTGAGCGGATCCGGCGATCACCGGCATGTTCCAGGCAAAGGTCGATAATCCCTTGAGTTATGGACATTTCATGCATAGCTTCTCCGATTATACATAAAAAAAGCCTGCGAGGCAGTAACCTCGCAGGCTTTTTTGCACTCCCCGAAGGGAAAGCGAATTAGTGTTTTTTCTCTGGAGCAGGTGCAGCAGCAGGTGCAGGAGCAGCAGCAGGTGCAGCAGTTGCGGAAGACATAGGCTTCTGCTCTACAGCCTTAGGTGCTTCAACAGCAGGAGCAGGAGCAGGAGCTTCTTCTTTTTTCTTGCAGCCAGCTGCGAATACAGTTGCGAGTGCCAGTACCAGTGTCAGAGAGATCAGCTTTTTCATGTGTGTTACCTCTTTCTTTGTGTATTTACCATTTAAACGCAAAGCGCATGGTTTCTAAATCGACCTAGGAATATACGCAGATTATCGGAAGAGTCAAGTATTTTTTGCACATCCACAATTATTTAATTATTATTTCTTCTGCATTCCAATTTCCGCTTCAAGAACAAGTGCATCAAGATCGAGCTGAATCGCTTCTCCGTCAGGTGTTCTCAGCATCACAACGGCAAACGATTTATCCGGTGGCTTGCTTAAGGAAACCTCTTCCTCGGAAATAATTCTGACTACCGAATCAACAAGAAAAGCAAGTGAGGCGATCTCCTGATGAAGTACAATGACTTTCCCGGGGTTGTTGCCTCCGGGAATACTCAAAAAAGTTGCCAGGTTTATTACTGCAACAATATTTCCATGAAAACTAAGAGCACCACTATAGCAGGCTGGCGCAAACGGAATCGGCCACATAGGCTGAAGGTCGCCAACTTCCGCAACCTGCTCAAGGTCAAGCGCATAGAGTGATCCGGATAGTGAAAAAATCAGAAATTTTCTGTGGTGGTCAGTCATGGCAGCCGCGTTATTAGAGATCGACCTGGAAGCGTTCCACAACGATCATAAGCTCTTCAGCAAGCTGAGCAAGATCTTTGGTCGCAAGAGCCATGTCCTGCATAGCTGCCAGCTGTTCTTCCGTTGCTGCAGAAACCTGCTCTGTTGAGGCTGCGTTGTCATCAGCCAGGCCTGCAATTTCGTCAACAGCCGCGACCATTCTGGCTGATCCTTCCTTCTGCATCATTGAGAGGTCTGCAATGCTTGAAGCTTTCCGTTCAGTATCAAGAACCGTCTTGAGAATTTCCTGAAAGGCGCTGGCGGTTATATCGATATTTTTCTTCCCTTCATTGATGCTGCGGGAGCTTTCCACAATAACTTCATGAATCTGTCGGCTCTCTTCACGCAGATCTTCAATCATATCACTGATGTCTGCAGCCGATTGTGACGATCCGTCGGCTAATTTACGTACTTCTTCGGCAACTACGGCGAAGCCCTTGCCGTACTCACCTGCTCTGGCTGCTTCAATCGAGGCATTAAGAGCAAGCAGATTCGTCTGCCTGGCAATATCTCCAATGCAATCAGCCACTTTTCCGACTTTCTGGAGTTTGCTGTTAAATGTATTAAATTGTTGGCCAATATGTTCCTGTTTCTCAAAAAAATCTTTCATTCTTTCCAGAGAATCATTCGCCAGAGATCCTCCGTGCTGGGCCGTCAGGCTGGTTTCGCGGGCGGCCTTAGCGGTCTCGCGGGCACGAGCGGCAACTAGTTCAATTGAAATCGCCATTTCCCGAATAGCCTTGGAGCCTTTTTCAACAAGCTCGGTCTGGGTGCTCGCACCACGTGCAATCTGCTCGATTGCCTGGGCAACCTCTTCGGTCGAAGCGTTGATTTCCAAGGCGGTTGAGTTAATCTCCCGGGCTGATTCGGTGAGCTGACCCGAGGTCCTTTTTATGTGTCGAACAAGGTCCCGCAGGCTTTGAAGCATTAAATTGATCAGCTGTGCCAGCTCGTGACTTTCGTCCGGGATCCGTGATTGACGAATGGTCACATCTCGGGTCAGATCCCCGCGGCTGATGGATACAGCCGATTCGGTCAAAATTTCGATATTTGCGGTAAATCCTTTTGAAAACAGCCATCCCAGAATCAGGCCGATCGTCATGGCTACTATATATCCGAGAATACTGCTGAACTCAGCCGAGTAGCCGAGCAACACAACTAGTTGCGGGCTGAAAGCTACGGCGGCAACAACAACAATAAAACCGATAATAAACTTATAGCCTATTGGAACTCGCATATTTGACCTCCACAAATTAAATCAAAGTTGGAATATAGCATTATCTGGTTATACTCTGCGATAAATCCGCTCCACAGGGCAGACAGTAGTAAAAAGTTTGCGAGTTTCTCCCACAAGTGTTTCAGATTTTCCGAGCACCAATATACCACCGGTCGGCAAAATATGTGCGATGCCGTGTATTATTTTTTCCTGATCCGGCCTTGTAAAATAGATGAGCGTATTTCGGCACAGGACAAGCTGGCATGGTACAAATGATTCAACGTCCATAATATTTTGCTGATGAAATGAGACCATTTCCCGAATTTGAGAGGAAAGCCGCATACGAGGTCCATTAGAAATAAAATATCGCTCTCTGATGGAATCCGGCAGATCTTTCAGGCGATCCTCGTTATATTCGGCGAGCGCTGCTGCCAGTAAAATATCCTCATCTATATCAGAGGCATGTATTTCAGTCGGAGTTGTCAGGAGTTGCTGAGCAAAAAACTCCCGCAGGATTATGCCAAGACTATAAGCTTCTTCACCTCCGGCACATCCAAGGCTCCAGAACCGGAGGTTTGTTTTCTCACAATCTGCAAGTATTTTTTTGAAGAGAGAGGGAAGTACAACAGTTTGAAGTTTTTCAAACATTGAAGGGTTACGGAAAAACTGGCTGACATGAATAGTCAGAGCCTTTTTCAGGAGGTCAAGTTCCTGCTCGCTTTGTCGCAACAGGTTGCAGTATGTCGCCGCGTCAAGGCAGCGGCATGAGCGCATTCTTATGGCGATACGGCGCTTCATGCACTTATCCTTGTAAGGGGATATGCTGAAGTTGCGTCTCATTTCGAGAATTAAGCTGATCTCGGCCAGTGCGTCATCACCGACTTCCAATGATTCAACTAAAGTATGTACTGACTGAATATTTGTCACGCTAACCTTGCCCTTCCGCCATCTTAAGTAACACGAAGCAGACTGCGACGCAACTGCTAGAAAACAGCACCAAACTTCGGGATATTTATGACTGTAAAATATTGCCGCTAGTGCTACAGTATGACTCTATAAACTAACTGTAGCGAGCACGTTATGTCCCAGGAATCGTCCAACGAGACAACCACAATGCCGGAAAATAATAATATTGCTTTGAGCCAAGGGGCCGAACTGGTAGAAGCCATGACTGCCGACAAAGATCGCCTGTTTGCCGTCATTCAGAACAGCAGGGAAGAGGTACTGATTGCTGCCCTGCGCAATCCCTCTCTTGATCATCATCATCTGTTGGCGCTATTGAAGCGAAGGGAGCTTGGATCTGTAATTGCCGCAATCTATGCCAGTAAACGTCTCATTGAAGCGCATTCTGTCAGATTTGCCATAGTCGCTCATCGGGACGCCCCGGTTCATATCGCGCAAACCTTGCTTCCACTTCTGTATATCTTTGACCTGCTGAAACTTTGCCTGATTCCAGGTATATTGGCAGACATCCGCCTGGCCGCCGAACGTAAAATAGTCCAGCAGATTCCGACTCAGCCGCTGGGAAACAAACTGACGCTGGCGCGGCGCGGAACAGCTGCAATTCTTGAGGCGTTGCTGCGCGAAGGAGTGCAAAATGTCCTGGAAGCCTGTCTTGACAATCCGCATTTGAAAGAGGGGTCTCTGCATCAATTTTTGACTTCGTCACACGCCACAGCAGAAGCTGTTTCCATGGTTGCCAGAAACAGTCGCTGGAAAAGCCGCCCAAATATTCGTTTGGCAATTCTCAAAAATCCGCGTACCCCGTTGATCTGGTTTACTATCTTTCTGCCGGGGCTCCCATCCGCAACACTGCATAATTTGCTCGCGTCACCACGCCTCACTTTTGCACAAAAGGGGCTGGTGCGTCAGATGCATCCCAACTCACAGCCATGAAGCAGATAATTATTCTCATCATACTGTTTGGATACGCCTGTCTCGTGCCATGTGAGGCTTCTGAATACGCTGTGGCCCGCACTTTGGCTCCCGTTTTGAATTCTCCTGATTTCAAAACGGTATTTGGTGGTGCAAGCGGAAAAAAGCTGAAAACGGATCGATGCGGTCAGGTGCGTGAGCTTGAATACATAGCCCTGCCTGGTTCGGTTTTTAGAATTCTGAAAAAACAGCGCGCCGGAACCGTCGATATCTACGAGATTGAGACGGATGAATACACAACTCCCCCAAAAGTACACCTGTATATTGACGGTCGTTTTCTTAAGCCGGTGCTTGCTGCGCCTGTGCCGCGCAGCCCCTTGCAGCCGCCGCGTGAACAGGTAGTGTCGGCACTCAGGTCGGCTGTTGGCAGCCCCTATGTATGGGGAGGCAATGTTCTGGGCGGTGTGCCTGAACTAGTGACATGGTATTATAGCGATGTCAGTTACAATGACATTGCGCGGCTCACACTTGCCGGGCTTGACTGTTCCGGGCTTTTGTATCAAGCCACCGGGGGGTGGACTCCCCGCAACACAGCTCAACTGATAACGTATGGTCAGGGTGTTGATATTGCCGGCAAACAGTCCGCAGAAATTGCATCTATGCTTCAGCCGCTTGATTTGATTGTATGGAATGGTCATGTCATTATTGTGCTTGATCGGCTGACCGCCATAGAAAGCCGCCTTGAATGCGGCAAGCCAGGCAACGGCGGGGTGGTATTGACAGAGTTGTCGCAGCGGATGGATCAAATTATGCGTACGCGCCGCCCGGCAAATGTCTGGCCCGGCGGCAAAAAACAGCAGGATATCTTTGTTGTCAGGCGCTGGTATGGTATGAAATAATAGTATCTTGTAAAATAATTCGACCATGCAGAAAAAACAATTGACTTCCTTGCAATAGTTGGGTATAAAAACTGTTCCTTCCACGCTTCATGGGCCTGATTCCTTAAATGGAACGGCGTGGCAGTCTCATACGTCCCCTTCGTCTAGCCTGGCCCAGGACACCGCCCTTTCACGGCGGCGACACCGGTTCAAATCCGGTAGGGGACGCCATTTATTAAAAGGTCACTTTTTATTTAAAAAGTGACCTTTTTTTGTAGGTGAGCGAAGCTTTTCGACCCTTGTACACCCATTAAGTTTTGCTATCTTTATACCCTCTGCGTGGCGCTCCCGGATAATTGATCGTTCAAATTCAGCGACAGCTCCCCTGATTGAAAGCATGAAAATACTCATTGCTCCTTCGCCACCCGCTTGCTTCGGATATTTCTCTCAAGCTATTTGAGTCCAAGATGGTGCGTACCATCAGTTTTCTATGACCTTCTCCCCCTCATGTCAGCAGCTGATTGTCGCACTTTTGATCTCCGACATGCCCGGACTGCTGAAGGCGATTACCTCCCTCGACGATCTCGGCCTGGACCAGATTTCGACCGGCAATGTCATCGGCTTTCTCATGGAGGCTTACGAAAAAGGGCTGATCAATCGGGCCTTTCTGGACGGCATTGATCTCAAATGGGGGAGTGTCGATGCTACGCTGGCGATGATCGAGAAGATTGCCGCCCGGGACGGCGTCGGCGCCCTGGCCGCCCAAGGGGTGCGGGCACTTTCCCGGCAGATCGGCAAAGGGAGTGCAAAGTTTGCCATACATGTGAAGGGGCTTGAGCTGGCGGCGCACAACATCCAGGCAAATCAGCCCAGGGGACTATCGTATGCAACGGCCTCCAGGGGAGCCTGCCATATGAGCGGAGACAGCATTGCCATGCAGAACCGGTGGGCCATCCTCGATTCGACCGGCATGTGTTTTTCCCCACCTTTGAACCGGCGCTGGAGGAACCGATGCTCGCCCTGCTCAGCGCCATCACCGGGAGGGAATACGACAAAGTAGAGTTTGAGAAAGCCGGCGAAAGGATTTTCAATCTGGAGAAGTTGTTAAATTACCGCGAGGGGTTTCGGCGCGCAGATGATCAGCTCCCCGACCGCTTTTTCGAGGACGCCTTCACCATCGGCTCCAAGAAGGGCGCGGTGCTCAACCGGAACGAGTTCGACGCCATGCTCACCCGGTATTACACAGATCGCGGCTGGGATCCTGAAACCACCAGGCCGGGGCAAGCAAAGCTGAAAGAACTAGGACTGGCTTCGATTTGACCACATGGAGGCCAGCATGAAGTATCAAAAAAAGAGCAGCCAATCGGCTGCTCTTTTTTTGATTTCTTACTCTAAATTAGAATGTCTATTTAGCGTGTTTGGCCAGGTACGAAGCAACTCCCGCAGATGTCGGTTTCATGGCTTCTTCACCCAGTTTCCAGTTGGCCGGGCAAACTTCGCCGTGTGTATCCGAAAACTGTACCGCATCGACCATACGAATCGCTTCATCAACGTTTCTGCCGAGCGGCAGGTCATTGATGACACAGTGGCGCACCTTGCCGGTTGGATCGATCAGGAACAGGCCGCGCAGGGCAACGGTACTATTTAACAGGATGCCGTAAGATTTGGCAATTTCCTTGTCAAGATCCTGAACGAGCGGATACTGGATGTTACCGATGCCGCCGTTTTCGATGGCGGTGTTTTTCCAGGCCAGATGAGTGAATTTAGAGTCAACTGAAACGCCGATGACCTCGCAGTTTCTGGTTTTGAACTCCCCCACTTTCTTGTTGAAGGCCAGGATTTCAGAAGGGCAGACAAAGGTAAAGTCAAGCGGGTAGAAAAAAAGCAGGACGTATTTGCCTTTGAGGGCCGACAGGGTGATAGATCCAAAGCTGTTATCGGGCATAACCGCCTCGGCGGTGAAATCAGGCGCTTGCTGTGTTACAAGAGTGGTAAGGCTCATTGGTTGGTTCTCCTTTAGAAATATTTTAAAAGCTGTTGAATATTTAATACCAGCCAAGTCTATACTTGTCAATAGGATAAAAATACTCTTTTAGTCTTTTTAGAGATACGGTGAAAACAGTCTGGCAAAATTGTTTCTTAGCTTAATAATCAGCGGGTATCCTTCAACATCCCGAAGTGCCATTTCGCGGGAATCGGCAAAAGCCTGCTTAAAAAGATGATTGATGGTAGTTGATAGTTCGGGGTCAAACACACTTAGGTTCAGCTCAAAGTTCAGCCTCAAGCTACGTGTGTCCAGGTTAGCAGATCCAACGAATGACCAAATATTGTCTGCCAGCATCAGTTTAGTGTGAACAAAGGGAGGCGGTTGGAAGTAAATCCGTACTCCGTTAACCAGAAGCTCCCATAGCAAAGCTCGACTTGCCCAATCAACAAATATGAGATTATTTTGTCCGGGAAGGACGATGCGTATATCAACCCCACGGAGTGCCGCAGTAACAAGGGATGATGTCATTTCGCGATCTGGAATAAAGTAAGGTGTCATGATGTAAACGTGATTTTTAGCGCAAGAGAGCGCCCCCTTGATGATCTGCGCAATCTTTCGGAATTCCCTGTCTGGCCCGTCAGCGACACAGCATGCCAGCGCGGTTCCTTGAGGTTCAATTGGATGGAAAAAACATTGGTCTTGTAGCTTCTCACCAGTTACAAAATACCAGTCTCCTAAAAATGTCCCTTGAAGATCAGCAACAATTGGACCCCTAACACTAAAATGTACGTCATGAATTGAATCAATTACGGATTCAGAGGCATTAAGGTGACGGCTTCGAATATTCATTCCACCAGTAAAGGCTTCATGCCCGTCAATAATCAAAAGCTTTCTATGGTTGCGCAGATTTATATATGCGCCTTGGCGGAGTGGCAAATACCGTACTAACTTTACAGGTGTATCCCGAAAAGCAGTACGCGGAGACGTACGACTATACTTTTCACCCAACGAGTCAATGATGACCCGCACTTTTACTCCCCTCTTGGCAGCTTCTATCAACTCTATTACAAATTCAGCTCCGATACCGTCTGCATCAAAGATATAACTCGATAGGTTAATGGTCTCTTTGGCGCTCCTTATGGCACCTAGCATGGCAGGGTAGGCTTCTTCACCGCCAATCAAAGCAATAATACGATTTCCTTCGCGCTGAGGAGTTGTGACAATTTTCTCTTCGAGATGGAGTAGGTCAGACAGATGTATGGCAGAATCCGGGAGTTGTGGTTCAAAACGTTTCTGGTCTTCTATGGGATATATTTCAGTGCGCGTCAGCCAACGACCACTTTCCTGCCAACTTCTTGCTCGCCTTGAGATTCGGTTCATCCCCAGGCACCAATATAAAAATGGACCGATCAACGGTATAGTGAGGGTCAAACTTACCCATACCAGCGCCGAGCGGGAATCGCGTTTGTAAAGTAGCGCATGACCTGCCGCCGCCAGTGACAGCAGGCCGGATCCGGCGACAAGAAGTATGATCAGCAGATGATCCACGGATCAGCCTAGATCTAATTGGATCTCATCACCGTTTAGTTGGACCGGGAACGTAACTAGTTTGCATTCCGGGTGTTCGGCACAGCTGCCGTCCGTCAAGCTGAAACGGTAGCCGTGGCGCGGACAGGAAATGTAGCCATCCTTGACTATGGCCGCATTCATCGGGCTGCCTTGATGAGGGCAGTCATTTTCAACGGCATATATAGTACCTTTGACGTTGATCAGCAGGATCTCTCTGTCTGATACTGAAACAACTTTTTTCCCGAAATTGGGAACATCACTGGTTTTTGCGATGCTGTCCATACACTTACTCCTTGAGATGGTCCCGACCATAAACAAACATGATAAGTACGTTATCCGGTCTCCGTCCGAAAACTCCTGTTTACAATCCAAATAAGTTGATCTTGAATCAGTGAGAGTCCTGTACTCCGAACACCGGCAGCACTCTGGTGACCAGAAAGAAGAGGACAAAGGGTGTGGTGATGACGGCGAGCGCACCAAAAAGCCCCTCTTTAAATAGCTCAACGCTGCTCGGCCAGATAGGTAGATGATACTCCATGAACCCGGAGAACGAGGCGGAAAAAGCCTGCCCTCCGATAACGACGTTCCAGCGCATCATGAAGACACCCAGCAGTACCAGAAGAGTGCCGATAAGCGCCCGCCGGATCGTCAACCCCGGCCTCAGGAAGATGATAAAGGGCACGAGATTTCCAAGCCCGTACTGGAGAATAAATATCTTGAAGAAGTCCCTTTCGTAGATGACGCTGCGCAGGATATCCCACGATTTAACTGCCGTGTAGGTTCGGAAGATCAGATCCAGCAATTCCAGGGTAATTGCCAGCACCAGGAACATCACCAGGTATTTGACGGTTATGGTCACAACCTTGATTTCTGCGCTTTTTAGTTCCTCTGTAGATGGAAGGCCAGGATTGTTTCTCCTGTTCCGGGCAAAGATCCGTTTACGAATCTCCATGGTTATGATGTAGGTGACAATACAGAGAGCGATCCCTGACACGATCGCCGAACAGATGAAGATGACCGGCATGAGCGGCGTCATCCAGAGGGCGTTGGCCTTGACCGAACCGAAAATAAATCCGGCATAACCGTGCAGGAAGCAGGCGACCGGTATGCCTGTGCCGGCAAGGATTGCCACCGCCCGTTCATCCTTGTGCAGCGCCTCCGGGCTTAAGTCCATGGCCCCCATGGAGAGGAGCGAATACAGGATGAGCCGGGCCGACTCTACAGCGCTTCGTTGCTGCC
This sequence comes from Geobacter sp., assembly GCA_025360785.1. Lineage (GTDB taxonomy): Bacteria > Desulfobacterota > Desulfuromonadia > Geobacterales > Pseudopelobacteraceae > JACRCG01. The sequence goes on from JANYBN010000052.1 coordinate 18,956, forward strand.
TGGCCCGCAGCTCCAGTACCGTCTCTACGATGAACTGTCGGTAAACAAACCAGATCTCCGAGGCGACGATCAGGCCGTAGGTCGTGAAGACGATCCCGAAGGCGGCGATAGCCGAAGTGAAGTGCGGGGTCATCATGACATAGATCCCCCTCTGCGGCTGCTGCAGGTGCAGCATGAGCGGCATCATCGCCACGGGGAGCAGCGCCAGGGAGAACACCAGTGAAAAACGGGCGATTTCTTTGAGCTGCTTGACTCCGAAGACGTGATAGAGCGACGACAGCACAAAGGCCCCTGCCACAAGACCGGTCATGAAAGGATACATAACGATCTGGATCGACCAGTAGATGTACTCATTGGGGTAAACAAAGAATTCCTTCAGGGTCCAGGCTTCACCGTGTACCATGGCTATTTTACCTCCATTGAAGATCCCAGATAGAATACCTGCGGCTTCGTGCCGAATTCTTCCTTCAACACGTTCACCTGCTCCGTGGCAATGATCCTGGTGACCGGGTCATTCGGGTCCCTGATATTGCCAACCAGTCGTGCCCCGAACGGGCAGGCATCCACACAAGCGGACACCATTCCCTTGCAAAGCCGGTGGTAGCATAAGGTGCACTTTTCTGCCACGTGCAGCTCCGGGTGAAAATAGCGGACACCGTACGGGCATCCCATGACGCAGTACCCGCAACCGATGCACCATGAGCGGTCAACAAGCACCACTCCTTCCTGAGTCTGGTAGGTGGCGCCTACCGGGCAGACCTGGACGCAGGGGGGATTTTCGCAATGATTACAGAGTTTCGGGACGAAAAAAGCCTTGGCAATTTCACCGGGATTGATTTCCTTTAGGCCGGCGCTGGCCTGATCGATCTTCTGTGTTGTAAATCCGTCACGTCCCCCTTTGGGAGAATCTATGTTGACCCGGCCATCCTTGGTAACCACATAGCGCTCCACCCAGGTTCTGGTCACATTCGCGTCGTAGGTCACCTCGTTTTCAATTTTGCAGGCCTTGACGCAGAATCCGCATCCGACACATTTGTGAACATCAACCAGAAAAACCCATCGCACCTTGCCATTGCCATCTTTCTCGGCCAGCAGTCTCTTAGGGTTGAAGACCTCCAGGGCGGAGAGAGGCAAGGCAATCCCGCCGACAATGATCACTGCTTTTTTGCAGAACTCCCGGCGGTTTATCATGGCTTCACCTCACGCCTGTTGTATTTCGGATTTGGCTTTGTTGGGTTATGCGGGTAGTGGCACATCACGCATTCCGCCTGGGGGTAGTGAAGGAGAGGGTCAATACCCGGTATTTTAGCGCGGATATTGTCCTTGTACGGCATGTAGGCATGGCAACGGATACACAGAGCACGGCTGCGATCAATCTTCAGGCCTAGTGGGTCTTTGGGGTGGTCATAGTTCGGCCCGTGGCAATTCTCGCAACTAATGGAGGCGTGGGGTGAGTCCTTGATGTCATTGTATTTGTCTTTGTGGCATTCCGCGCATACCTTTGCGGTCTTGTACTTCACCCGGTACGCCTTCCATTCCGCCTCATTGGACTTGCGATGCCAGCCGTACATATATCCCCGCTCATGAATGCCAAAGTCACCTGGAACTAACAGGGTTCTAGTCAGCAGAATTCCCCCGACGATTGCGAGGACAATGTACAATGGTCGCCAGACGTGATTTTTCAAATGCACACCTCCATTTCTCCATGGACATCGGGGAGATCTTAATATTCAAATACAACATTACATGCTTTTGTTTGTAAATAGAACAACGTTAAATTAGATTCCTTGATCATTGTTGTCAACAAAAGATTCCGGAATCATTAATTTGCTCTCTGCGCCGGTGCGCGGTTGACCATATATGTTTGACAAAGTATACCACAGCAGTGTAGCTTTTCATAAAGGTGCATTATTTACAGTGGTAAACAGACGAAAAACAATTTTCACTCAAGGAGTAGTTTACTATGACCATTCGTAAAACAGCAGGATATGCTTGGAACCTGATCAGCCTTATCGGGATTATCCTGGCTGTAACAGCCGCCAGCCTTATTGTAGTTTTTTTCGCTTTTGAGATAATCACCGGCGTTGAGCATGCTTACCTCGGGATCATGACCTACTTCATTTTCCCCGGCATGCTGATCTTCGGATTGCTGCTGGTGCCGTTCGGAGCCTGGCGTGTACGCAGTCAGCGCCGGAAATTCGCAATTGAGGGTATGGTGTCACTTGAAGAGGAGATTGCCCAGTTTCCCCGCCTTGACCTGAATGATCCTGCCAAGCGAAGAATGTTCATATTTTTCATTCTGGCGACGGTGTTTTTCGTTATTATTGTATCTATCGCTTCTATCAAGGGCTTTGAGTTCACAGAATCGACCACTTTTTGCGGTGAGATCTGCCATGTTGTAATGGAACCTGAACACACCGCCTGGAGCAATTCACCACACGCCAAGGTTAAATGTGTCGAGTGCCACGTTGGCCCTGGTGCCGCCTGGTATGTAAAGGCTAAACTTTCCGGCATGCGGCAGCTGTATGCCGTGGCGTTCAACACCTACCCGGAAACCATTGAGACCCCTATTGACAACCTCCGTCCGGCGCGGGAAACCTGCGAACATTGCCACTGGCCTGAAAAGTTCTACGTCGGTCGGCAAAAGATTTTCAACCATTACGCACCCAACGAGGAAAATTCTCCGCGCAGCATCGATATGCTGATTCACATTGGCGGCAACCCCAAGGCGTCAACGAGCAGTGGTATCCATTGGCATATCGGCAAAGAGGTTACCTTCATAACCCGTGACAAGAAAAGACTGGATATTCCTTATGTCGCAGTAAAGGACAAGGCCGGCAAGATTACCGAGTACTCAAACATTGAGAATCCGCTTACCAGGGACGAGATCGCAAAAGGAAACAAGCGATTGATGGACTGCACCGATTGTCATAACCGTCCAACCCATATTTATCATTCTCCTGGCGAAGAAATGGATTTGAATTTCGTCTCCAACCGCATTGATCGATCACTTCCGTTCATCAAAAAAGTTGCAGTCGAAATACTGGAGCGACCATACAAGAACAAAGAAGAGGCCGAAGCAACCATTACCAAAGAGATTCCGGCATATTATGCCAAGAACTACCCTAAAGTTGCGCAAGACAAGGGTGCCGCCATCAACCAGGCCGTTGACCGTGTGAAGGATATTTACGGGAGGAACTATTTCCCGAAAATGAAAGTCAAGTGGAGCACTTATCCAAACTACATAGGTCACTTCTATACTCCCGGCTGTTTCCGTTGCCATGATAACAGGCACAAGACCGCCGACGGCAGGATAATCTCCAAAGATTGCAAGATCTGCCATGATGTTCTTGGACAGACCCAGGAAAACATTCCGCTCGGCAAGCGCGTGACGGAATTCGTTCATCCGGTTGATATCGGGGATGAACTCTATAAAACCAACTGTAGCGAATGTCACTCCGCCGGAGGCCATGATGTTCCGGGCGAAGGAAAACAACAGAAACAGGAACCTGAAAAACGACACTGATAAAGCACAAAGCCCCCGGAGATATTCTCCGGGGGCTTTGTAATACTTCACTCATTTAATATATTACAGCTCTTCGAAATCGTCTTCAGCTGCTACGACTTCCGGCACGATCTCCGTATCAACTTCAGTCGCCTCATCAACCAGTCTTTCAAGAAACTGTTTGTTGTCAGAGATTGTTCTGCGAACGTCCGTAAGAAGTTTGTCAAGGTCATCCGGCGTCTCTGCCATAATACTCACCCCGCTTATATTAACGTTTCCAGATAGCGTTCTGCGTCCTTGGCAGCCATGCAGCCGCTACCTGCCGAAGTGATTGCCTGGCGATAGGTAAAGTCCTGCACGTCACCAGCGGCAAAAACCCCCTTTATACTTGTGGCGGTCAGATCACTCTCAAGCCCGCCGCATTTGGTCCTGATATACCCATCCAGCATTTCAAGTTGACCGTCAAAAATGCTCGTGTTCGGCGAGTGTCCGATAGCGATGAATATCCCGTGTAGCGCCAGTTCCTTGGTGGAACCGCTCCGGTGACGAATGCGCATGCCGGTTACACCGCTTGCATCGCCCAGAACTTCATCAAGATGGTGATTCCATTCGATGGTGATGTTCCCCCCCTTGGTTTTCTCAATAAGGCGGTCAGTCAGTACCTTTTCGGCACGGAATTCTTCGCGCCGATGTACAACCGTTACATGCCGGGCAATATTTGAAAGATAAAGAGCCTCCTCAACAGCCGTACTCCCTCCGCCGATCACCGCAACATCCTTGCCGCGATAAAAGAATCCGTCACAAGTAGCACAGGCAGAAACGCCTTTCCCTTTGAAAGCTGATTCGGAAGGGAGCCCAAGATATTTGGCTGACGCGCCGGTTGCGATAATCAATGCATCACAACTGTAGCTGGCTGAATCACCCTGAAGCAGGAACGGACGCTGGTTCAAGTCAGCTCGCGTAATATGGTCGTAAACCATCTGGGTGTTGAAGCGCTCTGCATGCAGGCGCATCCGCTCCATCAGTTCCGGTCCTTCAACACCCGCATAGTCACCTGGCCAGTTGTCAACTTCAGAAGTAGTAGTCAGCTGGCCGCCAGGCTGAAGCCCGGTGATGAGTACCGGGTTAAGATTGGCTCGTGCTGCGTAGACTGCTGCGGTATAGCCGGCCGGGCCGGCGCCGAGAATAATAAGTTGGTGATGAATCGGATCCATGTTACCTCCTGAAAATGTGTTGAAGAGCTGTACCGTCATCTGGTTGTTGGCTTTCAAGCTCCCCGGAAAATCTATATTTGTAAGTTATCTAGTTCCATCGATTTATTCATAATTACCCCCTGAAAACCACAAAAATCTTCGCCATGAAGAAATCACAGACCAGGATCAGAACCGACGAAAGAACTACGGCCTGTTTGGCGGCAGCTCCGACCCCGGCAGCGCCGCCTTTGGTGTTAAGGCCGACGTAACAGGCGGTTATGGCAATAATTACGCCGAATACCGCTGGTTTTACCACCCCTTCGATCAGGTCTTGAAACAGCATGAATTGAGGCAACCCGCTGACGTACATGATCGGGTTGATGTTGTAACCGGCAGACATGATATAGCCCCCCAGAATGGAGATTACATCAGTTACGATCGTCAGGAGCGGCAGGGCAATCAGCATGGCTTTAAGGCGGGGAACTACCAGACGCTTGATTATATCGGTGCCTTCAACCCGCATGGCGTCAACCTGCTCAGTTACAACCATTGTTCCAAGTTCGGCAGTGATGGCGGATCCCACGCGACCGGCGACCATAAGCGCAGCCAGCACCGGACCCAGTTCCTTGATCATTGTAACCGCCACCATACCGCCGACATAACTGGTTGCCGCAAACGGCTTGAGCTGTATCAGCGACTGCAGCGCCATGACCATGCCGGAAAAAAGGCCGGTCAGGGTACAGATGAACAGAGATGAGAACCCCAATTTATCGAACTGGATGGCAAATTCACGAGAATAGAACGGGTGCCGGAAGATCCGCACAAAGGCACGGCCTGCGAGGGTGAAATAATTCTGCAGCTCGAGAAAAAAAAGCAGCAGTATTCTGTCGATGGTGGCAAAATCCATATATAGACTAAAGTGCTGCTGCCAGTGCTTCGGACGCTTCACTTACGAAAATGAACTGCAGGTCGTTGCGGACATTCTCCGGTATGTCTTCGAGATCGTCGCGGTTACGTTCCGGGGCTACAATTGTGCTGACACCCGCACGATGAGCTGCTAAAACTTTTTCCTTCAAGCCGCCTATCGCAAGCACCCTGCCGGTCAGAGTTATTTCCCCGGTCATGGCTACATTGCGCCTTGCCGGTTTTCCGGTCAGGAGCGAAACCAGCGCCGTGACCATGGTGACCCCCGCTGAAGGGCCGTCTTTGGGTATGGCGCCGGAAGGAACGTGAATGTGAATGGTGCGATTTTCAAAGGCATCAGGTTTGATGCCGAATTCATCTGCGTGCGCCTCAATGTAGGAGAGCGCCGCCCGTGCCGACTCCTTCATCACATCGCCCAGTGACCCGGTCAGAATCAGCTCCGCTTTGCCCGGCATGGAGGTGACTTCGATGAAAAGGATATCTCCTCCTGTTTCAGTCCAGGCCAGTCCGGTCACAACACCGATGCGGTCATTTTCGGCAGCCACCTCGTTATGAAACTTTTTCGGCCCAAGCAGTTCCGTAACGGCCTCAGTGGTAATGCAGTTTCTCTCGGGCTTGTTCTGGGTTATTTCCTTGGCGACCTTGCGGCAGATTGAAGCTATAGTACGCTGAAGGCCCCGCACGCCGGCCTCGCGGGTGTGGTCACTGATAACTTTTTCTAAAGCTTCGTCTGTGAAGGTAAGCCCCCGGTCAGCAAGGCCGTTTTCCTCCAACTCGCGCCGGATGATGAAGCTTTTGGCGATCTGCATCTTTTCCTGGCTGCTGTAGCCGGCAAGCCGGATAACCTCCATGCGATCCTTGAGCGGCCCCGGTATCGGGTCGAGCTGGTTGGCGGTTGTAATAAACATCACTTTTGACAGATCAAAGGCGACGTCGAGGTAGTGATCGTTGAAGCTGAAGTTCTGCTCCGGGTCAAGCACCTCCAGCAGTGCGCTGGCCGGGTCGCCCCGGAAGTCATTGCCCAATTTATCTATTTCATCCAGCATAAAGATCGGGTTATTGACACCGCAGCGGAAGAGCTCCTTGATTATGCGTCCAGGCAGAGCGCCGATATAGGTACGGCGGTGGCCGCGGATTTCGGCCTCATCTCTGACGCCCCCGAGCGAAATACGTACAAACTTACGCCCCATTGATCGGGCGATTGATTTGCCAAGTGAAGTTTTGCCGACACCTGGAGGACCGACAAAACAGAGCACCGGCCCCTTCATGTTCTCCTTGAGTGTGCGCACCGCTAAAAATTCCAGGATGCGCTCTTTCACTTTTTTCAGATTGTAATGATCTTCGTTGAGAATCTCCTCGGCTCGCACCATGTCGAGGCTGTCGCTCGTGCTGGTGTTCCAGGGCATTCCGGCCAAATAATCAAGATAGGTGCGCGCCACGTTGTATTCCGGGGAAGCCTGGTTGATTCTTTCCAGACGCTTCAGTTCCTTGTCGGCTATTTTTTTGATATCTTCGGGAAGTCCGGCGTCTTCAATTTTCTGGCGCAGTTCGTTCATATCAGCCGAGCGAGGGTCTTCATCACCCAACTCTTCCTGAATATGCTTCATCTGCTCACGCAGGATATATTCCTTCTGGTTCTTGCCGACCCGCTTCGTGACTTCACCGGCTACTTCATTCTTGACCTGCATCCGCTGCACTTCATTGGTCAGATGCACGTAAACCTTTTTAAGGCGCTCCAGCGGATCAATCGTTTCCAGCAGCTCCTGCAGGTCTGTCGTCGGCAGATTTACATACAGTGCAACCAGATCCGACAGACGAGCCGGGTTATCGATGTAGTCGATCATTTTCATGACATCGTCAGGCAGCGGCTTTCCGTGCGAAAGCGCAATTTTCAACAGGGCATTCAGGCTTTGAACCAGTGCATCGGACACGAGATTCTTTTCAACGAACTCCCGTACTATCTCGCAATGGGCAAGGGTCAGGGCACCGAACGGTTCAGTATCAAGAATCCGCAGACGAGTGACACCTTCAAGTGAAATCTTATAACGGCCGTCATCCAGTTTTTTAATCTGGTTAACCTTGCAGAGTGTGCCGATTTCGCATCTGCCCCCGGGGAATTCGCTTTTTGGGTCTTCCGGTCGCTCAAAGACAAGGGCCACATAATTTTCGTAATTATCCGCTTCACGGAAAGCAGCCGTATCCTTTTCGCTGACATACAATGGAAACAGCATATAGGGGAAAACTACGGCCTCTTTTTGAGTGTATAACGGTAATTTTGAAGGTATTTCTATATTCGCATGTGGCATTTTCCGGTATTCCTTATCTGTTTCATTGTGGTTTATTGTCACAGCTGTTTGTGCATGGCAGTATGAAGTAATTGGAGGTACGAAATTGTAGCACACTTCAGGTCACAAGCAAAGCATCAGACGGGTTTTCCGGCTCTAACGTCAACATTTACAAGCTTTGTCCTGATCGAAGGGCCGACCAGTTGTCGATATAGCAGAGACAAAAAACGTACTGTTACCAGGCGATGGATTGCGGCCTGGGTAAGGCGGTAGAGCCAGAAGCGAATAATTGACGGTGAACGGTTGCCAAGAATCAATGGGCGAAATTCACTGAGCTGTAGCGAAATTCTTACGCTTCCCGACATTTGCTCAACCCCGAAGCGGAGTTCACCTCGATTGCACTGTCGTGGCTGTACCAGAAAACCGCCACAGATACGTAAGGTAGCGAAGTCCTCGGTAAAAACCGGATGCAAAAAAGTGATCAAGCTCAAGCCTGTCCCAAACAGCAGGAACTCGATTCCGGTCTCCATTGTTACCGGGCGAATCAGGGTTAGGGTGCATTTTTTAACATATCCTAAATAGCGGACAAGAAGTTTTACGGCTGTAAGCTCTCCTGCCATAGAGATCGGCAGGTCAGTCCATTGAACGGAAAAGGCGGAAGAATCCTCAACCATTACCTGCTGACAGGCTATTTCATGAAAGGCGAGTGTGATGACATACAGGTATTTTGCCATTAGCATCAGATATTGCAATATAATTTATCTCCCAATATTTTCCCTCTTGACAAGTTCCAAAATTGTATTAAGATAAAAATTATCCTGTTAGGAATTAAATATAACATCGAAAGGAGACCCTGCCAATGTGGACTGCAAGATTTAAGATTCGTCCGGTTTCCCACTGCAAAGAGGGTTGCCCTAGTTAGCCCGCCGCCAACCGGCTGCGGGCGTCCAGAAAAAAAGCCCCCCTGTCATTAGACCGGGGGGCTTTTTTTTTGGAGTGTCGGTCTTTATCTGCTATGATGGCCGCTGCTGATGTTTTGCTATTACTATATATCGAGAGAGTTGCATGAAAAAATATTTTATCATACTGGCTGTTTTCATTCTTCTAGGCGGTCTTTCCGGATATTTCTACTATAAGCGTACGCCCGAGGTCAGCTATAAGACCGCTAAAATCGAGCGCGGCACGATTATTTCTACGGTCGCCGCCACGGGAAATCTTTCGGCGGTAACCACAGTTCAGGTCGGCACACAGGTGTCCGGCACTATTCAAAACATCTATGTTGACTTCAACTCGCGGGTAAAAAAAGGACAGGCCATCGCAGAAATAGATCCCTCTCTGTTCAACGCTTCGGTGGAGCAGTCGCAAGGGAACTATCTCAGCGCCGAGGCCAACCTGCAAAAATCCAAAGTCGGTCTGGCTGATGCCGAGCGCACCTTCAACCGCAATAAAAAATTGCTGACAGACGGGATAATTTCGCAGGGAGATTTCGACGCTGCCGAGACCGCCATGCAAACCGCCAGGACCGCTGTTAAAGCCGCAGAAGGGGCGCTTGCCCAGACTCGCGGCTTGTTGATGCAGTCCAAAACCAACCTCCGCTACTCAATCATCCGCTCACCTGTTGATGGTGTGGTTATTTCCCGCGCGATTGATGTCGGGCAGACGGTAGCGGCGTCATTTTCGACCCCCACTCTCTTCACCATCGCCCAGGATCTGACCAAGATGCAGATAGAGGTTAGTGTGGATGAAGCCGACATCAGCCGTATCCAGCTTCATCAGAACGCCAGCTTCACCGTTGATTCCTATCCGGAGCAAACTTTCCGCGGTAAAGTCATACAGATTCGCAGCGCACCGATTATAACCCAGAATGTTGTTACATATGTGGTGGTTGTAAGTGTTGACAACAGTGACCTGAAACTGAAACCTGGTATGACGGCCAATGTGTCGGTTGAAGTGGCCAAAAAAGATGACGTTCTTAAGTTGCCTCCAGCAGCTCTACGCTTCAAGCCGAAGTCAAAAGGAGATGACGCGAAAGAGAAGCCGGCCGGGGCTGCCGGGCAGCGGCCTGCGGGCGGTGGTGGACCAAACGGTGGAGGCAAAGGTGGTCCCGGTAGAGGCAAGGATAGGAGCCAGCAGGTTTATCTGCTCAAGGAGGGCAAGCCCGTCGCCAGCCCGGTCAAAACCGGAATTGCCAACAACAGCAGTATTGAACTGGTCGAGAGCGGCCTCAAGGAAGGCGACGAGGTCATTGTCGAGCAGATCGGCGGCGATACGAAGAAAAAGGCGGCAGGTGGTTCGCCGATGGGGCCACGCTTTTAAATGAGCAGCGTAATTTCCTTGACCGATATCCGCCGGGTCTTCAGCATGGGTGACCAGCAGTTCGAAGCCCTTAAAGGGGTCTCCTTCGATATCACTGCGGGTGAATTTGTCGCTATCATGGGGGCGTCCGGCAGCGGTAAATCTACCAGCATGAATATCCTGGGCTGCCTGGATCGTCCTACCTCCGGTCGCTATCTTCTTGACGGTCTGGATGTGGGAGGGATGCCGGCCAACCAGCTGGCGGAAATCCGTAATAAAAAGCTCGGTTTTGTCTTTCAGGGGTTCAATCTGCTGGCCCGTACCCCGGCTGTTGAGAATGTCGAACTGCCGCTGGTATACGCCGGTTTTCACGCCAAAGAACGGCGTCAGCAGGCCCTGATTGTGATGGAGCAGGTCGGCTTGGCCGGCAAGGAGAATAACCACCCAAGCCAGCTCTCAGGCGGGCAGCAGCAGAGAGTTGCCATTGCGAGGGCTCTGGTTAACCATCCCGCCGTAATACTGGCGGATGAGCCGACCGGGAACCTCGACAGCAGTACCAGCGAAGAGATCATGAACCTTTTCTCCTCTCTTAACCGACAGGGTATAACGATCATCATGGTTACCCATGAACACGATGTCGCGGCGTATGCAGGACGGCAGATAACCTTCAAAGATGGAAGGATAATTTCAGATAGTCTGACCGGTCCTGCACGCCAAAACGGTCAGACGGCATAAAACCATGGACTTTATTCAGACACTTAAAATAGCCCTACGGGCTCTGCGCACCAACAAGATGCGCTCGTTTCTGACCATGCTCGGCATCATCATCGGCATTGCGGCTGTGATTGCCATGATGGCGGTCGGATCAGGGGCCAGTTATGTCATATCTCAGCAGATTGCCAGCATCGGCAGCAATATCATCCTTGTTATCCCGGGTTCTACCACCAGTGGCGGACTGCGTACCGGCACCGGGGGGGCTCAGACTTTGTCAAGTGATGATGCCAAAGCGATTATGACGGATTGTCCTTCCGTGGCATACGCGGCGGGCAATGTGAGGACATCGGGGCAGATAATCAGCGGAAACATGAACTGGTCGTCAGTTATCATGGGGGGAACGCCGGAGTTGTTTGAAATCCGCGAATGGCCGGTTGTCAGCGGCCGCCCCATTAACCAGCAGGATGAGGATGGCGCCATCAAAGTCTGTCTGCTGGGGCAGACTGTCGCCGAAAACCTTTTCGGCTCTGCCGACCCGGTAGGAAATATAATAAGGATCAAAAAAATTCCGTTTACTGTAATCGGGGTGCTGGAACGCAAGGGACAGTCGCCGCAGGGGCAGGATCAGGATGATGCCGTATTTGTCCCCCTGCGCACCGCCCAGCGTAATCTGGTGCGATCACAACGCACGGGTATTGTCGGCTCTATCATCGTAAAGGCAAAAAATGAAGAGGTAATCAATAAAGCAGAAAGTGAGATTCAGGCGCTGCTGAATCAACGCCACCGGATCACCAACAGCAAGGAACCGGATTTTTCAACCCGTAACCTGTCGGAAATTCTGGCTGTGGCCGAGCAGTCAGCCAAGGCGATGTCGCTGCTGTTGGGCGCGGTTGCCTCTATCTCCCTGATCGTCGGGGGTATCGGGATCATGAATATCATGCTGGTTTCGGTCACCGAGCGCACCCGGGAGATCGGTATCAGGATGGCGATCGGCGCTAAAACGAATGATATTCTGCTGCAGTTCATGACAGAGGCGGTGCTGCTTACCATGTTGGGGGGCTTGATCGGCATCGCTCTTGGAGCCGGAGGCGCTACAATAGTCTCTCGTTTTCTGGGATGGCCAACGATGATCTCCATTCAATCGATCACGATCGCTTTTTTCTTTTCTGCTGTGGTCGGAATATTTTTCGGCTTCTATCCGGCAAGAAAAGCCGCTGGACTCAATCCAATCGATGCCCTGAGGTATGAATAATATGCTCCGCTCTTCTCTCCATACCCTGAAAAACGGTCTGCGGGTTGTCTGTGTCGAAATGCCGCATCTGCACTCAGCCGAACTGGCGATTTACCTCAAAGTCGGCGGTCGTAATGACCCGCCCGGACGGGAAGGTCTTTCCCATTTTCTGGAGCATATTCTGTTTCGGGGAACCGCCGAATTCCCTTCGTCATTGGCAATAGAGTCCGCTTTCGAGGCTATCGGCGGTGCTCCTAACGCCGCTACCGATGCCGAATCGACCTATTATTATTCGCGAGTACACCCTGACAGTATCAAACGCGGCATGGAAATATTCGCTTCGATGCTGATGAAGCCGCTTCTGTCCGGGATCGAAATAGAAAAGCGGATCGTCACCGAGGAAGCCAGGGAGGATCTGAACGAGCGGGGGGATGAGGTCAATCCGGACACCATCGTCAGTCGGATGCTCTGGCCACGGCACCCGCTGGGGATGCCGACTATCGGGACACTCTCAAGTATCGCAGCCATCGAACGGAACGACCTTGAAAGACATCTGAATAGCTATTATATCCCGTCAAATGCGGTTCTGGTCGTATCCGGCCCGGTCAAAAACAGTGCCGTACTTGACTTTGCCAATGATTGTTTTGGGGAGTGGCCGGATACGTATCTGCCCGTCACTCCGTTAGTATCACTCCGTCAGTATTCACCGCAGATCCGCTGTGTACAGGACTCTGACAGCCAGATGAATCTGCAGCTTGCGTTCCTCGGATTTGCCCGCGATGACCACCGGTTTATGGCGCTGCGCTTTTTGCGGCGCATTCTGGCTGGAGGCGGCAGCTCCCGCCTTCATTTACGCCTTCGGGAGGAGTTGGGCATTATTTATTCCGTCGACGGCGCAATCGGCGCCTACGATGAAACCGGCTGTATGGCATTTGATCTGTCGACAGCAGCTAATACCTTGATACACGCTGTTGAAGCTGCGCTTGAGGAGCTGTTCCGCATTACCGCTGTACCGGTTCCTGATGACGAACTGGAGCGGATACGCAACTCCTATATTTTTGATCTCGAATTCAGCCGGGATTCGGCTTACGAAATGGGTGGACGGTATGGCTGGGGCGAACTGATGGGAGTTGTGAGAAGCATCGAAGAAGATCAATCCGAAGCACGACGGATAACTGCTGCCGAGCTTCAGGAAACGGCCCTGGCACTCTTTGCTCCTGAAAATCTGCGTCTGGTGGCGGTGGGACCGTGGAAGCGCGGTATGAAGAAGGCTTTGCGGGAACTGGTTACGGCATATCAGCAGCGATTTAAATAGTATCGGGTCTTCTTCATGGTGACAACCGGTCGCGGTCCGACTCCTTGCGGGTTCTTGTGATACTTGCAATAATCGTCTCAGCATGTTCATCCAGGTTGTTAAAACATAAGCCAATTCCAGGAGGATGACGTAGTATTCCCCATGGCTTTATTCTGCGGACTTCTGCCGGTATGTGGCAGCCGAACTCCGGGATGAGGACTGAAATAGAGTCACCGACACTGAATCTTTCGGCCTGCAAGTCGACAATGAACATCCCTCCCCACGAAATATCCAGCGTAAACCCGCGCAGTTCATGACCTTTATGGGTAATAATTGTAGATAGGCAGACTCGATGACGCTTGAATTCGCGTAGTCTATTGGGCGTATATGCTGCACATGTGATATTGAGGAAGTCGTCTAGACTTTTATCCTGTTTTGCACTTCCCGGCATCTCCATCGGAACGAGCACGTCCCCAATAGTTCGCACCCGCAAGGTTGGAAAAAAATTGGTCAGTGTATAGGCAACGATCTTCTCCTCTCCCTTTGATTTGATAATCGAGGGGAGGTCAACCAGAATCCCGCTGTAACAACCCTTGAGAGCGAGATTTTCTGCCTCGCAGAAGTTGGCACAACTGACTGAAGCGGCTCCTGTTTTGCTCAGGACCGCTGAAAGTGCTGCTCTGGTCTTATCAACATATGAGACAACCAGTATCGGGTACGGTGGCAATGGCATAATTAATCTTCGATAGAGATCGATACAAGGAACCACTCATCGCCAGAGGCGAATTTGAGGGTGATGTTTTCAAGAGCGCTTCCGGAAGAAAAGACATAATCCGAGCCATTAACTACAGAAGGTGTAGAGAGCTGAATATCTGATCCCCCTTTAGAGAGATGCTGCTTGAAGGAACCGGCGACCATATTGGCAATTTCGCCCATGGCGTCATTGACGTCGTCATCAATTTCGGTGACCTCCATTCCCAGCATTAAAGAGGTGAACGATATGGCAAGCGGCCAGGGAAGGTGCACACTCACCAAGCCGTTATAGGTGCCGGCCAGGCCGACCATTGAGGTAAGGCACTCCTTGAAGTGTGTCGTCAGATCAATCTGAATCGGGAGGTGCATCAGATCCTCTACCCCTACCATATTGATGAATACATCCTGGACATCTTTGATCAGACTTTTGATCAGCTCCTCTTCGGTCATTTTAATGGCAGCAAGTGTTCCGGGTTTCATCGACATGTTTTCTCCCCCAATGTACTGAAATTGAATTAACTGGCAAAGCTGTCCCGCTCATCGTCGGAAAACATACGGTCTACATCCATTATTTCAACAGCCGATCTGCATGGTTAAAGACGCCGGTAATAAACTCCTGACCGATTCCAATTTAGACCTCATTCTAGTATTTTGTTTCCAGAACAGTCATCTTGATTCGGCCGATTATTGAAATAATCGGTGCCATATCTTCCGGAAGATGACCTTCAAACAGCTTGAGGTGCGTTGGATCTGAAGGGAGCTGGTTGTAAGTGGGATCAACAGAGACCCAACGGTCGCCGATGAAACTCTCCGCCCAACTGTGATAGAGAAAACCCTTCCCCTCCAGAAGCACCAGTCCGGATACAAAGCGGGTTGGAATGCCCGCCGCACGTGCCAGCGCGGTGTAGAGACGTGCGTGTGTCTGGCAGTTGCCTTTTTTCGACTTGAAACTCTCCACTGCACCGCCGCCGTCATCGATGGTGTCTTTCAGCCAGTCCGCCGTCCAGGAAGCAAGAACTTTGACCAGTTCATCCTGACTTTTGACCCCGATCGTCAGAGCTTTGGCCTGCGCCTTAATCTCGGGTGCATCTGACTCAATCTTGTCAGCCGGTTTCAGTTGTGCATCTGTCGGCTTTTGCGATTCCGGGCTGGAGGATTTCGGAACAAGAGAGCCGGTTTTAAAGGTTACTCTGCCATTACCCGCTTTTTCAACCAGCTGCCCCCCTTCCTGAAGCAGCGGCAGAGCATCATTCCAATCACTGATTTCGACCATCAGGCCGGTCAGTTTCTGTGGGTCCTTGATCGGCGGCTGTGCACGCACCAGGCTGAAGTCATAAATCAGGTCCTTCTTGGCAAGTGCCCAATTACTAATAAAAGAGCCAAGATCTTTGGGGTGTTCCATTTTTGTAGTTACCAGCCCTTCACGAACTGATTCCTCAAGAGTATTACCTTTATCATCAACCCAGATATCATTGTTTACAAAGGGGTATAAATTATTACGGAGCTTGAGAGCGGGCAGGCCTTCGGTTGTTTTATCATAACCCAGAACCGTGATCTTTATCTCCTTTATCTTGATCTCTTCCGGATCAAACGTCTGAATCTTATAAGATGTGCCCGCTGAGACTGTACGCATCAGCGGATATAAATTGAGGACAGGACCGGGATAAACATCCCCTTTTAATTTGAGCACTTTATCGGTCGTTTTGCCATTTACTTCACTTCTTATATGGATTGCATTACCGTTGACCTTGCCACTGACGTGTGACGATGTGCCATTAATAGTCTGTTCGACATCAAACGAACGCAGAGCTAGGTTTTTTGAAACCTGATATGTCTCATGCAATGACGCTTCTTTGGCAAAGCTCATTACTTTCATCCGGACGTTTCCGCTGCCTTCCATACGGTAACCATCCTCTGACGTGTCGATTCGTTGCCGATAGAATCCGACCCGCTCACTGTTTACATAAATACCGAACCAGTGTTCAGAGAGTGGAGGAGCATCAATTTTACCGAATGGAGCGGCTATGGCAGACATGGCGCTGCACAGCACAAAAGCACATGAAATAAAAAATCTGAAATATACGGTCATTAAAAATCCTTTGCAATGTGGATATGCAAGCGCCACCTGCTTTCAGACGCTTTAAAGAAGGCTGATGGCAGGTGGCGCTTGAACTTCGGAACGCTGACAAGATCAGCGCGGTGAGATTTCTTTTATCTGTAGTTGTTCCGGTCAGCAGTGGTTCCTATTTATAGGGATTTCGCGCTTTCCGGATCATGAAACTCGACCCGGTTCCTGCCATTGGCCTTAGCCCGATACAGGGCATCGTCAGCGAGTTTGATAAATCCATCGACGCTGGTGGAATGCTCCTGAGAAAAACAGGCAACCCCGAGACTTACGGAAAGGCAGAGTTTGGCAAGCGGACCGTTGAATTTGGCGCCCTGGACCGCCAGACGTATCCGGTCGGCCACAAAAACTGATTCTTTCAGTGTCGAGTCCGGCAGGATGGCTACAAATTCTTCGCCGCCGTAACGGGCGGCACAGTCATAACTGCGCAACTCCTTCTGCAGCATCAAAGCGACCTTCTGAAGCACAACATCCCCTTGAAGATGGCCAAAGCCGTCATTAACCAGCTCACGCGCCTCGCGAACCCATCAGCTGGCTCGACACCATCACCAGACCGGCGTTCAACGCGTGCAGCGCGTCGAACCCGATCCCGAGCTTGTCCATCGTGCCGGTCG
>JANYBN010000090.1 GCA_025360785.1 Geobacter sp.
TCTGGCCGGCCAGAGCTCCGTGGGGCTTTCATTTGACCAGCCGGTGGAGACACTGGAAAGCATCAGCGTTGGAACCCTTAATCTTTTGGAGGCGATCCGCTTTACCGGGCAGTCGACGAAGCTTTACAATGCCGGCTCCAGCGAATGTTTCGGCAATACGGGGGGGATGCCTGCCGACGAAGCGACGTCATTTCGTCCCCGCAGCCCATACGCTGTCGCCAAGGCTACCGCCTTCTGGGAAGTTTCCAACTATCGGGAAGCCTATAATCTTTTTGCCTGTACGGGTATCCTCTTCAACCATGAATCGCCGCTGCGCCCGGAAAGGTTTGTCACGCAGAAGATCGTAAAAGCGGCCTGCCGAATCGCGGCCGGCAACAGTGAAAAGCTCAATCTGGGAAACATCTCGATTGCCCGCGACTGGGGCTGGGCTCCGGAATATGTTGAAGCCATGTGGCTGATGCTGCAGCAGGAACATGCGGATGATTATGTAATTGCCACCGGTGAGACCAACACACTGGAGGATTTTGTGGCAGAAGCGTTCACTGCTGTCGGATTGGAATGGAAAGAGCATGTAATCAGCGACACGTCGCTGCTCCGTCCTTCAGAGATAATGGTCAGTTGCGGTGATGCATCCCGGGCGGAAAAAATTCTGGGATGGAAGGCTCGTCTCAGGATGCGGGAGGTTGTAAAGATGATGGTTGAGAGTGTGCGGAAGGGGCATGACCGGTCGCGGCAGGTTTGATAGACCGGCCTAGCATTTTTGCTAGACTAACCTCGTAAAACAAGATAATGTCAAACCATGATCATCACCTACGAACGTACATTTGTGGCACAACTTGAACAGCGACTCTTGGCCGATCAGCCGCTTATACAGGTACTTATAGGGCCACGTCAGATTGGCAAGACAACCGGAATCAGGCAGCTGCTGGTGCGTTCCCCTTTGAAAAACCACTATGCAAACGCTGATGATCTGCTGGTTACCGATCGAACCTGGCTGCTGGAGCAGTGGCAGAAAGCTCGGCTGTTGGGTGACGGCAGCCTGCTGGTCATTGATGAAATCCAGAAAATTCCTAACTGGTCAGAAACACTCAAAGCATTATGGGACAAAAGCCCCGGCAGCTTGAGGGTTGTTCTGCTGGGTTCGAGCTCTCTGCAGATCCAGACAGGTTTGACAGAGAGCCTGGCCGGTCGCTTCGAGCTTACCAGGATTTATCACTGGACATTTACCGAGCTGAAGCGGGCGTTCGATTATGATCTGAACCGCTATCTGATCTACGGTGGTTATCCCGGTTCCGTGCCGTATGAGAATGATTTTGAACGCTGGTATGCCTATCTTAAAGATTCCATTGTCGAATCAGTTATCGGTAAGGACATCCTTCTCAACCGCAAAGTGAACAATCCGGCTCTGTTTCGACAGGCATTCGAGATCCTCTGCCGCTATCCGGCCCAGGAAATCAGCTATACAAAATTGCTGGGACAACTCCAGGACAAGGGCAACACCGACCTGATCAAATACTATATCGAGTTGTACGCAGGCGCTTTCCTGATTCGTCCACTTGAAAAATATTCTGCCAAAGGATTGCTCACGCGGTCATCCAGTCCCAAAATTCTCATTTCCTGTCCCGCACTGTATACCATGACGCAAGGTTCATCCGGTCTTGATGCTCCAGAAGAACGGGGACGTGTCTTCGAGTTGGCCGTAGGGGCACAATTG
This sequence comes from Geobacter sp., assembly GCA_025360785.1. Classification (GTDB taxonomy): domain Bacteria; phylum Desulfobacterota; class Desulfuromonadia; order Geobacterales; family Pseudopelobacteraceae; genus JACRCG01. The sequence continues at coordinate 1,715 of JANYBN010000090.1, forward strand.
CTGCAACTCCCTGGAGATTTGTACTACTGGCGGGAAAATAATCTGGAGGTGGATTTCATCTTCCGCAACAAGAAAAGTATCTATGCAATTGAAGTTAAGTCCGGCAGACGTAAATCATCAAAGGGTTTGGCTGCATTTCAGAAACAGTTTCCAGGTGCGCGGCCAGTTATAATTACCACGGATAATTTTTCACAGTTTTCAGAAGACCCGCTCGCGTTTCTGGCGCTTGTAGCCTGAATCTCCTGGCCACCAAAGTAACTACGCTAATTCGCTGAACCAGAAGGTGAGAGCAATAACACATGCCTGAAACACCCCTCCCAAGCATCCCGGATAAATTTCGCCTGACCCCCGAATTCAAGCTCTTGGCAGCCTGTTCGTGGATTGCACCGCCGGTGCTGGAGCGGGATCAGGCTGAGAAGATCGTCTCGCTCTGCCGGGAGGTGATTGATTGGAATGAGTTTCTCATTCTCGTCAGGCGCCACGGCGTACCTTCGTTGGCATATACCATGCTGTGTCGTCATGCCGCCGGGCAGATGCCCATTGCCGTAAACGACACGCTGAAGTCCTGGCATATACAGGCATCAGGTCTGGCACTGCGCCATGCGGCGGAAATTGCGGCTGTCAGCACACTGTTTTCCGAGCATGGCATTGATATGATGCTGATGAAAGGGGAGATACTCTCTCTTAAACTCTATGGTGAGCCAGCGTTGAGAAGCGCATCGGACATCGATCTGCTGGTGCCATCAGAAGATTTTGACAGAGCCGATCAACTTATTCTCTCCATGGGATACCACTGCTATTCTCCCGGTAGCGGTCTGTCCGAAAAACAGAAAAAATTTCATCGATCAGTAGGACAGAATTACGAATACTATCATGACTCGAAAGGGTTGAAACTGGAGCTCCACTGGCGCAGCTATCTCTGGGATCAGGAACAGACTGACGAGTTGTGGGCTCAATGTCAATCAATTGGCTGGATCGGCAACCCCTACAAATTCTGGAATGATGATGCCCTGTTTCTATTTCTCTGTTACCATGGTGCACATCATGAGTGGTGCAGTCTCAAGTGGTTAAG
>JANYBN010000118.1 GCA_025360785.1 Geobacter sp.
CAAAAATGCGGCTAATCTTTATGCAGCAGAATCGCCAGTTTTGGCCTGATCCTCCCGCAAGAGTGTGCCGCAACCAGACAAGGACGCCTCACTCATGCCTACCATGGGCAAGGCGCCCATCCGGGGAAACGAATGTACAGCCCTTATGCATACGGATTATCGGTGCTGCATAAGCTCATCAATTCTCTGCCGGTTGGTGTGCTTCTGCTCTGCCTCGCCGGTTGCAGCGGTATTATCGGCACAGGAACAGTAGTGGATGATACTGATTCGTATCAGAATCTTGCCAGCGCAGTCTCTATGATCCGGGCAGGTCTGGATAGCGAGGCCCGGCATTATCTTGAGCTGGTTATTGTTTATTCCCGGGAGGAAGGGGTAACGGACGAGGCGCTTTTTCGATTGGCACTCCTGAATCTTAATGATGGAAAGCTTGGTGGCGGGAAAAGCGCCGCCGCACTTCTTGAAAAACTGCGAGTCACCTATCCGACCAGTGTGTGGACCAGGCAGGCGGCGCCGCTCCAATTATATCTGCTGGGGATAAGGAATAACCGGAGTCGAGACAAGGAGATAGCTGCCCTTCAGGAAAAAAACCTGTCATTAAGCAAGGATGTCCGTGAGCTGCGGCAGATCATTGATCGCCTGAAGGCACTGGACAGTGAGCTGGAACAGAAAATCAAGCGCTGACATCTCATCGTACGTAATTGTTGCTACCTGCTCAGGATTCCCATTGTTTTCCCCTCTACGTTTTCCTCCCCTGAATATCTGCCGTAATTTAATTCGAGAACAAAAAAACCGTGTCGCGAGTTAATGATATGTCCGGTCTTGTAGCACATAACCTGTCCGGTTTAAGTTGTCGTTGGGAGACGACCAATGAAACGGACAATATGGCTACAGGAGACCAAACTGATGCGATTCAAAGAAGTCTATGGCAACTGGCAGAAAGACCGCCTGACACAAGCAGAGGCCGCCCTGATTCTTGGTGTAACTGACCGTACCTTTCGCCGCTACATTGACCGTTACGAAGAAAGTGGTCTTGAGGGCCTTGCCGACAAGCGACTCACCCAAACATCGCACCGACGCGCACCGGTAGATGAAGTCATTGCACTTGTTGATCTTTACAGCACTCGTCACCAAGGCTGGAATGCTCAACACTTCCATGACTGGTACAGTAAAAATGGTGGAAGTCGGAGTTACACCTGGGTAAAAAATCAGTTACAGCAAGCAAAACTGATTCCGAAATCAAAACTCAAAGGTGTCCACCGTAAGCAGCGTGAGGCCTCTGCATTTCCCGGTATGATGATCCATCAAGATGCCAGCACCCACGAATGGATATTGAGGCAGAAATGGGATCTCGTAAGCACCATGGATGACGCAACCAACGAGCACTACTCCATGTTTTTCTGTGAACAGGAAGGTACTGTCAGCAGCTTTCATGGGGTAAAGGAAACCATTGAAAAACGCGGGCTCTTCAGCAGTTTCTACTCTGATCGCGGCAGTCACTACTGGCATACACCTGAATCTGGTGGCAAGGTTGACAAAAACAATCTGACTCAGTTTGGCAGGGGTATGACCCAACTCGGCATCAACATGATAGCTGCCTACTCTCCGGAAGCCAGAGGGCGTTCAGAACGTGCCTTTGCAACTCACCAAGGGCGTTTACCCAACGAGTTGGCGTTAATGGGTGTCACCACCATGGAAGCCGCCAACAAGTACCTGAGAGAAATCTATATGCCGGAATTCAATCGCAAGTTTGCGCATCCAGCGAGAGAAGAAGGCACGGCATTTGTGTCCTTCATTGGTTCATCGCTTGAAGACATTCTCTGTGAACATTATGAAAGAACGGTACAGCACGACAACTGTGTAAAGTTTGAGAATCTGGTACTACAAATCTACAAGGACGAATACCGGTGCAACTACATCAAGGCCAAGGTCAGTGTGCATCGCTATCTTGATGGAACGCTCTCTGTATTTCACGGCCCGAGAAAACTTGCAGAGTACGACAGCAGTGGGCAACAGATTCAAGACGTGGTCAAAAAGGCAGCGTAACTGTCCGCCGCTTGCCGATGATAAAGCTGCTCCGGGCTACGCCCTCCGCAGCTTTATCATCAACCTCCAAAAGCGGACAATTCATTTGCTACAAAACCGGACAAGTCTATTCGCTCTTGACACGGCCAAGATTAAATTCTTGACAAGAGACTTTCAACGAGACTATTATTTTTCACTTTTAGTAAAAGTTGTGCTGTAATATTTCAAAAAAGCCGAACCGCTTTTTAACTAAACTAAAAAATGGAGATTGGAAAATGGCAAAGTATAAAGATTCACTGGAGTATCACTCAAGCGGCCGCAAGGGCAAAATCGAGGTAATTTCCACTAAACCGTGCCAAACGGCTGAAGATCTTTCGCTGGCGTATTCACCCGGAGTTGCCGAGCCATGTCTTGCAATTCAGCAAAACCCGGAGGATGCCTACAAGTACACTGCTAAAGGAAATCTGATCGCAGTTGTATCAAACGGTACCGCCGTACTCGGTCTGGGTAACCTCGGAGCCCTGGCCGGCAAGCCGGTCATGGAAGGCAAAGGAATCCTTTTTAAACGTTTTGCTGACATAGACGTGTTTGATATAGAGCTCGATACCGAGGACCCGGATGAAATTATAAAGGCATGTCAGTTGCTGGAACCGACTTTCGGCGGCATCAATCTGGAAGATATTAAGGCGCCCGAGTGTTTTTATATAGAAGAAACTCTGAAAAAAACCATGAAAATTCCGGTATTTCACGACGATCAACACGG
>JANYBN010000140.1 GCA_025360785.1 Geobacter sp.
ACGTCACAAAACTGCAAAAGCCGTAAACCAAGCTCTTTTTCGTCACAATTTACGTCACACTAAAGCATTTCTCGTGTTTCGTCAAATTGTACCTAAAAGTATCGCTAGTTTACGGCTTTTACAGTTGTTATGGTGGGCGAAACAGGGATCGAACCTGTGACATCCAGCTTGTAAGGCTGGCGCTCTCCCAGCTGAGCTATTCGCCCTTATTTTATGGCGGGGTTGACGGGGCTCGAACCCGCGACTTCCAGCGTGACAGGCTGGCACTCTAACCAACTGAGCTACAACCCCTCAGCAATCTAATAAAAATTATTTCTTTTTCTTAGGTACAACGTTAACAGCTTCTTTCAGTGTTTTACCTGGCTTAAACTTGGGTACAGTCGCAGCAGGAATATCAATCTTCTTGCCTGTCTGAGGATTCTGGCCTTTACGGGCTGCACGTTTAGCAGTAGAGAATGTTCCGAAGCCGACAAGACTGAGCTTGTCTCCACTTTTCAGAGCAGCTGTTACACTAGCGATAAATGCGGAAACGGCTTTTTCTGCTTCAACTTTTTTCAGGCCAGCCTGTTCTGCTACCGAACTGATCAATTCTGCTTTTGTCACGTTACACCTCCAAAATTTTATTTATTGAAAACAAAGCGAGACAGTGTTTAACAGATGTTCTTAAATCATGTCAAGTGTTTTTTACTGCAAACATGCATATTCTGGGCAGTTGAGCAGATTATTATAAAATATACAAACACAGATATACTGATCAAGCTAGATAAAGCGCATCTAACACACTGAATTAGAAGTGAAATCAGGCCGCCTCTTTCAATTCCTGTTCATATACGATAATCGGTTTTTCTTTGTGATATATGACATCTTCATTGATAACGACTTCCTGCACATTCGGTTGAGATGGAACCTCGTACATGATATCCAGCATTGAATTTTCTAGAATTGCGCGCAATCCACGTGCACCGGTATTGCGTTTTAGTGCTTCCTTGGCAATTGCTACCAATGATCCATCAGTAAATCTCAAGCGCACTTTTTCAAGTTCAAAAAGTTTTTGGTACTGCTTTACAAGAGAGTTTTTTGGTTCTTTTAAAATCTGAACCAAAGCCTCCTCATCCAGCTCTGTCAGAGTGGCGAGCATGGGGAGCCGGCCAATAAACTCAGGGATATAGCCATATCTGAGAAGGTCTTCCGGAGTCAGGCTCTTGAGCAATTCTCCAAGTTTCTTCTCTTCACGCTTCTTGATATCTGCTCCAAAGCCGAGCGATTTTTTTCCTATCCGCTGTTGTATAACTGTTTCCAGTCCGGCAAATGCACCGCCACAAATAAAGAGAATATTTGTGGTATCCACCTTCATGAATTCCTGCTGTGGATGTTTTCTGCCACCTTTGGGCGGGATGCTGGCAATTGTACCTTCAATGATTTTTAGAAGCGCCTGTTGGACCCCTTCACCCGAGACATCACGTGTGATCGAAGGTGAATCGGACTTGCGGGCAATTTTATCAATCTCATCTATATAAACGATGCCTTTCTGGGCACGTTCTACATCATAATCCGCAGCCTGCAACAGTGTGAGGATGATGTTTTCAACATCTTCACCGACATACCCAGCTTCGGTAAGGTTGGTTGCGTCAGCCATTGCAAATGGCACCTTAAGAATCCGGGCCAGCGTCTGAGCCAGGAGTGTCTTGCCGGAACCGGTCGGACCGAGCAGCAGAATATTGCTTTTCTGCATTTCTACATCGCCAGGTTTTCCGCCGGATTCAATTCGTTTGTAGTGGTTGTATACTGCGACTGAAAGAACTTTTTTTGCCATTTCCTGGCCAATGACATATTCATCCAGGATGTCTTTTATTTCGCGCGGCTTGGGAAGTTTTTTCAGATCCGGACCGATAGTTTCTTCCAGTTTCATCTCCTCTGTAATGATGTCATTACAGAGTTCAATACATTCATCACAGATAAAAACGGCTGGTCCGGCAATAAGCTTTTTTACATCGTCCTGGCTTTTTCCGCAGAAAGAGCAGGTCAGGTGTTCCTGTGTAGTGTCACGACGACTCATAGTTGGTCTCCGGTGAGTGGTTTACGCGTAAAAATTGCGTCTATCAAACCATACTCTTTTGCGTCTTCAGCGGACATAAAAAAGTCGCGATCAGTATCTGCTTCAACTTTTTCTTTTTGCTGCCCCGATAGATCGGCAAGGATTCCGTTCAATTCGTCTTTCATACGCAGGATTTCCTTGGCATGGATACTGATGTCAGTAGCCTGTCCCTGGAAACCTCCCAGCGGTTGATGAATCATAATCCTTGAATGGTTAAGGCTGAAGCGTTTCCCCTTTTCACCGGCTGTTAGAAGTATTGCTCCCATTGAAGCCGCCTGCCCGACACAAATAGTAGACACGGGTGCCTTGATATAACGCATCGTGTCAAATATTGCCATGCCGGCAGTGACAACGCCTCCCGGAGAATTGATATACAGGTGGATGTCTTTATCAGGGTCTTCTGCCTCAAGAAACAACAGCTGAGCAATGATAAGGTTGGCTACATTATCGTCAATCGCGCCACCAAGAAAAATGATTCGCTCTTTAAGCAGTCGGGAATAAATATCATAGGCCCGTTCGCCTCTTCCGCTCTGCTCTACAACCATTGGAATATACATGAAAGTCTCCTTAGGCTGCTTTAAGCTGTTCTGCGTCAACTTCGGTGACAACCGCATGGTCAATCAGATAAGAGATGGCCTTATCCTCTTTGATTTCCGAGATGATCGAGTTCTTAGCCTTAGGATTGGATGAATAATATTCCTTGATGCGATCGAGCATTTCAGGATTTCCTGCAGCAATTTTCTCGTAATGTGAAATTAAATCCTCATCAGCTACGGAAAAGTTTTCTTTTTCCACTAAAGCCATTAGCAACAGGCCACCTTTGACCTTATCAATAGCATCATCACGAAAGCGAGCGCGAAAACCTTCAGCATCAAGTCCCATCATTTCAAGTGACATCTGCTGGCTCTTGAGACGGTTTTTGAGGTTCTCAAACATATGGTCAAGCTGACGCTTTACCATTGACTCAGAAACATCCATAGGATTTTTCTGAATAAGAGCCTGGATTACCCGCTCTTTAAACTCATTATCGATGCGGTCTGTTTCATGTTTTTCATGGTATTCAACCATTTTCTCACGCAAAGCTTCCATGGTGTCATATTCACCGAATTGCTGGGCAAATTCATCGTCCAGTTCGGGGAGTTCTTTGCGTTTGATTTCATTCACGGTGACTTTGAATAAACCGCTCTTTCCGGCGATTTCTGCGTTGTCATTTCCAGCGGGAAGCTCAAGGGTGAATTCCTTTGATTCGCCGGATTTCAGTCCTATCAATTGCTCTTCAAACCCTGGCACCAGACGGTTGGAGCCAACTTCAACTTCTGCGGACTGAGCACCACTGTTTTCCTCTGGCGAACCGACTACTGTAACTGAATAATCGACCGTCACGGTGTGACCATTTTCAACAACTGTGCCTTCTTCCAGAGGAATCAGCTGTGCCATATTTTCCTGCATACGCTTCAGCTCGCCATCAATGCTGTCTGGCTTGGAAACATATTTTTCTTTGTTTACGATCAGGCCGGTACATTCGTTTAACAGTATCTGTGGCATAACTTCAATAAGGGCACTGTATTTAAACGGAACTCCCGCTTCAAGTATATCGCTCTCAATTGTGGGAGCATCAATTGGCTCAACCTTGTGCTCATCCATCACTTTGTAGAGCGTCTGCTGATATAGACGCCGCATGACATCATCGCGCATGGCATCACTGTAAGTGCGCTTGATGAGCTGCATAGGAGCCTTGCCGGGGCGGAATCCCTGGATTTTGGCTTTTTTCTGAATCGCCGCATACGCTTTATCGATCTCTTCGTTAACCTGCTCAGCGGGGATTTCGATAGTAATTTTTTTCTGAACCGAACTGATGTCTTCGACGTGAACCTGCATGGTAGCTATCCTCTTCTATAGTGAAATATAATGTTTGCATGTTAAGTGAATCGAAACAAACATCGGGAAAACTGGATGGTGCGAGAGAGGAGACTTGAACTCCTATACCGTGAGGTGCCAGATCCTAAGTCTGGTGCGTCTGCCAATTCCGCCACTCTCGCATCTGTCTTGAACCATGAAACGATTGATCATGGTTTCTTGCTTGCTGGGATAAAAGGATTTATAAAGATAAGTGATAATCTTGAATAGGTCAAGATATTATTGAATTATGTCTGGTATACACCCCTGCAATAGTTATCCGCCGGCCAGTTTAACCTTAAAGCCGCGCGCCTGCAATTCCGCTAACAATGCATCACGGTGATCACCCTGAATCTCAATGATGCCTTCTTTGACGGTACCGCCGCAGCCGCACTTTTTTTTGAGGGCTCCCGCCAGATCCTTGATCTCTGTTGCTGAAAGCGGGATGCCGCTGATGACGATAACGGTCCCGCCGCCCCTCCCCTTCACTTCCCGTCGTAAGCGCACGATGCCGTCACTCTTTTGAGCAGCCGGTTTGTGAGTGGAGACGTTCTGTTTTACCCGCCCTGATTCTGTCGAATAGACGAGGATGCTGTCGGACCAGTTTGTCATTTTCCCCAGTCCCTCGCATATCTGAAATCGCGGTCGATTGTACGGTTTGAAACTTTGGCAATGATCGGTAGGCGTCGTTTGAAATGAGAATTCTGGATTTTCAAGTAGATCGATTCGACAAACGCTCCGTCGAACCCGGCTGCAGCCAGCTCCGGCTTTGTCAGACGTTGGTCCACCATGCGATACAGCAGTTCATCAACATGTCGGTACGAGAACCCCAATTCCTCTTCATCCGTCTGTCCTGCCCAGAGATCGGCGGAGGGTTGCTTCTCTATGACCTCAGCCGGTATTCCCATAGCAGCGGAGAGTTGCCAGACCTGGGTTTTGTAAATATCACCGATCGGATTCAGGGCCGAAGCCATGTCACCGTAGAGTGTACCGTATCCGAGCAGCAGTTCGGTTTTGTTGCTGGTGCCGAGTACCAGAGCGCGCAACAGTGCCGAGTGATCAAACAGAACCGTCATCCGTTCGCGGGCCATTTTGTTGCCGCGCCGCATATTGTCGGCATCAGGGAACATGTCGAAATAGGCATCAACCATCGGGGTTATCGGCACTACCGAAAAGTTGACGCCGCAAGCAGTAGCCACCAGCCGTGCATGTTCCTCGCTCTCCGGGTTGCTGGTCTTGTAGGGCATACAGATGGCGTGAACGTTCTCCGGGCCGAGCGCTTCTGCGGCGATGAAGACGACCAGCGCCGAATCAATCCCTCCCGAGAGCCCCAGCACGACTTTATTTACGCCGACTTTACGAACTTCATCCTGCACAAAACCGACCAGGAGTTTTCTCAGCAGTTCCGTATTGGCGATCAATCCTGCCATCATCGCCCCCTTTCCTGCGCGATGCGCCCAAGTTCCTGCATCGTCACAAACAGATTTTCGTCACGCATCATCGGAGAAAAGATTCGTTCCCGTCGGAGCGTTCCCTCATCAACCCTCGCGGCGACGAAATCCTCTTCCAATAGCGCACCGCGGGCAATTGATTCACCTGATGGCGAGATATATTCCGACCCCCCCCAGAAGTTGACACCATCCTCAAAACCGACCCGGTTGCAGTAGAGAACGCGGCAGTTAAGAAACATTGCTGTAGTTGATACCAGCTTTTGCCAGGCCGAGGCAGATCCGAGTGAATCACCATCAATGCCGCGAGCGGGACTGCTTGAAAGACAGAGCAGCGTCATTGCACCGTCCATAGCGAGAATATAGGAGGCTGACAGGTGCCACATGTCTTCGCAGATCAGCATGCCGAAGCGGCCAAGCTTTGTATCGAAGGCACGGAATGAAGTGCCGTGTGCCAGGTAACGCTGTTCATCAAACAGCCCGTAAGTCGGAAGATATACTTTGCGATGCAGGTGGCGGATTTTACCGTCCTCGAGATACATAGCCGAGTTAAAAAAATGATAGTCTTCAGTCTCTTCCACAAAGCCGATGGCAATAGATATGCCTCGGGAAAGTTCGATCAGTTGAAAAATTTCGGGAGAGTCTATTCGCAGTGCCACTTCGGGCACAAGGTCTTTCAGAAAATAGCCCGACAGCGCCAGCTCAGGGAAGACAATCAGGTCGGCTCCGGCTTCCAAGGCCTTTACGATTTCCCCTTCAATGGTTTTCAGGTTATCGGCAATACAGCCGAGCTTCGGTTTTATTTGAGCCAGAACAGCAGTGAAATTCATGGCTACTCCTTTAATACGCCAGGTCGAAGGCGTTTTTGATGTGATCAATTGCGTGCCGGCCGTCAGTATGCAGCAGAATGGCAATTACGTCAAACCGTGCGTTGGTGTCATGGAGCCGGTTTTTCCCGAGCCAGGTCAGCGCCGCCTTGGATATTTGACGCTGCTTGAAGGGAGTCACCGCCAGCTGTGGTACTCCGTAGGAAAGACCACGGCGTGTCTTCACCTCGACAAATACCAGACTTTTATCCCCGGGGTCACGGGCGATAATGTCAATTTCGCCTCCCTTGCAGCGAAAGTTGCGTTCCAGAATCCGGTAGCCGCGTGCAATCATAAAATTAGCGGCCACCTCTTCGCCAAACTCGCCAGTTCCTTTATTGCCTGTGGTCGGTGGAGTAGTAGGAGTTTTTGAGAGGAGGTTTTTAAAGAGATTCACTGAGTTACCTTATTGGTGGATGCTGTCATTTCCTGAAGGTTGAGAACGGCTGGGAGTATGTAGACATAATACATATGCGGGACTACGCGCAACGCTTTTTTGCTGTACAATATCATAAACGCTTCATTATCCGGTGATGTCACCAGATCGTTTGTGCCCCTTTAAAAAGAGTAAATCACCCTCCCGAAACAGACGGCAATACGCTTTCCCTAAGCTCTCCGGGTGCCAACAGAAAAAACATTCTAAACATGCAGTATTTATAAAACTCTCGAAACAACAGCTGAAAACTGCCGCCATGGCTCCACCAGGATTCCTTCAAGTTAACTGAATCAACGGGATACGGAATTATGTTTATATCTTTGGGGAGAGAATTACGAAACAGTATGGAAGCACGCTTGAGATGATAGCGCGAAGTGATCAAAAGAACAGAGTGAACACCACTGCGCACAATTACATCACGCCCGAATATTGAGTTTTCAAGAGTATTGCGGGATGACTTTTCAAGGATTACGTAATCGGCAGAGGGATCGCCAGGCTTTGGACGATACAGGTCACTCTTTCTGACTGACGGATCGACTCCAACAAAAATAAGAAATTCGGCACGTGACTCTCGAAAAAGACGAACACCCTCTTCCACGCGCCCCTTTCCGCCCGTCAAAACAACTATTGCATCGGCTTTACGCGTATTTTGGCGATACGAAAAGGTTTTATAGGTAAAATCTATAAAAAGCACGGTCATAACAACCAGCCCAACGATGCATAATGTAAGAAATGCCTTGATGATATTCATGCCTTATCCCATATTTTTCTTGCAACAATCTGATCAGTCTGCTATAAGATTTTTTTCAGCAATCAACGGAGGACAACAATATGTCAAGAAAATGTGAAATTTGCGGTAAAGGCCCAAGCTTTGGAAACAATGTCAGTCATGCGAACAACAAAACTCGTACTGTCTGGTATCCGAATCTACAAAAAATCAAGGCGGTTAAAAACAATGGCAGCATATCTACCGTAAAAGTTTGTACCCGCTGCATCCGTTCAGGATTCGTTACCAAGTCTCTCTAGGCAGGTTTCAGATCAGCTTCACAATGTGGCCGCACCCTCCAAGAGGATGCGGCCTTTTTTCGTGGTAACCGTCAGAGGCTGGCGATTACTTCTATCTCAAGCATTACTGCGCGAGGCAGAGATTTAACGGCAACTGTCGAGCGAGCCGGCTTATGGTTTGGAAAACAGCGGCCATACACTACATTGACAGCAGCAAAATCAGCCATATCGACCAGATAGATGGTTGTTTTTATGACATTATCAAAGCCGACACCGGCAGCAGACAGCACAGCAGCAATGTTGTTCATCACCCGCTCAGCCTGCACGGTTATATCACCCGTCACGACCTCACCAGTCGCTGGATCCAACGGGATCTGACCAGAACAGAACAGTATGTCCCCGCATTTTACCGCCTGCGAATATGGCCCGATTGCGGCAGGTGCTTTTTCAGTAGTCAATATTTCCAGTTTTTTTGTTTGATCCTTAGTCATCGTTTGATCCTCTCAACTTTAATGACTCCCTTTATTTTCATAAGCGAATTCATAACCTTCTGAAGGTGAACCAGATCGGTTACATTTACCTCAAAGATATTTTCGCCGCGCTGATCGATGGTGCTCTGAATCTGGGCGCTGGCAATATTGGCTTCACAATTCGTGATGGCCAGAGTAATTGTCGCCAGAATACCTTTTACGTCATGACACAACACCCTGATTTTAACCGGCAGCACTGCCGTTTTGATCTTGTTCCAGGCCACATCAATACGCCGTTCGGGATCGCTTTCCAGGGCAAACTGACAATCAGCGGTATGAATCGTAACACCTTTACCGCGTGTGATAAAGCCGGTGATTTCATCCCCCGGCACCGGATTACAGCACTTGCCAAAACGTACCAGCACATCATCCAATCCGCTGATTTCAACGGCACTGCTTGATTTCCCCTTCAGCTTGTTGATGACAGACTCGAGCCGGGATTCCTTATGCTCGGTACGCTCTTTAAGTTTTTCACCGGGAAGAAGCTTGCTTACAATCTGGCCGCTGGATATTTTCCCATAACCAACTGCCGCCAACAGATCATCGTCTGCTGCATAGCCAAATTCTGCGGCGATCTTCTTGAATTCACCGCTTTTTTGTATTTTCTGAAGATTGAGTGAATATCTGCGAAAATCTTTTTCACAAATATCACGTCCCAGTACAATACTCCGTTTACGTTCTTCAATTTTGATCCAGGCTCTGATTTTATTGCGGGCCCTGGAACTCTTGACAATCTTGAGCCAGTCCTTACTGGGGGTGTGATGCGGAGAGGTTATGACCTCTACAATATCGCCATTCTTCAGTTCGTACTTGAGCGGCACCAGCTTGCCGTTGACCTTTGCGCCGACACAGCGATGCCCGATATCGGTATGAACACTGTAGGCAAAATCAATCGGCGTAGACCCTTTGGGGTATCCCTTGACATCTCCTTTGGGAGTAAAAACATAGACCTCTTCAGTAAACAGCTCAACCTTGACCGAATCCATGAATTCTTTTGAGTCCTGCAGGTCCTGCTGCCATTCAAGGAGTTGGCGCAGCCAGGCAAAGCGTTTGACATCCTTCTCATCATACCCCTTGCCCTCCTTGTACTTCCAGTGAGCCGCAATTCCGGCATCGGCAACGCTGTGCATCTCGTGTGTCCGGATCTGAACCTCCATCCGGTCACCCTGCGGGCCTATGACTGTCGTATGCAGGGATTGATACATATTCCCCTTGGGCATCGCAATAAAATCTTTAAAACGCCCCGGAATAGGTTTCCATGCCGAATGGATCACACCCAGCACTTCGTAACATTCACGAACATCATTAACAAGAATTCGTACCGCAATAAGATCGTAGATTTCTTCGAACTCTACATTGCGCTTTTCCATCTTTCGATAGATTGAATAGAGATGTTTGCTTCGACCGGAAACTTCACCCTTAATGCCATAATAAGCCAGTTTCTCAGTAATGATAGCCTTGGCTTCTTCGACAAACGCTTCACGCTCATGTTTTTTCTGGGATATTTTTTTTACAAGATCAAAGTATATTTCCGGATGTAAATAGCGAAACGAAAGGTCTTCCAGCTCCACTTTTACCCATGAAATACCAAGCCTGTTGGCAATAGGGGCGTAAATATCCATCGTTTCACGGGCGATTCGCCTCTGTTTCAACTCATCCTGAAACTCCAGGGTTCGCATATTGTGAAGACGATCAGCCAGCTTGACCAGAATAACGCGGATATCGATGGCCATTGCCAGCAACATTTTACGAAAGTTTTCAGCCTGACTCTCTTCCTTGGTTTTAAAGTTGATCTTGCTGATTTTGGTGACGCCATCCACCAGAGCAGCTATCTCGCTGCCGAACATTCGGGTCAGATCTTCCGAAGTCGCCAGAGTGTCTTCGATCGTGTCATGCAGGAAACCCGTCACGATACTGGGGACATCCAGCTTCAGTTCAGCCAGAAGACCGGCCACCTCCATCGGATGAATGATATACGGCTCGCCCGACAGCCTCGTCTGACCCTGATGCACCTTGGCACAGTACACATACGCCTTGCGGATCAGATTATGATCAGCAGTCGGATTATACGCTGAAACCTTATCAAGAATGTCGTTGAGTCGGATCATACGTTATTCGTCGCCTGTAGCAGATTAATAGGATATGTAAGGAGAGTAGATAAAAAAAAGGTGAAACCGGAATAATTCCAGTTTCACCAATAGGTGGCAGGTTAAACGCGCTGTTTTTTTGAAACTTCGTAACTGATTTTACCGGCAGCAATTTCACGGAGTGCAGTGACTACCTGACGGTTTTTGGAATCAACAAGCGGTTGTGCCCCTTTATAGAGCTGTTTTACACGCTTTGCCGCAAGTATTACGAGCTGGAATCTGTTTTCCACTTTTTCCAGACAATCTTCAACAGTTACTCGTGCCATGATATACTCCTTCCTGCAACTTTAGATGAACGGTCTTTGTACGCTAATTTACTTCATATATCAAACAATTTTCCGACTTTTTCCAACATTCTGAAGGTTTTGCGGCGATGGGCAATGACGATTGCGGCCAATTCCTGGCAGGCGACATCAAAATCATCATTAATGATGATGAAGTCATACCAGCGTGACTCCTTGATCTCATCAGCGGCCCTCAAAATGCGCCGATCAATAACCTCCTGGGCATCGGACGAGCGGCTTTCAAGTCTCCGCCTCAACTCTTCCATACTGGGAGGCAAAATAAAAATATAAACCCCTCCGTCAAACTGTTCCTTCAGCTTCAATGCTCCCTGGCAATCTATATCCAGCACCAGGTCAACACCCTTTTTACGGGCTTCTTCCAGAGTACTCAATGCCGTGCCGTACATATTACCATGGACCAGTGCCCACTCGGCAAAAGCGTCTTCTTCGACCATCCGCGTAAACTCTTCATTGGAAACAAAGTGATACGCTTCCCCCTCAACTTCACCCGGTCTCGGCTTACGGGTTGTATAACTAACCGATTCCTTGATATCCGGAAAGATCTTGAAAAGCTCGCGACACAACGAAGTCTTGCCGGCACCGGAGGGAGCAGACAGTATTATGGTCAAACCTTCTCGTTTCATGGGGTGTTCCTTTTAAAAAATATATTGTTTAGGGAATTTAGTGACATTTCCAACTGTGGGCAAGTTCTTTATTGATTTATAGCTACATTATCCACCGCATAATCACTGTAATCCCTGACCCAACACAGGGTATTCACCATGGCCATCTGTTCCGGTGTCGTGCAGCGTATCGACATCAGGGCAGGATTAGCGACAAGGATTGCGAGACATCTGGCTCTGGAAATGGCGACGTTCAGCCTATTCCGACTGTACAGTTGGGAAAGCGCTCGCGGCGGGCTTCATTGTCAAACCAGACAAAACGCTCCAGATAAAGCTGGTCGCCCATGATTCCCTTTCGCCTTACTTAATCACATTTAATTAAAAACTATTTCATGTATACGCTTAACAACCTGGGTCGTCAAACAGGGAATGATCAGAATTCAACCTCACGGGAATTAAACGGCAACCGTTCAAACTCCACATCATCCTTTGGAAGCGCAAGTAAATGATCCACAAAACTAGGCATGGAGGCCGCCTTGAACTTTTCAAGCCGTACATATTCATCAGCGGCAACAACTACAACCACCTCGCGCCCACGCCGGGTCACATGCTGTGGTTCACCATGCAGTGCCGCTTCAACTACTTTACTGAACTGGTTTTTGGCATCCTTTAATCGCCATGATTTATTCCACATTCTGAACCTGCTCCCGCATCTTCTCCATCTCCGCCTTGATCTGAATAACCAGGGTCGTAATACCGGCATCATTCGATTTCGAACCGATCGTATTGACTTCCCGATTCATCTCCTGCATCAGGAAATCCAGTTTTCTGCCGACCGGCTCTGCACTGCGCAGAGCTTCATCAAACTGATTGAAATGGCTTGAGAGCCTTACAAGTTCTTCCGTTATGTCAGAGCGATCAGCCAACAGCGCCACTTCCTGCGCCAGCCGGCTGTCGTCCATCTCGGCTCCATCAAGGAGTTGCTCCAGCCGTGTCTTCAATTTCTGGCGGTATTCCATCACAACCTGCGGTGTCCGCTCCCCTACCTGACTCGACCACTCTGCGATCTGCAATCTCCTTACTTTCAGGTCTTCAGCAAGAGCCTCACCCTCCTTTATCCGCATACCTTCCAGCGCTGTAACAGCTGCCATCACTGCGTACAGAAGCTGCGGCTGCAATTCTGTCTCATCGACAGCACCGGCCACCTCTTTCATCACTCCCTTTTGTGACATTATGAATGAAGGGTCGGCATCCTGCGGCAGATTAAGCTCTTTTGCCAACCGGGAATAGGCCTCATAATAACCCCGCGCTACAGCCAAATCCAGTTGCGGGGCCGTGTTAGCGGCAGCGGTTTCATCCCACTGCACGGAAATATCAATCTTGCCACGCTTGAGAACCGAGGAGACTGAACGTTTTACATCGTTTTCAAACGCATACAAAGATCGCGGCATCCGCACAGAGATCTCACCGTAACGATGATTGACGGAACGGATTTCTACGGCGAAATTACCGACCGGTGTTACTGCTTCCCCTTTACCATATCCTGTCATGCTTTTGAGCACTTAACTACCTCCATTAAATTTACGTTCACATAGCGTAATTCCTGCTTGTTTGTCCAGCCAATTCCGGTATAGTTTCGCGCATGCCGACACTTAGACTCATTACCAGCTGTTCCCAAAAACGCCTTCTCGAAACACTAGCCGGCAACCTCGGTTCCTCACCGCTGTCACCGCTGGAAAAAGAGAGCATCATTATTCTCAGCAATGGCATGGCGCGCTGGATATCCATGGAGCTTGCCACTCATCTCGGAATATCCGCCGGACTTGATTTCAGTTTCCCCAACGATCTTCTCGACCGGAGCTTCAAAGCGGTACTTCCCGAATCACATACATCGTCCTTTTTCACCCAGAGTTCGCTAACCTGGCGTATTGCATCACAGCTGCCGTCTCTATCACAACTGGAAGGTTTCGAACAGATTGCCTCATATCTGGGGAACAGCCGCGATGATCGCCGTCTACTGCAGATTTCCCGATCAATAGCCGGCTGTTTCGATCAATATACCATATTCAGGCCGGAAATGGTGCTTGCCTGGGACAAAGGAGACGGTGACGATTGGCAAGCCCTGCTATGGCGCGCAATAAGCGGTGACTGCCAGGGGACTCACCGTGCGGCGCTGCTGAGTACATTAAGCCGCCACGTTGCCGGTGGGGCTCCGCCTGACGGCACATTACCCCGCCGTGTTTCCCTGTTTGGAATTTCCTACCTCCCACCGTTCCATCTGGAAGCGCTACGTCTGCTTTCGACCTATTGTGACGTGACCTGCTATCTGCTTAATCCCTGCGGGGAGTACTGGGGCACAATCATTTCAGAGAAGAGAAAATCCAGGTTGGCGCTGCAGTCTGCACATACGGCGGAAGCGGAAGAATATTACGAAACCGGCAATCCACTCCTTTCTTCACTCGGCACATTGGGTCAGGAATTCTTCGAATCACTGCTGGACTACGGTTTTGAAGTGGAAGAGTTGGATAACATACCAGAAAACAACCGGCAAAACGGCGCCGCTAACTCCGCGTCTATGCTGTCCACCATTCAAGGCGACATTCTCACCCTGCATGATCGCCCGGCAGACGGTGCTAAATACATTGTTGCCACAGATGACCGATCGCTGCAGATCCACTCATGCCACGGAACGCTGCGCGAGATGGAAATTCTTTACGACCACCTGTTGGCACAGTTTGATGAGCTGCCGGATCTGGAACCGCGGCACATCGTCGTGATGATCCCGGATATCGAGACCTACGCGCCCTATATCAGTTCAGTGTTCGGTTCCCGTTCAACCGGCCGGCCGGCCCTCCCGTACACGATTGCCGACCGCAGTGTCCGGAGTGAAAACCTTTTTGTCGATGCGTTCCTCAAGATTCTCGATACGGCACCCGGCCGTTTTGCTCTCCATGACATGCTCGATCTTCTGGAGACTCCAGCCGTAATGAGCCGTTTTGCTCTCAACGAAGACGAGCTTATCGACATCAGAAACTGGCTGGACGACTGCTCCGTACGATGGGGGCTCGACGCCGATCACCGTGCCGAGCTCGGCTTTCCGCCCTATGCGGATTTCAGCTGGCAGGCCGGTCTGGATAAGCTGTTCCTCGGCTACGCCATGTCGCCTGATGAAAATGCCACATTCAGCGGCATACTCCCCTACCCCGCCTGCTCAGGACGCCAGGCGGATGCGCTTGGTAAACTGGCCGAATTCATCACCGTCATCCGGGAAAACAGCCGCCGCTTGAGTGCTCCCCATACCCTGCCCGAATGGAGCGACATTTTCAGTGCGACCATCACCCAGATGTTGCTGCCTGACGAAAATGATACCAAAGGACCAATAGCTGTTGCCCAGGCCGTTAATTCACTCAGCGAGGCAGGCAGACTCTACGGTTTCACACAGCCGATAGCGCTCGATGCAGTACGAGACCACCTTGCCGAGATCCTCGCCAAGAGCGGCGGCGGTTACGGCTTCATGGGGGGCTCGATTACATTCTGTGCCATGCTGCCGATGCGGAGTATCCCGATGCGCGTAATCTGGCTGGCCGGCATGAATGACGGACAGTTTCCGCGCACGGAACGACCGCCCGGATTCAGCCTGATGAACGGTGCGCGGCGGCGCGGAGACCGCTCGCTCAGTGATGAGGACCGTTACCTGTTCCTTGAGGCGCTCATGGCGGCGGAGGATCGCTTCTGTATCAGCTACAACGGCCAGAGTGATCGCGACAACAGCACTCTGCCGCCGTCCGTCCTGGTGGCCGAACTGATCGATTATGTCACGGGCGGCTTCGTCGGGACGGACGGCGCAACGCCGGCGTCACTTCTTATCCGGAACCGCCTGCAGGGGTTCAGCCCGCTCTATTTTGATGGCCACGACCCGGCACACCTATTCAGCTACGACCGGGAAAGCTGCCAGGCGCTTGAAGCCAGACGCGTATCGGGGCGTTCCCGGCGCGAGTTTATTAGTGAGCCGTTACCGCACGCCGACAAACCGGTTCTGCAAATAGAGCTGCAGCAGCTGGCGCGTTTCCTGTCAAACCCGGCTGCCTCCTTTCTTGAGCAGCGCCTGCGGGTCAAACCTTTCAACCCGGCTGAAGAGCCGGATGACTCCGAACCGTTTTCGCTGGACGCACTATCACGCTACTCCCTGTCTCAGGAACTTGTCAGCCGGTTGCTGAAGGGAGCGGAGTACGACGACTGCCTGCTGGCGGCACGATCACGCGGCGTTCTGCCGCCACTGTCGGCCGGCAAGAACGCCTTTGACAACGTCTGGGAAAAAAACCGTCAGTTTGCAGCAGCGCTCGAACCGCAGCTGGGCGCTCCACTTGATCCGCTTACCATTACATTCGATCACGACAGGGTGCAGCTGTATGCGGCTCTGGATAACTGCCGGAGCGGCATACATGTACGCTGGCGCTGTGCAAGTATGAAGGGCAAAGATCGCCTCGCGGTCTGGCTTGAGCACCTGCTGCTTAACATCGCCAAGGCAGACGGCTATCCGCTGCAAAGCATGATGATTGCAAATGACATGACGCTGGAGCTGCCCCCGGTTGAGAATGCGGCAGCAATCCTGTCCGATCTGCTTGTTCTCTACTGTGAAGGGATGACAAGGCCGCTCCGGTTTTTTCCCGAAACGTCCTGGGTGTATCTGAAAGACGGGCAGCAGAAGGCGGAAAGATCTTGGTGCGGTGATCAGCGGATGGGGTTCCCCGGTGAATGCGACAATCAGGCGGTGTCTCTCTGTTTTGGGAGTGAAGAGCCGTGGGGGGAAGAGTTCAGTGCGCTCGCGGAGCGGATATATGGGCCGCTTGTTTCGGTCATGAAATAATATTCAGTTCAAAATAAATTATGCAGCATCTTTCCATGTTTCCAGGCCTTCAACCACGCATCGTTCCCACCCCAGACACGCCAGCCAGATGTGCTTTGGAATGGGCTTTTCGCCATTACGGTAATAGGCCACCATGCGGCGGCTTATCCCGAGAGCGGCGGCTGCGCCATCCAGAGTCAGCTTATTTCGATGCATCCAGTCCCAGATACGTTCGTGCGAAATTCCGCCGCTCTGTTCGATAGCCTCAGCACGAAGATTATCCCCGGCTAGATCAATCTCACCCGAAATCCAATCCACCCCAATACTCCATTCTCCCACATGCGCACGGGCAAAGAGCGCCTCATCTTTCAACGGGGATAAGACAGGATAGCGCTGTATGATGCCAGCAAGATCAACATCCATGACAACTCCGTCACCAAATGTTATGCGCAGACAGTAGGGGGCGCAGACTTCGACATGATTGATGTTAAACCGGTTTGTTTTCATGGGTTGTACTCCTTGAACTTAGCCAGCAACAGGTCACAATGATCCGTTGCCCATGTCAGTGCTTCACTAATATCACGTCGCCCAATTTCTTTTAAACGGATCTTGAAGGTTTCAATTTCCACCATGGCATCTCTGCCGTCATTGGTACGAACATGAAAGTGTGGCGGGTTATGATCCCGTGCATTGATGTAAATGACACAGTTAAGAAAGCGTTGAATGAGTGGCATAATCCAATTTAGTGCACTGATTGCACTTTGTCAATTGGTTCTTATAAGTCGGCAATGCTGGGCTCAATCCGGCTGAATGTCCATGATCTAGCATTGTTTCTGCGGCAGGCGTTTGGATCGAAAATAACGTACCAGCATGGGCACGAAGAACATCGCGCCAAGGACGATCAGCATTGTAGTGTTTGGGTCTCGAAAGTACGAGTTCAGGCGCAAAGTCGTGAGCGCGATGACGGCGAAATAAAGCATATCTCCAACGATGGCAATGGCCCAGCCGGTAAAGAATCCGTGGCCCGCAGCGAGCGCCGTGGCGCGCCCTGTCATTGGATCAACGCCGAAGGCGATCATAACGAGCGCAAGGGGGCCGGCGCTGGTGCCACTGAAATGTGCCACGCTTCGAGCCGTTGCAGCCTTTAAAGCCGAGCTGAAACGAGCTAGAAACGGGACTTTCCCACCCAACGCTGCGAAAAGCCGAAGGACCGGTTCAAAGACAAGGGCCAGGACCATATCGGAAACCAGGTAGAGTCCTGTGGTGATGGGCCAGGCCATGCCTTTGGCTTGAGCAAGCAAAACACCGGCAGGGATTCCGCCCCCGACTGGAATAAGGAATAACTTCAGCACGGAAAGCATGATGGATGGTGACTGGACCGAGTCGAGAATTTGATTGGACAGTGGAAAAAGGGCCATAGGACTCCTGGTGCAGTGTTGACCTGACGGGCGGTTAGCTGGTTTACCGCTGGTGCGCTTTATAAACTTCTATTGAATCGGTTTGTAATGTGCGGACTTTGGAAGGGCTTATTTCCAAGTGGCGCATGTGTTTTTTTCGTAAGCATCGTTTCCCAGAAGGCCAATACCGTGCACGTCGTTAGCAGTTTCAAGCAGCGCTTGTGTCAGCTGGCTTTTATTTACTTTTGTTGTTGTTTAAGCCGTGGCGGATTCAAGTTCGAAGTGCAACAGCCAGTGGTGGTTTGGTGTAACACATCTCCACCCCGAATAACACCTCATGCGGTGACCTGAATCCTAAAGCTTTACGTGGTCTGTGATTTAGTTGGTCTACCGCCCACTGCACT